>NZ_FNFK01000094.1 GCF_900101165.1 Alkalibacterium thalassium | reverse complement strand
AATAACTCGTTAACCAGCTCTTTGAACTTGATCTTATGAAAAAATTCAAAGAGTAAAAGGAGACCGGAATCATTGGATAATTGACCGCCATCGTTTGACATAACCAAATGGGGATTGAATTGTAGTTGCTTTTCTTGTAAAGTTGACATTGAGCACACCTCTTGTTTTTGTTGTTTTCGTCGACTTTACAATAACATAGAGCGTGCTCTTTTTGTATATTTTTTTCTTCACCCAACGGGTGAAGAAGGAATAGAGTGATAAACCTTATCAAAGCGGGATAAATGCCTGTTCTGACAAGGTACTATGAATTATTCAGGTAAATGATTAACTTGTAAATGGCTCAACATCTTTTCGTTCTCAACTGATATAACTAAAGTCGCAGTATCTACACTGCTAACATAACCAATACTATCTTCATTTTCGTAATCAAATATATTCATTTTCTCCTCCTTAACCTAAAGCCACATGTTTGCAAATTCATCTATTTTCCAAAATTCTTCTTTTGAATTAATAATTCCATCATGGCTAGTAATTTTTGTCCCACCTTGACTATCTTCTTCAAAAACAACGAACTTTTTAGCATTTTTAATTATTTTTTTGCCCCCTTCTGTCAATGTTTTTGTAACTATCACTATTTCCTTTTCTAACGATTCAATTTGATTAATTAATTTTGGATGAAGATGATCATCATTGAAGCCATAGCCTATACATAGAAAAGAAGTTGCTTCACTAATTAAAGTATCAGCTGCATTAATCATTGTACGAAATGGCTCATTATGAGTTTCTTGATATTTGTGTATACCTGGGGTTACTATCACGGGTTGAAAATCATTAAGTATATTTTCTGAATTTGGAAGTGATATAATTTGGTTTCCTTTCTCTTTCTTGAACCAGTCTAGGGAACCATGAACTTTGCAAAGCACAATAGATTTTTGATTTGGTTTAGGCTGAGTATCGATTTTATCTAACCTTTTCATATACTCTCCTTTAAAACCCATTTGAATTTCAGCGTTTACTTTATCGGCAGAATACTCAATCAACCTATCATAATTTGTTGTGATTACATCAACTTTACGAGGATGACTTTGTAGAAGAGTATTAAATATATTGCTTAATCCCTTATTCTGGGCTTCTCGTATAAATTCTAAAAACGCTTTTCTATCTAGCAAATTTACCATGCTCCATGTAACTTCAATTATTTCTTTAGTTATATCTTCATTTAAAGATACATCTAGTAAAGCAGACTCGAGGTCATAATCCTTATCTAACAGATCAGTAAAATCATTCCACCCTTCATCGCCCTCATATTTACTTGATAACTCATTTTTTAATTGGCTAGCCAAATTATCCATAGTTGGCAAACCAAAGGGAACTGAAAATCCTGAACCAATAATCATAGTTGGAATATTTTCTAAATACTTTTGTGTTCTTTCAATAATTGATTCAACATGGGGTTCCACTATGCATCCTCCTCCTAATATATAATCATAAAAACCATTAATAATCCGTCCTATCCTCTTCCGCCACTTGCGCAGCCCAAACATGATTTTTATATAGGTTGCCTGCCATTTTCTCTACTTGAAGCATAACCGTAATAATTGCTTGAGGAGACTGATCTGGTGGATAGTCATACTTGGCTAAGAGACGTTTAATCACTCGTCTCATACTGGCGCGTGCACTTTTTCTGACACTCCAGTCAATAGTAATATTTTTCCTAATCGCTTCGGTCAACTCATGTGCGATCTGCTTTAGAACGTCGTCTTCCATAAATTCTTTGACGGCGTCTTCTTTCGTTAAGGCATCATAGAAAGCAATCTCATCATCACTCAATCCCAGTTCACTTTCTTCTTCTCGCATACGCTTGAAATCATGGGCCATACGAATAAGTTCTTCAATGACTTCTGCATTTGTCAACGCTTGATTTCGGTATCGGTTTAACGTTTTTGTCAAACGTTCAGAGAACTTCTCTGACTTAACAACATTTCGTCTTTCAAGTGCTTTAATGTCACCTTCCAGTAATTTCTTCAACATTTCGACTGCCAAGTTCTTATGCTTCATTTCCTGAACTTCATTCAAGAAATCTTCTGATAAAATGGAAATTTCTGGTCGTTTAATATTTAATGTATCAAATACATCGATGACTTCCTCTGAAATAATCGACCGTTCGAGAAGCTGAGATACACGTGCATCGATTTCTTTTTGAGAAAGTATAGGCTTGTCGCTATTTTTGAGCTTAACCAAACTCGCTTTTACTGCTTTAAAGTAACTCACTTCCAGTGCTTTTTCTTTTCCAGTATCCGTAGCTGCACACAGGGCGTGAGCTTTGCCGCATTCCAGAACCGTTTGCTTGAATTCTTTTTGGTCTTCTTCGCTCTTGCCCATAATAAAGTCCATTCCACCGGTTATGGCGCGGACACGTTTGCTTTGTGAGTCACCCATATAGTCAGAATAATCGTACCCATGCATCATATCTTGAAGAACATCCAATTTCTCAAGCATTAAGTTAGTTGCCACGTCTGTATCGATACCAGTATTTTGTCGGTCGCTGCTGGTGTACTGATTTAATGCATGCTTTAAACTTTCAAGAATACCAATATAGTCGACAACGACACCACCAGATTTTTCCTTGAAGACACGGTTCACGCGCGCAATCGCTTGCATTAAATTATGACCCTTCATCGGTTTATCGATATACATGGTATGCATAGACGGGACATCAAAACCAGTGAGCCACATGTCCCTTACAAGAACTAGTTTCAATTCATCATTGTTGTCTTTCATACGCTTAGCCAAAGTATCTCGGCGCTGCTTGCCTCCAGTATGCTTCTGTAGGCGCTCACTATCCGCTGCACTTCCGGTCATAACCACTTTAATTTTCCCTTTATTTACATCGTCACTGTCCCAGTCTGGTCTGATTTTAATGATTTGATCATACAGATCTACGGCAATCTTTCGACTCATGCAGACAACCATGCCTTTACCATCCATTGCCTGTTCTTTAGCTTCGAAGTGCTGGACGATATCTTCAGCCAGCTTTTTGACCCGGTTTGGTGAGCCAACTATGGCTTCCATTCGGCTCCACTTAGACCGATTTTTCATGCGAGCCTCTTCTTCTTGACCCTCCAATAGTTCTTCAAATTCATCATCCAAGTTCTTGAGTTCCACTTCATCCGCTTCAAGTTTGATGATCCGGTTCTCATAAAAAATACGAACCGTTGCTTCATCCTCTACCGCTCTGGTCATGTCATATGTATCAATGGTATGACCGAATACAGCAACAGTCGAGCGGTCTTCTAAGTCAATGGGTGTACCAGTAAAGCCGATGAAAGAGGCATTGGGCAGCGCATCTCTTAAATACTTAGCATAGCCGTAAGTGACTTCACCCGTTTTTGCATCCGTTTTGGCATCCAATCCATACTGACTTCTGTGTGCTTCGTCTGCAATGATAATTACATTTTTTCGGTCTGTAAGAACGGGCATGTCTTCATTTTCCGGCTTGAATTTTTGAATGGTTGTAAAAATAATCCCGCCTGATTGTCTCTCGTTTAAAAGGTCATACAAGCCGTTAACTTCTGTTGAGTTCTCTTTGCCGTTCGTCTTTTTAGCTTGAGATAATTTTCTGACATGCGCTTGCTTTGGTGTTTGCCGCAATAAGTCTTTTGATTTAGAAAACGTACTGAAGAGCTGATCATCCAAATCATTACGGTCAGTTATAACCACAATGGTCGGATTGTTCAGTTCTCTAACTAGGCCGCCTGTATAAAAGACCATCGAAAAGCTTTTCCCTGACCCTTGCGTATGCCAAATCACCCCGATTTGACGGTCGCCTTCTTCTTGGGTGGCTTCTTTCGTTTTAGAGACCGCTTTTTTAACAGCAAAGTACTGATGATAAGCCGCCATGATTTTTACCACTGATTTATTATTCCCTAGTATTTTACCATTCGCATCTTTTTCTGCTTCCTGTGATTCCTGAAAGAGAATGAAGTTATGAACGATATCTAAAAGCCGTTCTTTTTGAAGTATTCCATTAAACAACACTTCATACTGAGGATTGGAGAGAGGTTCAATATGTTTTCCGTCAACGGTTCGCCAGTTCATGAACCATTCTTCGTTAGAAGTTAATGTGCCTACTTTAGCATTGATTCCGTCTGAAATAATATTGAAGGCATTGTAGTTAAAAAGAGAAGGAATTTCTCTTTTATACGTTTGAATTTGATTGTATGCATTCTCAATACCTACTTCTTCATCACTGGCTGATTTTAATTCGATTACCACTAGGGGTAGACCATTTACGAATAAAACAATGTCTGGTCTGCGGTCTTCTTTTTCCACTACAGTAAACTGATTCACAACTAAGAAATCATTATTTAACGGGTTTTCAAAATCAATAATATATGCCCGCTTTGTTCTGATCTCACCCTTTTCCTTATAGCTGACTTCGATTCCTTCGGTCATTAACTGATGAAAGTGACGGTTATTCTCAATTAAACTGGGACTGTTAAAGGTAATGACTTGTCTGTATGCTTCTTCCAAAGCTTCAGGCGGAAGCTCTGGGTTTATTGTACTCAGAGCTTCTTCCAGCCGCCTTTCTAGCAGCACTTCTTTCAAGGTCTCACGTTCGACTTGTGTTCCCCCTGGTGAAAGGTCTAATCCGGATGCATAATCATAGCCTAACTCCTGTAAGATCTCGAGTAATTACCAATTTTTTTGTTTTTTCGTGTTGTTTTAATGCAACTATCGTTGCTCTATCAATTAAAATACAAAAAGGCACCTCTTCCCCCCCTTAATCTGATAAAATGAAGTTCACTAAAACAAACATTCATCACTTAAGGAGTGAAAAGAGATGCCTAATCTACTTCAGATTATCATGTATTTAGTTAATAAAATCAAGTGGCAAAACAGTTTAATTCAACTTTTAAACGATTATATTACTTGGCTTGAAGATGCGGGTGATCGACCACCTAAAGGGACCGATATCACAAAGCTTGATTACAACAAATTGACCCTTGATGACCCACCGAAAGTTGTAAAGATTGAACGGGCGGACTATAAATACCTTCTAAAACAGGCCGTGGAAGCAGGTAAACCGATCAAACCTGTTCGTCG
>NZ_FNFK01000043.1 GCF_900101165.1 Alkalibacterium thalassium | reverse complement strand
AGTATTCACGGTATCGTCTACGATAATTCAGAACTGAAAAAGTAATGGCTACGCACTATCCCAAAAGGGCGAAGGCGTAGCCGAAGCTTTTTTTATTTAATTAGCTAACTTTCTGCCCATCTTCATCATAAAAGATAGGATTCATCTGTGTTTCCACTGTTTCTTCGGTTATAACGACTTTCTTAATGTCCGGTCTGCTGGGCACTTCAAACATGATATCCATCATAATGCTTTCAATGATCGATCTCAGCCCACGCGCACCAGTATCTCGTTCGATTGCCTTTTTACCGATTCCACGAAGAGCCTGCTCCTCAAATTCAAGTTCTACCTCATCGATTTGCAGCAGTTTTTTATACTGTTTGACCAGCGAGTTTTTAGGCTTCGTCAGAATTTCGACCAGATCGTCTTCATTCAGCTTCTCAAGTACAGCTGTAATCGGGAGTCGACCGATAAATTCAGGAATCAGACCATATTTCAGTAAATCTTCAGGTATAATCTGCTGTATGATGCTCTGCTTCTCATCTGCTTCTTTACGCTTGCTTGCAGCACCAAATCCGATTACTTTATCCCCCAGACGATTTTTTACAATCGTTTCTATTCCGTCGAAGGCCCCTCCGACAATAAAGAGGATATTTGTAGTATCAATCTGAATCAGTTCCTGATGAGGGTGTTTTCTGCCTCCTTGAGGCGGCACACTTGCAGTCGTTCCTTCAAGAATTTTTAAAAGCGCCTGCTGTACACCTTCCCCACTGACGTCTCTTGTGATAGAGACATTTTCCGACTTGCGGGCGATTTTATCGATCTCATCGACATAAATGATTCCGCGTTGTGCCAGCTCTACATCGTAATCAGCTGACTGGAGGAGTTTCAGTAGAATGTTCTCAACATCTTCTCCAACATACCCCGCTTCGGTCAGATTCGTTGCATCAGCTATTGCAAAAGGAACGTTCAGAATGCGTGCAAGCGTCTGTGCCAGGTACGTTTTACCCGACCCTGTAGGACCGATCAGACAGATGTTACTTTTCTGAAGTTCAATGCCATCTTCTGTGTCTTCATCTAGACTGTTGATACGTTTGTAGTGATTGTATACCGCTACAGAAAGAGCCTTTTTAGCCGCTTCCTGACCGATGATATACTCATTCAGTATTTCTCGAATCTCATGAGGCTTAGGAACGTTCATTTCACCGTCGAATGACTGCTTGCTGAACTCTTCTTCCATAATTTCCTGGCATAAGTCAACACATTCATTACAGATATAAACGCCAGGACCTGCCACGATTTTCTTTACTTGCTCCTGTGATTTCCCGCAGAATGAACATGAGATATTTCCTTTTTGATCGTCATCGTTAAACATAGGCACGGTCACCTCTCTCATAGCCTAATAAAATTTTATGAATTTATGAAAAACGGGAATGCACGTTAGGCATTCCCATTTACATTTAAACAGTTTTACGCTTCGTCTGACTCTTCTGCTGCTTCAAGTGTTTCTTTAGCAGTTGAAGTGATCAGGTCAATTGCTTTTTTCAATGAGATGTCTCTGTTAAGAAGCTCTGGAGAAAGTACGCTGCGTACTTGGTCTTCAGGCATGTTGTACTGCTTAGCCAGATCAGAGATTTCTTTTTCCATGTCTTCCTCAGTCGCAACAAGGTTCTCAGCTGCAACAATTGCTTCAAGTACCAGGTTAGTGCGTACGTTAAATTCTGCATCGCCTTCAAACTGCTTGTGAAGATCCTCTTCTGTTGAGTTTGTCATCTGGTAGTACATTTCAGGTGAAATGCCCTGCTGTTTCAAGTTGTTCAGGAACATATCCATCTGACGGTGTACTTCTTCGTGAGCCATTTCATGTGGAATCTCTTCAATTTTAGCATTTTCTACTGCTTTTCTGATAGCTTCGTCATCTCTGGCATCGTCAGCGGCAGTAGTCTTGCTTTCTTCAAGTTCTTTGCGGATTTTTTCTTTCAATTCATCCACTGTTTCTACGTCTTCATCAAGATCTTTAACGAACTCATCGTCAAGTTCAGGCAATTCTTTCACTTTAACTTCGTGAACCTTGACTTTAAATACAGCTTCTTTTCCAGCAAGTTCATCTGAGTGATACTCTTCTGGGAAAGTAACTGTAACGTCTTTCTCGTCTCCTGCTTTAACGCCAACCAGCTGATCTTCAAAACCAGGGATGAATGAGTTAGATCCAAGAACTAGTGAGTGGTTCTCACCTTTTCCACCTTCAAATGCTTCATCGCCAACGAATCCTTCGTAATCGATGACAACCGTGTCGCCTTCTTCTGCTGCATCTTCTTTAATAGTCAGTTCAGCAAGGCTCTCACG
Organism: Alkalibacterium thalassium; assembly: GCF_900101165.1. Taxonomy (GTDB): domain Bacteria; phylum Bacillota; class Bacilli; order Lactobacillales; family Carnobacteriaceae_A; genus Alkalibacterium; species Alkalibacterium indicireducens. The sequence continues at coordinate 14,573 of NZ_FNFK01000043.1, read as the reverse complement.
ACGGCGATCCAGTGCTGCATCTACGTCTTCTTCAGAAACGTTACGGTCCTGTTTGGTTACTTCGATTTCTTTGTACTGTCCAAGCTCAACTTCAGGTTTAAGAGTGACTTCAGCAATCAGTTCCCAATCCTGGTTCTTTTCAACTGATTTGATATCAATATTAGGCTGAGCTACAGGTTCGATGCCAGCTTCCTGTACAGCTTTAGAATAAGCTGCAGGCAGCAGGTCGTTAAGCGTGTCTTCGTAAAGTGCAGCTTCACCGTACATCTGATTGAAAATACGTCGTGGCACTCGTCCTTTACGGAATCCTGGTACGTTCAAGTTTTTCTGAACTTTCTTGAATGTTTTATCCAGTCCTTTTTGTACTGTTTCTTGATCGATCGTGAATTCCAGACGGCCTGTTGTAGCACCTGTTTTTTCAAAATTTGTTTCCATATATAATTACCCTCCGAATTGATTAGTCTGCTAGCAATCGTCATTATTTCCAACACTGTGGAAATAAGCCTGTTCACTATTTATTAATTAAACATACTTAATTATCATACAATATTTAAAGGCTAATGTAAACTGCGGATGCTTAATTCACAGCAACTCCTGATACACTCTGCTGACCCAGCTGTTAATATAAGCCTGTTTCTCCTCAGACACTTGTTCAACTTCATCCTGCTCGGGCTGTATCCCCTCTGCTATTGTATAAATCCATGCTGTAATATCTTCTTTTTGAATGGCTTCATCGATAAACGGAAAGAGCATGAGAAGAACAGCATTCGCTTCCTGTTCGACCAGCACTTTTAATGAAGGATTACTGATGAATAATTCTTCAATTTTAGAATACATGTCCTGTACGACCGGATGATTTTCAAACGTGCTCATAGTTGCTGGTGTGACCTTTCTAGTCTCATTCAGCCAAGTATATGAAAAAGACTGATTTACTCTTCTGTCAATAAGTACAGACAGAAATCCGGACCGGGCAAACGGATGAACGTATGGGTTCTGAAAAACAGATGGTGCCGCATGAATCAAATTGTCCGTCTTCATCTCATCCGCTTCCTGTATCAGAGCAAACTGCTCATCAGGCGTCAATGAGGCTAAAGAAAACAGTTTTTTCTTGCGCTCGATTTCTGTCTGGTGACGTTCTTTTTCTGCTTCAAGTTTTTTCTGCTCTAAAGTGTCCTTAAGATTCTGCCAGCTGGCCAAGTTTTCCGAAGTAGCTAACCTGATTTCATCGTCCAGCAATTTTTGAGCTAACAAAAACTGGTAATTGTAGATAAGCAGCTCGATATAAACAAGCAGTCTCTTTTCGTTTGTCAGGTAAAAGGATTCTTTCTCTTCTGCGTAGTCAAGTGCTTCACTGATCTGCCCATTCTGAAATAATGTCGACACCAGCAGAATATTCAGGCTGTTTTCATCTTTGATCGCATATGCCTTTTTCATATGTGTAATTGCCCGCTTATAGTCTGCGTCCTGCAGCGCACTCAATGCATGATGCATATATGTCCCGTAGTTCTTAGGGAATTCTATCTTATCTCCCATATCACAACACTCCTCAGCTATATTGTACCACAAGCCTTCTGCTGCAAAACATGGAATAAATAAAAGCAACAGGATCATTCCATCCCATTGCTTCAACTAATATTGTCTGAATCGGTCATATCGCTTACGTATGAGCTCATTCTTTGAAACTCGAACGAGTTCAAAAAGCTTTTCATCAATTTCTTTTTTCATATTGGCGATAATCTGATCTTTTTCAAGTGCTTCTTGTTTTTCAGTCTCAGGTATCACTTTTTCGATGATCCCAAGTTTCAACAAATCAGATGAAGTCAGCTTCATCAGTTCAGCTGCATCGCTGGCTTTCTTGGCATCTTTCCATAGAATAGACGCGAATCCTTCAGGTGACAGGATGGAATAAATGGAGAACTCCATCATCCATACTTCATCAGACAATGCCAGAGCCAACGCACCCCCGCTTCCACCTTCTCCTATGATTACTGAGAGAACAGGCACGGAAAGATCGCTCATTTCCAGCAAGTTCCGGGCAATCGCTTCACCCTGACCCCTTTCTTCAGCTTCAACTCCACAGTATGCCCCAGAGGTGTTGATAAAGTTGAGAACGGGTCTATTGAACTTCTCAGCTTGTTTCATCAGTCGAAGGGATTTACGGTACCCTTCCGGGTGTGCCGATCCAAAGTTAGTTCGGACATTTTCCTCGACTGTTGTCCCTTTCTGGTTCCCAATTACAGTCACTGCCCGGCCGTTCAGTTTCCCGATTCCACCAATGATAGCAGGGTCATCTTTAAACACTCTGTCACCATGCAGTTCGATGAAGTCATCGATCATCATACTTGTAATGTCTTTCATATTGATTCGATCGGTTTTTCTGGCAGAGGAGACCACAGACATGACATCATTCATTCAGACTCCTCCTTTAATGTTCCTTCTGGATCGACATGCAGTTCCAGAAGCTGACTGATTACAGATTTTAATTTTTCCCGTTCGACTATCTGGTCTATAAAACCATTTTTTAATACTGTCTCAGCAAGTTGGAAGTCATCAGGCAGAGATTCTTTAATTGTCTGTTCAATCACCCGTTTGCCCGCAAAACCTATTAGTGCTCCTGGTTCAGCCAGTATGATGTCTCCCAGCATAGCAAAGCTTGCTGTCACCCCACCTGTTGTAGGGTCGGTGATCACTGTCAGATAAAAGAGCCCCTTTTCTGAATGCCTTTTAATTGCCGCGCTGGTTTTAGCCATCTGCATAAGCGAAAAGATTCCTTCCTGCATTCTGGCGCCACCGGATGCTGTAAAAAGTACAACAGGTAGATTCTTCTCAGTCGCTCTTTCAAATAACCGGGTTATTTTTTCTCCGACAGCCTGGCCCATGCTTCCCATAATGAAGTGTGAATCCATAATTCCAATGGCCGATTCAATTGAATTAAATCGTGCCTGCCCGGTCAGAACAGCCTCCCTTAATCCGGTATTTATTTGGACGTTCTGAATTTTTTCTTCATATCCTGGAAACTGAAGCGGATCTGACGCATGCACCTCGCCGTCCCATTCTGAGAAACTATTTGGATCAACAGTGAGTGCCAGTCTTTCCTGAGCACGGATACGGAAGGCGTAGTGGCAGTTAGGACATATTCTTTCCTGCCCTAAACTCTTCACATACACGGACTGTTTACATTGAGGACATTTTTCAAACATCCCATCCGGAACAGTCGGCCCGTTTTGAGAGGTGCTTTTCTGTATAGAAATATAGGGCCTTTTTTTAAATAGCCTCATTCTCCGCCTCCTTCTCGTTCAACCAGTCAGGAATGATCTGCTGGGACAAGGTTTCCGTCGTATACTCACCAGATTCAAATGCTTCATGACTTAGTAGATCATATTGAAAATCAAGATTAGTCTGGATACCTTCTACAACCATTTCGTCGAGTGCCCGGATCATTTTACGTACAGCATCTTCTCTAGTCTGACCATGAGTAATTATCTTTGCAATCATCGAATCATAGTGGGGCGGAATTATTCCTCCCGCAAACATCGCTGTATCCACACGCAGACCTAAGCCGCCTGATGGCATGTTCAGGTACGTGATTTCTCCTGGAGAAGGTGCAAAATTGAAAGCAGGGTTTTCAGCATTGATACGACATTCTATCGCGTGTCCTTTAAATTCAATATCTTCCTGAGTCAAAGTCAGTGGCAGTCCGGCAGCAATCCGGATCTGTTCCTTGACGATATCGACATGAGTGATCATTTCAGTAATAGGATGCTCAACTTGTATGCGCGTATTCATCTCCATGAAGTAGTACTGCTCGTTCTGATCGACTAAAAACTCGATCGTGCCGGCATTTTTATACCCTACTCCCTGAGCAGCTCTCACTGCACTCATACAGATATTCTCTCTAGCTTCATCTGTCAAAGAGGAGCTGGGTGCTTCCTCAACGATCTTCTGATGGTTTCTTTGAAGAGAACAGTCTCTTTCACCAAGATGGATAACATTCCCGTGATGGTCAGCCAGAATCTGCACTTCGATATGCTTGGCTGGCGTAATGATCTTTTCTACATACATACGGTTATCATTGAATGCTGCTTTCGATTCAGACTGCGCCTGAAGAAAGCTAGATTCTAGCAGATCTGAGTCGAATACCATACGCATTCCTTTACCGCCCCCGCCGGCTACTGCTTTTATAATCACAGGAAGGCCGATAGACTGGACATGGTCATGCAGCTCATCCAAGGTCGTAATAGATGAATGGCTTCCAGGGATGACGGGTACGTTAGCCTTCTGCATCATTTCTCTCGCGTTGGACTTATTCCCCATCTGTTCGATTGTTTCTTTATCAGGTCCGATAAATGTAATATTCACTTCTTCACACATCGCAGCAAATAGACTATTTTCGGAAAGAAAACCAAAACCGGGATGAATAGCTTCCGCACCTGTCAGTACCGCTGCACTCAGAATATTATGTATATTCAGGTACGAATCTGACGCTTTAGGTGGACCAATACAAACCGCTTCGTCTGCCAACTGCATATGAAGGGCATCTTCATCGGCAGTAGAATAGATGGCTACCGTTTTGATGCCCAGTTCTTTGCAGGCACGAATAATGCGTACAGCTATTTCACCTCTGTTGGCTACTAATATTTTTTCAAACATGCCTAACCCTTCCTTAATAGATACAAATTTTAGTGATCTGCTATCTTCCGATAATGAATGTCATTTCTACTTCACAGACCTTCTTGCCATCCACGTATGCGACACCTTTACCGATTCCTGCATAATCTTTAAGCTTGACGATATCTACTTTTAATTCAAGCACATCTCCAGGAACGACTTTTTTCTTGAATTTAACTTTGTTCAGTCCACCAAGGTAGGCTGTCTGAGACTTGAACTGATCCAGTTTTAAAAGCGGGATCGATCCAGCCTGCGCCAGACTCTCAACAATGAGTACACCTGGCATGACTGGTTCTCCCGGGAAGTGTCCTTGGAAAAACTCTTCATTGATCGTTACATTTTTTATAGCGGTGACATGTTCACCTGGAATCAGCTCTGTCACTTTGTCAATAAAATAAATCGGGTAACGATTGGGAATCAGTTCCTGAATTTCTTTAATGTTCATAGTAGTCATAAGTCGTCTCCTTTAATTTGGCTTGATTTTGATCAGTGACTGATTGAATTCGACAGGCTGTCCATCTTCGATCATTATTTGGCTGATCGTTCCGTCTACGTCACTCTTGATTTCATTCATGACTTTCATCGCTTCGATGATACAGATGGTCTGACCTTTAGATACTGCATCGCCTTCACTAACGAATGGTGGGGCATCAGGTGAAGAAGACAGGTAGCCTGTCCCTACTATGGGCGCCTTCAGTTCATGAAGATCTTCATCTGGTGCGATCTCTTGTGGCGCGGACTGCGCAGCAGTTTCCTCTTCTGACGAGGGTGAGAATTTCCTTGCAGGTTCTGCCTGATTATTAGGCTCCACCTGATCTTGGGTCTGCACTACACCACCAGCACCATACGTTTTTCTTTTGCTCAATTTTAAGGAGATGTCGTCATTTTCCATCTCGAACTCATAAAGAGATGACCGGTCGATGTGATCGATCAGCTCTTTCAGCTGTTCAAAATTCATTCCTTATCCTCCCATTTCTTGAAGCAGGTAACGGCGTTATGTCCACCAAACCCTAAAGAGTTATTTAATGCATACTGAATTGCTTTTTCTCTTGGCTGATTGCTGACATAATCCAGGTCGCAGGCTTCGTCAGGTGTGCTTAGATTGATTGTCGGTGGAAGTATTCCTTCCTGAAGTGCTTTAATGGATGCGATCGCTTCGATTGCCCCTGCACCTCCAAGTAAATGACCTGTCATGCTCTTAGTACTTGAAACAGCGACACTCGCAGCTGCTTCATCACCTAATGCCAGTTTGATGGCCTCGGTTTCTGAAGAGTCATTGGCAGGTGTAGATGTTCCGTGCGCATTGATATAGTCAATATCTGCAGCTTCGATTCCAGACTCTTTGATAGCCTGCTTCATGGCTCTTGCAGCACCTGACCCGTCTGGAGAAGGGGCAGTCATGTGGAAACTGTCTCCAGTCGCACCGTAACCTGTAATTTCAGCATATATTTTCGCCTTGCGTTTTAAAGCAGAAGATAAGCTTTCAAGTACAAGAACTCCTGCACCTTCACCCATGACGAATCCATGACGATTCTTGTCGAAAGGCGTTGAAGCAGCATTAGGATCTTCATTAGTTGATAATGCATTCAGTGCAGCAAAACCTGACATACCGATTTCATTGATGCTTGCCTCAGCTCCACCAGCCAGCATGATGTCGGCATAGCCGTGCTTGATATTTCTATAGGCTTCTCCAATTGAATTGTTTCCGGATGCACAGGCTGTGACGATTGAAAGATTCGGTCCTTTTGCTCCAGTTGCTATGGAGATATTTCCCGCAACCATGTTTCCTATTGCCATAGGAACGAAAAAGGGAGCAACACGGTCCAGTCCTTTTTCATGCATTTTGATGATTTGGTCCTGCATGGCATTCAGTCCGCCAATTCCTGAACCGACAATGACTCCCATGCGATCAGCATCAATTTCATCCATGTCAATTTCACTATCTTTCACTGCTTCAAGAGCAGCCGCTACGCCATACTGCGAAAATGGGTCCATACGCTTAGCCAGTTTTCTATCCATGACTTTCTTAGCCTCAAAGTTTCGGACTTCTCCGGCAACATGAACATTGATTGCCTCTCCATCGAATTTGGTCAGTGGCCCTATGCCGTTTCTTCCATTTTTCAGTCCATCCCAAAATTCTGCTACTGAATTGCCAAGAGGCGTAATCGCCCCAAGACCAGTAATTACTACTCTTTCCATTCTCAGCCTCCTAAACTATTTACCCGTTCATTACCATCCCACCATCAACGTGGAAAACTTGTCCGGTAATATACTTCTGATTACTTAAAAACCCTGCCAGCTCAGCTACCTCTTCAACTTTACCAAGGCGGTTGAGAGGAATAGTCGTCAGAGCTTTCTCTTTTACTTCATCGGTCAGCTGATCGGTCATATCGGATTCAATGAAACCAGGTGCGATGGCATTAACCAGCACCCCTCTTGGAGCCAGCTCCTTGGCCAATGATTTAGTCAATCCGATTACACCGGCCTTGCTCGCAGCATAGTTCGCCTGTCCGACGTTTCCAGCTACTCCGACAACACTGGACATATTGATGATATGCCCTGAGCGCTGCTTGAGCATCACTTTAGCCGCTTCTTTAGATGTATAAAACGTGCCTTTCAAGTTGACATCAAGCGTGGCATCAAAATCATCATCAGACAACCTGATGGCCAGATTGTCACGTGTGATCCCTGCATTATTCACTAGAACATCTACAGACCCAAAGTGTTTTCTGGTGTCCTTGATTAGCTTTTTAGCAAAGGCCGAATCGCTAATGTCCCCATTGATAACATGGACAGTCCCGTCGAAAACGTTGAAGTAATCCATCAGATCATCTGACAGGTCTTTTCGTCCGTTAACAACGACATTATGCCCTCTCTTAAGAAAGAAGGCTGCGATCGCTTTACCGATTCCTCTGGTGCTTCCTGTTACTATGATTGTTTTTTTATCCATATTACCCCTACTATCCACTCGATTTTTCCAGTAATTTATTCAATTGACTAGGCTTTTCGACATTCGACGGTTTAAAGCTTCTATCAATTGCTTTGATAAATGACTTTAAAGTTTTTCCAGGTCCGACTTCGATAAATCTCTCTACCCCATCTTCAGCCATAATTCGAATCATCTGTTCAAAACGGACAGATGAAGTCATCTGTTTAGTGAGAAGATGAGAAATCGCCCCTGAATCAGGATATGCACTGGCTGTCACGTTAGAATAGACCGGGATAGTTAACGGGTTGAATGTCTGCTGAGACAGGACTTCAGAAAATTCCTGAGCTGCTGGTTCAAGCAATTGAGAATGAAAAGGTCCGCTGACATTCAGTTCAACTACACGTTTCGCCCCACGTTCTTCGGCCAGCTTCATCGCCTGCTCCACACCTTCTGCTGTTCCAGAAAGAACAAGCTGACTTGGCGTATTATAATTTGCTACGGTCACATAGTTATTTTCAGTGACTGTGCTACAGATCGATTCAACTGCTTCTGCATCCAGTCCTATGACCGCAGCCATTTTTCCTTCTCCGTCAGGAACAGCTTCTTCCATAAGACTTCCCCTCTTGTGGACAAGTCTGACTGCTTCTTTGAACCCTATGGCTTCTGAAGCGACAAGCGCACTGTATTCTCCCAGACTAAGTCCTGCTGAACAATCCGGATGAATGCCTTCTTCTCCCATGACTGCAGCAATAGCATGACTGACCGTCAAAATAGCCGGCTGAGTATATGGAGTGAAATGTATATTCTTTTCATCGTTAAAGCAAATTTCAGCAAGATCGAGATCCAATGCCTCACTGGCTTGATCAAATATAGCGCGGGCAGATGCATAAGTGTCGTAGAATTCTTTCCCCATGCCCAGATACTGCGCACCCTGCCCACTAAAGACAAATGCAGTTTTCACGAAAAACTTCCTTTCATATAACTGATAAATGAGTAAATCGCCATTAATTTGAATATCAAAGTATTAGACTGAACCTTACACATCAATTAAAGACGACTGGGTGAGCTGTCAGCTCTTTGTATTCACTCATCAGCTCCTGAATGATCTCCTCACAACTCTGTTCTTTCGATACAAGTCCGGCAATCTGACCGGACATAAATGATCCACCATCCTTATCACCTTCAATAACCGCTTTTCTTAAAGCGCCCTTACCAAGCTCTTCAAGACGTGAAAAATCCGGATGCTCATCACTTGTAATTTCTTTTTCTACTTTCAGGTATTCTTTTGTGAGTTTGTTTCTAAGTACACGTACAGGATGACCTGTGATCATACCAGTTACGACGGTATCAATGTCTCTCGCCTTAATAATGCGCTCCTTGAATTTTTCATGAGCAATACTTTCATAAGCGACTACAAAACGTGTACCTAATTGTACCGCAGACGCTCCCAGCATAAATGCGGCAGCCATTCCCCGGCCATCTGCTATACCTCCAGCTGCTATTACTGGAATATGAACTGCATCAACGACCTGAGGAACTAGAGTCATGGTTGTCAGTTTTCCAATATGACCTCCAGCTTCCATCCCTTCACAGATGATTGCATCTGCACCTTCTTTTTCCATCCGTCTGGCCAGTGCAACGGAAGCAACTACAGGGATCACAGTAATCCCTGCATCCTTGAACTTTTTCATATATCGTCCAGGACTGCCCGCTCCAGTTGTCACGACTTTTATGCCTTCTTCGCACACAACATCGACGACTTCATCAACATAGGGTGACAGCAGCAGGACATTCACACCAAATGGTTTGTCTGTCATCTTCTTAGTTTCTTGAATGATTTTTCTGACATACTCACCTGGTTCATGCCCGGCTCCAAGCATGCCCAGTCCCCCTGCATTTGAGACGGCTGCTGCTAGACTTGGAGTGGCAACCCATGACATCGCTCCTTGTATGATGGGATATTTAATTCCAATTTGCTCTAATAAAGGCTGATTCATCTAGGAGCTCCTTCCTGTAAATTAAGATTCGATTTGACCTTCAACATATTTTACTAGATCTTCTACAGTTGTCAGACCCTCTTCAGATTCTATCTTGATGTCAAATTCGTCTTCGATATCATTTATGATCTGGAACAGATCCAAGCTGTCTGCTTCAAGTTCTTCTCTAAAGTTCGTTGAGAGTTGTACTTCGGTTTCTTCTTTGTCCAGCTGATCTACGATAATTTCCTGAATTTTTTCAAAAGTTGTCATTTATAATTCCTCCGATTAGTTCATTAGTTTTTTAGTTTGTATCATTAGTTTATTTCCAAGAGTAGCGTTCCCCAGGTTAATCCCCCGCCGAAGGCACTCAAGATGATTTTCTGTTTTTTTCCATTCAACACTTTTTTTTCTTTTGCAAGCTCGTCCAATAGTATCGGTAGACTGGCTGCAGATGTGTTCCCATAATTTTGAATGTTCATAGGAAAAGTCTCGAGAGGACGTTTCAGTTTTTTGGCAATAATTTCTATGATGCGTGCATTTGCCTGATGAAGGAGAAAATAATCAATGTCTTCTATATCAGTCCGGCTCTCGTTAAGTACTTTATGGATACTGTCCGGAATCGAGCGAGTGACAAAGTTGAAGATCTCTCTTCCATCCATAGTCAGGTAACTGATTGATTTGTCTGACTGTACAAGAGGATTGTCCACCTGTCTATTCCCAGATGTCAGTGCCTTTCCTTTATCTCCATTTGCATGAAGATCTTCAGATATAAATTGGTCAGCCTCATCTGTTTTGCCTATTAGGACTCCTGCTGCACCATCACCGAAAAGCACTGCCGTCTTTCTGTCTGTCCAGTCGATCTCTTTTGACATGACCTCTCCGCCAAGCACTAAGGCATAGCCGTAAGGCGCATGTCTGAGTATTTTTTCTGCTGTAGATAGCGCGTAGACAAAACCTGAACAAGCTGCGTTCATATCAAATGCCATCGCCTGACCTGCTTGGATCGCTGACTGCACTTTACTGGCAACAGATGGAGACTGCCCATCAGGTGACATTGTCGCAACAATGATCAGTCCGATTTCATCAGCATCGATATGACTATCTTCTAGTACATCATGGGCAGCTTTAATACACAAGTTACTCGTGTTGTCTCCACGAGATAAGTAACGAGACTGGATACCAGTCCGTTTGACGATCCATTCGTCAGACGTATCCATCCAGCTCGTCAAATCATGATTAGACACACGATGAGGTGGGATATATTTTCCAGTTGAATATATTTTCACATGAGTCTTGTCCATCACTCCGGTAACTGCTCCTTTGTCCGCTCAAGAAAGCTGTGAAGATTCAACAAGCCTTTCATCAGCACTTCAGCTTCTTCTTCGCTCATTTCCGTTAGCGTTTCTCGGACCATATCTCTATGAAACTTGTCATGAAGACGATAAAGCAGGCGCCCTTTCTTTGTCAGTGCCAGCTTGACGACTCTTCGGTCCTTCTCGCTTCGGACGCGGTTCACATAGCCTTTACGGACTAAGTTGTTGACCGAAACTGTAAGCGTGCCTACTGTAATACCAAGCTTCTTAGCCACCTCACTGGTTGTGTGCTCCTGATACATACCAATTGCATCAATGGTATGCATTTCTTTGATTGATACATCCTTGAACTGACTTGTCTGGAGTGTCCGTTCTTCAATCATCAGCACATCGTTGAAAATAGATACCAGGTACCCGTTTATTTCATTGATTTTTGGGTCCACATCATCTCCTCCTATTCCTTTAGTCGATATCGTTTGATTATCAAACTATTTGACAATCAAAATACTAACTTAGTTTGAAAAAACTGTCAAGATTAAAATAATGATTTATATGTGAAGGCAGTTTTGAAAGATTTGTTGAAAGCGTTGTCATCACTGGTTGAAAAGGTCTCCTTATTCTTGTATTATTGTATGATTTTTTCTGCCTGTTTAACTTTTTAAGTCATATTTCTGCGGTGACCCTTTTACACTTCCTCATTTCAGGGTGTATAAAAAGCAAAAAAGACCATCCTGGGACGGCCTTTTTTTGATAGTTGCTTATTCTTCATCCACTTGATTTTTAAATCCTTCAATATCTTTAAAGTTAACGACCGTTTTTTCTTCAACCAGATCATGCATTCTTTCAGAAGAATGATTCCAGTTGATCCGGACGATGGCACTGTTTGTAAGAAGTTTTTCAATAACTCCTTCCATTGGTTCGTCTCTAAATGAAAAGATAATTTCATCCCCAACATCCGGTCTTAAATCTTCTTTGATCGTTTCAATAATGTCGACTGCTTCTTTATAAGGTAAATCTAATAAATTAGCAATTCGGGAGTTGCTGGCACCTTTACGAAGTTCCGTTTCAACCAATTGCTGGACTTCCGCAGTGATCTCTTCTTTAGCCACTTTCATCCCCTCAATTCTTCATTAAGATTTTATACTCCTTTAATCATTATACCATAAGAGTATTATGAAAGCGAATAAAGGTTGCCCCTAGCTTAATTGTCCTGTAAGCTGACTGCTTTATACCCGACTTTTTTTAGGGTGTTCTGTAGAGTTTTTATTTCTTCTAATGTGCATTCTTCAAAAATTTCAGCTATTTTATCCGCATGTTTGGGGAATATTTCCTTCATTAGACTATTACCTTCCTGCGTGAGCTCGCAGAAGGTGACTCTTCTGTCAAACTTATCAGCTACTCTATCGACAAATCCTTTTTCCTCTAGTCTATCAACAACATATGTGATGCTGCTTGAAGCTAACAGGATCTGTTTTCCGATCATCTGTATTGGTTGACGTCCTTTATTGAATAGAAGTTCAAGTACTGAAAACTCGGTTGCATTCAATCCATAAGATGCCATATCATTTTTTACTACTTTTTCTACACTTGAAGATGCTTTAAGCAGAATTGTCAATGCTTTAAGCTGGTCTTTATTGTCATTCATCTTTCTCACCACCTAATAAGACATATACTTTTCTAGTGGGTATGGCAGGGTCACATTTTCAGTTTTTTATTCCTGGCTATTGTCCTCGATTATGTCCATGGCAGAAATTTTCAGTTTAGGATATTGACACATTAGGATGCGTTCTTACATGAGTATTTTAAATTATGACAAGACTATCCGAAACTCTTCAGCTGTTCATTCTCAACCCATAAATTCATAACTGACGATTCCTGCTGATTTGTCATTCAAAATATGATGCATAAAATCTAATGCGTTTGTCAACACGCTGGTCATTCAGTAATTATGTTCCGGAGTAATAGTAATAGCAATATCCAACCATTTCGTTCGTTTATCTTGTCGGGTCCTTTTTTTTTTGTGCCATGTGGTCATCTGTTAAAGACGGCAATACGGGGTCTTCTAAAGGCGGTAATTGAATGATTTGATAACGTTCAACTCATTACTGGCTCCAAGGTATGTCTTTGCATTATCCAGCCCCACTCCGCAACCATAACTTTGACTTACATCTCAAGTACCCACTCCAGTTTCCATGACATTACTTCTCTTGCTTTCCACTAGTTTATCACACGTAAATCAGAATTTTATAATAACACACCTTATTATACTTCGTTACTGTGCATATCTCTAAATAACTTACTGTAATGATACAATGCACTGATTTGAAAGATACTCGCTACGCCTACCAGAAGAACTACGGTGCCCTCAGTCAGTGTTGGGAAAAAAACAGCAATGAACATAGTGAAGTAAAAGACGATCGTAGCAATTTTACCCGGCCAGATCGATCCATCCAGTGTTTTCTGTTTTTTATACAGCCGGATGTTTTCTACAAACATATAAGTTTCCTTCACCAGGAAAAGAATAAATAGAAAGAGAAACACCGGCCACTTCAACATTAGAACGGCAACGACTGCCACCTGGGTCAGTTTATCGGCAACAGGATCAAGAAGCTGTCCGATTTTTGTCCCCTGATTAAAGCGTCTTGCTATAAACCCATCTACAGCATCAGTCAGTCCGGACAAGACCAGAATACCCGTCGCGTACACATATTCACCCTGGGATTCAGCAGACATATAAGCAATTACAAAATACGGAATAAGTATTAACCTGAAATATGACAATATATTTGGAATAGTGAACCAGTCTTTTGCGTTCATCTGTCATCATCCTCCCGTCGAATATGGGTACCGCTCATTTATTCTTTAATCCGGATTATCATGGGAAATTTGAAATGGAATAATATTCACTAAAATGATGCCTGTCCATTCACTTGTCAGATCAAATGACCTGATTTGTACTATTTTAGTATACTTAATTTGACCGATAATAGCAATTTAAAATGAGAAAAAGCCAGCATGTTTGTTTATACAAACACACTGGCTTCCTTACATCCATTTACTGTTTATCTCCCTGTGGATTAGGGTTTTCCGGATTGAAATTATCTTCGTGATTCGTTTCATCTGAATCTGGTTCTTCCAGGTCCACACCAAATCCAGGTGCATGGAGTCCGATATCTTCCTCTTTGTTACCCTCTTCCTTCACTACTTCTTTTTTTTATTTATCTTTTTCAAACAAGACATATCCTCCTCTTTTCAATATATCATCATATAAGCTAACTTCCTTCTCATCAAGACCATGTCCGTCAAGCGGGTGGCTATTTTTGAAGTCCTCCTCTTTGACCGATTCAATTTCAATCGGCACCATGGATTTAACTTCAGAAACATGTTCCTCAAGAGATACGACTAGAAGGGCATTTGCATGATAAGCACCACTTTGAATCAGATTCTCTACTTCAGTGGCAAACGCCTCAAGACTTTGCTGGGCTGTGACAAACTTCATTAGTTATCCTCCTCTAAACAATGTGTAAACTCATTTTACCAAAGGAGGAATCAACTAACCAATTTTAACTACTTGAAAGTTTGCTTTTTCTTTGAATTTGCCCAAAATTTATAACAACACTTTATATACCAAAAGCTCGAGGAATTCACATGTGGAAAACATGGAAGCCTCGAGCTTTTTGACTG
>NZ_FNFK01000076.1 GCF_900101165.1 Alkalibacterium thalassium | reverse complement strand
AGACTGGGAGTATTCACAGAAACGCCCGTACAAAGGCGATGTGATTGAAGGGAAACGGCGGATGTACCTGCATCTTTATTTTAGCGGTGAAAAAGCACTGGAGCACGAGAACCGTTTCAATGCGCTTCTTGATCGGCTCGAAGCAGAACTAGTTTCCGGGAACCGCAAAGCAGAACACGAAAAGCAGTACGCTAAATACTTCGAAATCACTTCAACACCAAAACGCGGGACAAAGGTAACCCCAAAACAAGAAGCCATTACCCAAGCGGAAAAAGACTACGGATTCTTTGCCCTCATCAGCAATGAAATCAAGGATCCCATCGCCGCTTTAGATTTGTACCGTAACAAAGACATCGTTGAGAAAGCCTTTGGAAATCTTAAAGAACGGTTGAATTTACGGCGCACAGCCGTTTCATCAGAAAGTTCGCTTGAAGGAAAATTATTCGTGCAGTTTATTGCATTGATCTATTTATCGTACATCAAAAAGCAGATGTCCGAAAAAGGGCTGTATAAAAATTATACGATGCAGGAATTACTGGACGAATTGGATGTCATTGAGGCATTTGAAAATCCAGGCAGTGCAGTACGAGTGGGTGAGATTACGAAGAAGCAGTCGCAATTATATAACACCTTAGGTGTTGTGCCCCCGACCACGTTATAATTTTTTGGGAATCTAGGAAAAAAACGAAAGACGTGGCTACCTTCATGGCAATAATCGATCATAGTAACAAAAAAATAAATAAGCGCTATATTGGAATCAGTGAAGAAGAGATTAGTGACACCTTATTGAATTTTAGTTTGGGATTAATATTCGTCTTAAATACTAATAGTAAAAATATCACATCTGAATATTAAGAACTTTATTATTTGGCCTTTTTAAATATGGGCTAATTAAGTATAGCTTTTTATGTCCTTTACTACTGTTAATTTCTCCACCTGTAAATTGACTTAGTTTATCCAATGTTTAAAATAATGAAGGCCAGCAAATTTTCCAGAAAATGATACAATATAGCCGCTTCTACTGCTTTTGTTCGTTTTGCTGCATAACCGAATAATGCACCTGCCCCTATATACGAATAGGCCGAATGAATGTTTGTAGGCATGTGGATTAAACCAAAAAGAATAGAAGTGAGTACAAGAGTGAGCCAACTTACTTCGTTATGTTCTTTCCGGAAAAATAAAACTCCCCTAAAAAACAATTCTTCCAGTAAGGGTGCAGCAATAACGAGAGTGAAAAACATCATCCACAAAGGCGTATCCTGAAACATTGAGTCTATTACTTCCTGATTGGCTAACTGCCCTTCGCCAAATAAATATATAATAACTATATTACCGAGCCTAAGTAATACAAATGAAATTGGGATATACCATGCCAGAAAACGCCAGTCACTTTTATCTAACCCAGGAATTAGTACATATTCGTTCTTTGATAATCGTTTTCTGTTCAATATCGGGATTTTTTTTTTGGATATAACGATCATAGATAGAATAATAGATGTGAAACTAGAAAATAAAAAAGAGGAAGCCAGCCAAATTAATATCTGGTCGCTAATTTTAACTTTTCTCAAAGGGTAGCCTGTTGTAAATTTCAAATAAATCATCCTTATATTATTGTTTTATTCAGTATAATATAAAATTATATTAAAAAAACTACTCAATAACAACAAAAATTATGACATCATAGAAAAGTACCCGCGTGAGGGCTAACTAAATAGTAGATAATAAAGGTAACAAAAAAATAGAAAGCCGGGTAGGTCAGAATCATCTACTCGACTTTCTATTTTTTTTTGACAAATTGTCATCGATACGTCGACATGGAACGGCACTAAAAATTATCGTATAAAGAGCTTGTTATGACTGGGTTTATCAAAATCCGGTTATAATACTCCAGAAGAAAAACTTTCAAAAAATTCGAAAATTCAAAAAAAGCTGACATTTTTAACGAAAGAAAAACGGTTACAATAAAAACGTAAAGGAAACGGTTACTAAAAACCGATGATAAAATAGGAGGAATAAACCAATGTCAGATAATCAGTACATTATGTCCATAGATCAAGGAACAACGAGTTCACGAGCAATTATTTATGATAAACAGTTAAACACGATCGGAAGTTCTCAAAAAGAATTTACTCAAATTTTTCCTGAAAGCGGTTGGGTAGAACATAATCCTAATGAAATCTGGAATTCAGTCCAGTCTGTCATTGCCGGCGCATTTATTGAATCCGGTGTCAAACCTCAGGAAATCGCAGGAATCGGTATTACTAACCAGCGTGAAACAACAATCGTCTGGGACAAAGAGACAGGACTGCCGATTTATAACGCTGTTGTCTGGCAGTCTCGTCAGTCAGCGCCTATCGCTGCAAAACTTTACGAGGCCGGGCATTCTGAAATGATTCACGAAAAAACGGGTCTGATCATTGACTCTTACTTCTCAGCGACGAAGATTCGCTGGATTCTTGACCATGTTGAAGGAGCTCAGGAACGAGCTGAAAATGGCGAATTACTGTTTGGAACAGTCGACACTTGGCTGGTATGGAAACTGACCGGTGGAGAATCGTTCGTAACAGATTACTCAAATGCCAGCCGCACGATGCTGTATAACATTCACAAACTGGAATGGGATCAGGAAATCCTGGACTTAATGAATATTCCACGTGCCATGATGCCCGAAGTTAGATCAAACTCGGAAATCTACGGAAACACAGCGAACTATCACTTCTATGGAGCCAACACACCTATTTCGGGCATGGCAGGAGACCAGCAGGCAGCATTATTCGGTCAGATGGCCTTTGAGCCGGGCATGGTCAAAAACACATATGGCACAGGTTCATTCATCGTCATGAACACAGGTGAAGAACCACAGTTGTCAGAAAATAACCTGCTGACTACGATTGGGTACGGGATCAATGGTAAGATCTATTATGCTCTGGAAGGAAGTATCTTTGTAGCTGGTTCATCTGTTCAGTGGCTGCGTGACGGACTGAAAATGATCGAGAATTCGTCTGATTCGGAAGCATTAGCTAAGAAATCTAAAAATGATAATGAAGTCTTCGTTGTTCCAGCCTTTACAGGTCTGGGTGCACCCTATTGGGATTCAGATGCTCGAGGATCTGTCTTCGGCTTGACACGAGGGACGACTAAAGAAGATTTCGTAAAAGCGACGTTACAGTCTATTGCTTATCAGGCTCGTGATGTTATTGACACGATGAATAAAGACGCGGGAATCGACATTCCTCTCCTTAAAGTGGACGGTGGAGCAGCTAATAACGACTGGCTGCTACAGTTCCAGGCAGATATCCTTGGAACTAAAGTGCAGCGGGCGCATAATCTGGAAACGACTGCACTTGGAGCTGCTTATCTTGCGGGTCTGGCTGTCGGTTACTGGGAAAGCATGGATGAAATAAAGAGTATGTACGAAGAAGGTGGCACGTTCGAACCGCAGATGCCTGAAGAAGAACGTCAGAAGCTGTACAAGAACTGGAAACTGGCAGTTAAAGCGACACAAGTCTTCAAGCCTGAAGAGTAGGACTAGCGTAGGAGGAAAATAGTATGGTTTTCTCTCTTGAAAGAAGAAAACAAGATATAAACGTATTAAAAGAAGAAACATTGGATGTACTGATCATTGGTGGCGGGATCACGGGTGCTGGGTCTGCTTTGCAGGCCAGTGCTTCGGGTCTGAAAACAGGCCTGGTCGAGATGCAGGATTTTGCAGAAGGGACGTCTTCGCGCTCAACTAAACTCGTTCACGGCGGTCTGCGTTATTTGAAGAACTTTGATGTGGAAGTCGTAGCTGACACGGTTCAGGAACGGGCCGTGGTTCAGGGCATCGCTCCTCATATTCCAAAAGCTGACCCGATGATCTTACCCGTTTATGATGAGCCGGATTCAACGTTCTCCATGTTCTCTCTTAAAGTTGCCATGGATCTGTATGACCAGCTGGCTGGTGTGACTGGAACTGATTTTGCGAACTATACATTGACAAAAGAAGAAGTTCTGGAACGCGAACCGCAGCTGAACAGTGAAGGACTTTTAGGTGCCGGGGTCTATCTGGATTACCGGAACAATGATGCTCGCCTAGTAATAGAGAATATCAAGCGGGCAGCTGAAGACGGCGGACACATGGTCAGTCGCATGAAAGTGATTGGAATCTTACATGATGACAACGGCCGAGCTTCTGGAGCAGAAGTGGAAGACTTATTGACGGGTGAAACGATCAAAATCAATGCCCGTGTTGTCATGAATACGACCGGCCCATGGTCGGATACGATTCGTCAGATGGACGACAAGATCGATACGGCGCCTCAGATGCGTCCGACAAAAGGGGTTCATCTGGTCGTAGACAATAAGAAACTATTCGTTCCCCAGCCGACGTATTTCGATACAGGAAAACAGGACGGCAGAATGGTCTTCGTGATTCCTCGTGAGGAAAAAACGTATTTTGGAACAACAGATACTGACTATAAGGGTGACCTCTCAAATCCTACTGTGGAGCAGGAAGACGTGGATTACCTGCTGGATATCATCAATACAAGGTACCCGTCAGCAGATATAACGTTGAACGATATCGAGTCCAGCTGGGCCGGCTTGCGTCCATTGATTGCGGCAAATGGCGGGTCTGACTATAATGGGCAGAACAATCAGCTCATTACGGACGAAAGTTTTGATGATGTACTGTCCATCGTGGAGAAGTATCAGCAGGGAAGCGCTGAACGATATGAAGTCGTGGATGTACTGAAAAATATTAAAACAGCCAATGCGGAATCAGACACGAATCCTTCCACCCTTTCACGCGGCAGCTCGCTTGAGATCGATGAAGATGGACTGATTACCGTAGCCGGCGGGAAAATTACGGATTACCGTAAAATGGCACTTGGAGCGGTTAAAGCAACAATCGATGTGCTGGAAAGAGACTTCAATCTGACTTACGAACTGATCGATTCGGCTCATTATCCAGTTTCTGGAGGAGACATCGATCCAGCTAAAGTCGACGAGGAGACAGAAGCTCTGGCTCAGTTTGGTGTTGAAAAAGGATTAACTGAATCTGAAGCAAGATACTTGGCTAATCTGTATGGATCAAACACTCCGGCGGTCTACGATTTACTTGAAGAAGTGGATCAGGTAGAGGGACTTACTCTCGCAGATACGCTCAGTCTGCATTACGCCATGCGTGAAGAAATGGCGCTGACTCCGAGCGATTTCCTGATCCGTCGAACAAATCACATGCTGTTTATGCGTGACACCTTAGACAGCATAATCGAACCTGTCATTTCTGAGATGGCTCGCTATAATGACTGGTCCGATGAAGTAAGACAACAGTACACGGAAGAGCTTGAAAAAGCAGTTGCTGAATCTGATTTGAAAACATTAAAGGGAGACGTGGATTAAATGACAGGGCAAACATTAACACTTTTCAGTGAATTTTTAGGAACAATGTTTCTGATTCTACTTGGTAATGGAGTTGTAGCGGCTGTTAGCTTGAAAAAAAGTAAAGCAGAAGGCGCTGGATGGGTAGCCATCACTATGGGGTGGGGGGCTGCTGTAACACTGGCGGTATACATCGCCGGTTTTATGGGTCCCGCTCATTTAAATCCTGCCGTGACACTTGGATTTGCAATAACTGGAGACTTGGCATGGGGAATGGTCATTCCTTTTATTCTGGCTCAGGTAGCTGGTGCAATTTTGGGATCAGTGCTAGTATGGTTGACATATCTGGCTCACTATAAAGAAACAACAGATCCGGGTGCAATTTTGGGAACGTTTGCGACTGGCGCAGAAATCCGAGACAACACATCTAATGTAATGTCTGAGGCCATTGGCACATTTGTTTTAGTATTCGCTTTACTGGCTTTCGGTCAGAATGTCTTTACAGAAGGACTGAACCCACTAGTCGTTGGGGTGCTGATTCTGTCAATTGGATTATCTTTAGGTGGATCGACCGGATATGCGATCAACCCGGCACGTGATCTGGGTCCTAGAATTGCTCATCAGATTCTCCCACTGGCAAACAAAGGTGACTCTAAATGGGAATACGCCTGGGTGCCAATTGTTGCACCAATGCTCGGCGCAGTAGCAGCGGCATTGCTGTATCTGGTCATTGTATAATCTGAGACACTAAATAAATACTTTACGCCTGACGGAACAACGATCGAGTTGTCGATGTCAGGCGTTTTGTCTGTATTATAGAAGAGGATGAGGTCAGATTGTGAAATGAATAGATGCTATGTAAAAAAAACGTCACAAATACTAATAAAAAATAAGTAGAAAAGTTGACAAATAGCGTCATACCTTATATGATTTAACATGTCGAAACAATTAAAAGAACGAATCAAGGTTGAGCAGTGAAAGTGCTTTTCCGCCCAGGGTAGCAGTCTATGCTGAATTGGAGTGGATCAGGCGCTTTTTTTTGTGAATTGGAAAGTTTAACGTTGAAGTGTTGTCTAGCTTAACGTACCAGCCTCTCGAGAAAAAGATAAATTTACCCATTGCGCAGTTTGCTCTTCATCCGCATACTCTGTCTCTACGCATTGAAATGCTAGAGTCACAGCAATTCGGGGTAAATTTCCTCTACTCGCTATCGCTCCGGCGATCTCAAGTACATCTGTAAGAGCTGAAGCTCAAACAGATACTAAGGTATTTTCTTTTCGAGGCTGAACGGCACGTGAAGCTTTTCTTGTAGAATAGGAAAGTATAAAATTTTACCCGCTAGAAAGCCTATCACCTCAAACGTTAATCACTATCACTTGATTTGAAAAGAGAGGGGATTTAAAGGTACACTATACGTATGGTAGAGAAAAGCATTCGCATAGAAATGAATAAACTCAAAGCTATATTTCTGGACAATAATAATTGGGAGAATTTTCTAAAAAATAACAAAGGAAAGATACGCCAAGTTATTATAAAAGAAGTTGATAAGTTTCTGCATTGTGGGGATTTGTCTAATGGATTCCGCGTGTATAAGTGTGAGGCTTGCCCAAATGTTAAGCATGTTCCGATTCGGTGTAAAGGGAAATTCTGTCCCACCTGCGCAGTTGGAGAAGCACAG
>NZ_FNFK01000018.1 GCF_900101165.1 Alkalibacterium thalassium | reverse complement strand
AGTAGAGAAATCCCACACTCAATTTCAAGCGAAGGTCGCTTTTCAAACGTGCAATCAGTGCTTTTTGTGTCGGAATGTTCTCATGGATACGCACCATCAAGGAACGGAGGAGCGCTTGATAGTTCAATTTGACGGGTGGACCCACACGAGATTCTTTTTCGAATAGAGCTAATACTTTTCCCCACTCAAGTGGGGAGAGAATTTCTTGGTATTTCTCCTGAACGTCAAGTTTTTCTAAAAAATCAATGTCAAATAAAGTGGGTTGTTGTATAATGGACATAAGGAATCCCTCCTGGAGTACGTGTCTTAGTCGACAACCTAATTGTGCCATATGGGGGGGTCCTTTTTTCTATGTTTTAAAAAAGTTGATTTATCAGGTGTTAAACACGACAAATAATTATGAAATTGGCTCAACTAGGTTCTGCTTTCGATAAGTCAGTCACACTTAGCTGGAAAGGAAGTTCAGTCTGCCTTAGACCAGTTCACTTAGATAGTATTAAAATGGGGGTGCATGTACTTAAAATAAGTAAGTGCACCTCCATTTTGATTCTCTATGTGAGTTATACTTGTATAAAACTACTCAGTTAATTATCTAAACTAGAGAAGAAATCCCAACATACCGGACAATATCCCGATAATTGCCCCAGCAATCACATCTCTCGGATAATGGACGCCGCCAATAACACGCAGGACGGCCAGCACGCATCCGATCAGCATGAGAAAGACTCCTAGTGGACGGGATATAAAATAGAGGGTGGAGGCGATCACGAAAATTGAAAAGACATGGCGACTAGGAAACGATTGGCCTTTAGTATCTTTATTTAGAATAGGTGCCTTGCCAGTAACTTCATAGGGTCGGGGGGCATCGATAAAGCGTCGTAACAGGCTCACCAGTACAAAGGAGATAAGTGGGCCCAGCAGCACGCGCCAGAATCTGGAGTCACCTGAGAATAATAGTACCATGATGATGACAGGGTAGATGGCATACACCGGATAGGTAATGAGTCGATTGGAAAGGTTAATTACTTTTGCATACATATCATGACCATCCTAGCATATAATTTATTACATAATAGCATAATCAATCGTTCTAGTGGAGTGGAAGTCAATAATCTTATTGTATTAATAAAAAAAGAACCAGACAAATGTGCTGTATGATTCTTTAAAAAACTATTTAAACATCAAATTCTGCAGAAGCTTTCTTTTCCAGTTCAAATGGACCGGCTGTCAGTCCAGCATCAGGCCTCCGGTGTCCGAAAAAGTCCGAATCGAAGCGATACGGTGATCCGTCAGGCTGTTCGAAAGTCATATCGGCATGATAAGCTTTTCCGAGAAGATCGCTTGTAGTCACCATGGAAGAAGCAGCACGAAGCAAGTCTGGATCGTTTACTTCGACGCTTACTTTACCTTCATTCTGATCGATTGAGATATCGATTCCTTTCTGTTCAGAAGAAGGAGCATGAGGATCGTGGCTGCTAGAAACAGCGTTGTTCAGGTATACGTTTCCTCCCATAGCGACAGGGAGCACAGCATTACCGACCAGGATATCATTTGCGGCATCTCCAAGTTCAGCCATTTCCTCTTTAGTGTACTGCCACCACGGCTTGTCTTTTGCATCGGGATGGTCGTTGTATCCGCCTAGCCCGACTGGATGCAGGTAGCAGATTGAATCTTCAGGTACACCATCCATTACAGCACCACTGCCCTCTGTTTCTTCTCTTTCTTTAAGCGGAAGATGCTCAAAGAAGGTGATAGGCACAGGCTCTTTGTTTGTCTCTTCATTACCTAAGAAAAGGTTATTGTAGAATCTGTCATCTCCACCACTAATATTAGAATATCCAGCCATGGCTGTCTCATGCGGGAAATGGTAAGGTGTCGTACGTGATAGTTCGGACTGAATGACAAATTGTCCGGCAAACAAATTATGAACAAAAGCACCACCTTGAGCCATGTTTCTGAAATTCATCGGAGACAGGAACAGGTTATGATCAACTAAATATGGGCCATGACAGACTTCAACAAATAAATCTTCTGACAGATTGTCGAAGAACAGATTACGGCTTATTCGAGTTCCTTGTGCTTGCCAGTCAAGCCAAAGGCCACGGTAGGAACTGTATATCTTATTGTCACTGATTTGAGTGTCCAAAGCAGCATGAAGCTTGATGCCTCCTACTTCAGCACCGTGTCGGATACGCTTGTGGTGGATATTGTAGATTTTATTTTGATAGATGCTGCTGAAGGCTGCACCCATATGGCCGACAATTCCAGCCTGTTCACAGTCATGAATCACATTGTTGCGGACAATATGACTACCGACACGGTCCTTATCCCATCCGGATCGCAATGCTCTCAGAATTACTTCCTGTTCACGCTGGGTCCCACCTTTACTGTGATTGTCACCGTCTCTAGTGTGCCCAGTCCCGATGGCAGTGCCAAGACTGATCCCGACGTTCTTGGACTCGCTGATCACGTTGTTTTCGATGATCCATCCTTTACTCCAGTGTGTTCCGATCAGACCTTCCTGAAATTCAGTTGGCGCTGCCCACTGAGGAGAGGCCTGACACAGAGTGAATCCGCTGACCGTTATATAATCAAGACCCGGTTTTTCCGGCCAGAAACAGTGCGGACGCACGCTGATTTCGACATTTTCATCGCGCGGATCTTTCCCACCAAAATTAGCCCAGATCTTAGTCGTTTTAGAATCGACCTCAGCTGTCCATTTGAGCAGAGAAGCTTCTGAGTACTTGGCTTCCGACCAGACTTCAGGCTTATGTACGTGCTCTACTTTCTCACATTCATAAAGCGACTGACCGTCGAGGTATACTTCACCGAGATGAGCCGTAAAAGCGCCGTCAAAAAGCCAGTCGCCACTTAGTTCTTCTTTAAAAGGGTGTCTTGCGGAAAACAGGCTGTTAGGGACCACTGTACTCCAGACCTGATCACCTTCGTCTGTCCAGTCTGTCATGCGCTCTGCTCCAGTAATGACGACTTCGCCATCTCCAGCTGCTTTGTAGATGATTCGATGATCGACGGTTCCACCATTTGCGGGATTGACCCATTCACGGTACACGCCTGCATGGACGGTAACGGTATCACCAGGCATGGCCAGGGCTGCAGCTTGAGAAATGGTACGGAAAGGCTGGTCAGCTGTTCCTATAGCCTGATCACTTCCATTAATTGATACATGATAATTCATTTGGTTCCTCCTCGTATTCTGTCATGATTGTGATCGACAGAGTCATTAGACAATTATAGGGTACTTAACTAGTATACAATGTATTGGCTTTCATAGTGAAGAGAAAAATGCAATCGCTTGCATAACAACACTAGTAATTAAGATAGTTGAGTGAATGAGAAGATTATTGGCTTTAAAACAGATTAGAATTAATGAGTCAGACGGATTATAATAGACATAAAAGAATAACAAAAGCAGCTTATAAAACTGAAAGGGTGAGACGAGATGTACGATGCAAAAACCAAAGAGACCGACAATAGTGTCAGAACATTTTTAGAAACAGTTGAGAGCGAGGCAAAAAAAGCAGATGCTTACCGCCTGATAGAGATTTTTCAGGAAGAGACGGGATTCGAGCCGAAACTTTGGGGTCCAAGCATCATCGGATTCGGAAAGTATCACTATCGATACGCCTCCGGTCATGAAGGGGATGCACCGCTTGTTGCATTTTCTCCCAGAAAGGGAAAAATCAGTCTGTATCTGATGTATGACAGCCCAGAAAGGAATCAGCTGCTGGCATCATTCGGCAAGCATAAAACGGGAAAGGCTTGTGTCTATATCAATAAACTTGATGATGTAGATCAGTCGATCCTGAAAGAGCTGATCAGAAAAACAGTGGACACGTATCAGAAGCTGTATCCTGAATAAGTTTTAAAAAAATAGGATCCGACAGAAAGCAGAAAAAACATGTTTAATGCATCTGAAAACAATGGACTGTCAAGACTATCAAGACAACTGAATTATGTCTCCAGCGGACACAAGCCCTTAAACAGGCATGAATGGGGACCGGGTGTCCGGGATATTTATGCTATGCATTACATCATAAAAGGGAAGGGCATATATAAGACTCGCTCCGGAGAGTACGAATTACAAGCAGGTCAGAGCTTCCTGATTTATCCTTACACTGAAATTTACTATTATCCAGATCCCAATGATCCATGGGAGTATGTCTGGGTAGAATTTACAGGAGAAGAGGTTGCTCACATACTTGACCTGACGAGGCTGTCAGCGGACGACCTTTGCTCTGACGACCAGACAGTCATGAGCGGGAACTACTGGATTATATCGTTCTTTGAATTGACCTATTGGCTTGTGATCCCAGCAGTCGTAAAGATCAAGGGAATAAGCTGACGCATAGGGCAGACCCAGATCCCAGAACTGAAGGGAAATCTCACGCTGCGCGTCACTCAAGTTAAAGAAGCCGATTGCCAGATCACCATCTGACAGGACTTTTACTTGAATAAAGACATCATCATCATGGAACCACTGAGGCTCCGGCTTAATACGGTAAGCGCCTCTGCCTTCCACATCCTGATTGATTGCCAAGAGAACTTTGTTAAGTAAAATATTCTGGGTAGTTTCATTCGCCTCACGGATATCGCAGCCGATCATCAGAGGGGAATAATTAGTGCATCAACTAATTTTTCAGATGGTAGAATGAAAGCAATGAGACACCTTGGTCATTACATTGAGGTTACCATCACTCAATCGAAAGATCAGAACTATGCAGTTTTAGATATAGCTGTGGGGATCTTGGCAGTATTTGAAGCCATCGAAACGTCTCCAGACACACTTCTCAGGGTGTGTGGGGAAAATCTATTTAGAATGGTTTCCTGAATCTGGATACCTGTTAAGAAAACAGATAAAATAAAAATGGCAGTGATCGCCCTTAAAGCTATTGCCGGAAAGAGCAGTGGAAGCTGAACAGCGACTCTGCTCTTTTTGGGTAAGTGAAAAAACACCCGGAAATGAGATGAATAATAAGCTGAAAAGTTGCGATTACAGAAGACATTTAGTGATATAATATCAGACTGTTCAGACTATATGGCTTTTAAGGTCTACTCATTTCCTCATTTTAAAAAAAACAGTATCGAACGCTAGGGGTCATTTATCGGACCATCAAAGATAAATAATAATCGTTCTCTTTTCAAAATCATGTTAGTATTGAATAAGAAATACTAATCACAGTATAAAAGGAGAATAACAGTGAAATTAATTACTTGGAATATCGATTCATTAAATGCAACACTTACGAGCGATTCTGCACGGGCACTATTATCTCGTGAAGTCATGAAGACAATCATCGATCTAGACCCCGATGTTCTGGCAATTCAGGAAACCAAACTGCCAAGAACGGGCCCTTCTAAAAAGCATGATCAGCTGCTGAAAGACTTGTTCCCGGATTATACTTACGTATGGCGTGTCTCTCAAGAGCCAGCACGTAAGAGTTACGCAGGAACCATGTTTTTATATAAGAATAATCTGAACCCAGTCGTAACCTATCCTGAAATCGGTGCACCAGATACTATGGATGTAGAAGGGCGCATGATCACGCTTGAATTTGACACTTTTTACCTGACTCAAGTATATACACCGAATGCCGGATCCAATCTGGTTCGCCTAGAAGAGCGTCAGGAATGGGATAAAAAATATGCAGATTACTTAGCTGGACTGGATGAGAAGAAAGCCGTTATCGCAACTGGTGACTTCAACGTGGCTCACAAAGAAATCGATCTGGCTCACCCAAACAACAACCGTCGATCCGCAGGCTTTACTGACGAGGAGCGTGAAGGCTTTACAAGGTTGCTGGATAAAGGCTTCACAGATACTTTCCGTTATATTCATGGAGATGTCACTGGTCAGTACTCATGGTGGAATCAGCGTGTGAAAACAAGTAAAGTCAATAACTCAGGATGGAGAATCGATTACTGGCTGGTCAGCGACAGACTGGCTGACAAAGTACTGAAATCTGACATTATTGACTCAGGTACACGACAGGACCATACCCCATTGTTACTGGAAATCGACTTAGACAAGTAAACGTTGGTTTTATGCAATTTGAGCTTATTAGTTAAAGTAAAAGACCGATTATCATCCGGATAAGGTCTTTTACTTTATTTTTTAATTGGTGGCGAATGAACCATAAATACATATATGGTTCATTCAGAGAAAAAACAGTACTTTTAACAGACTATAAAATCACTTAAAGATGAATGTATCATTACTGAATTTATTCTGTTAAAAGCTGAGCAAGTGATTGTCTTTGCCCTTAGTTAGGACTATAATAGCGTCGTCTGAACAAATCGATTTTGAAGTAGTCTTTACCAAACGGTTTTCAGCTGGTCTAATTGGAGGTGAAGGATTCATCCTGCAGAAATTTAGTGATTATGGCGACTTGTTTTTAGAAGCAGACGGTTCACTTGTCGAGTATGACCTTCGTAGTGGAGAATCGATGCTCGTCGACCAGGGGCATGTCTTCATGTTTGACGAAACGGTCAGCTATTCAATTGAAACCGTCAAGGGCCTGAAAAATATGATGTTCGGAGGAGAAGGGGCTTTTCTTGTCAAACTTTCCGGACCAGGAAAAGTTATGCTTCAGACCATGCCGATCAGTAACTTGGCTGAGAAGATTATTCCCTTCGTTCCAGCTAGTAATTGATTTTTACAAGAGTACAGAAGTCCAATCCAGCTTCAATACAAAGAAGGAGGGAAAGGAACCAATGGCTGAAATCGTCATAATCTACACATCTGAAACAGGGATGACAAAACAGTATGCAAAATGGATCAGTCAGGAACTCGGCAGTGGCTGTCTGATTCTAGAAGAAGTGACGGCTGAAGAGTTTTTGCATGCTGATCTGATCGTTTTCGGATCAGGTGTACGGGGAGGGCGCATGCGTAAGCTGAAATCATTCCATTATAAATTGAAGAAATCCGGGTGGACCGGACCGGTCGTATATTTTGCAACTGGAGGAGCACCATATGACGAACAGACTGTCAGTGAAATCATTGCCAGCAGTTTTCATTTGTCAGAAGGGCGTTCGGTACCTTTCTTCTATTTTGAGAGTGGATTGAACTTTGAAGATATGATGGGCTGGTCAAGAGCCGTGATGAAATTGTACAGGTTCATTATTGAGAAAAGAAAAGGCAAATCAGAAACAGACATAGGAACCATCCAGGCCTTGAGCGAATCCTATGATCATTCCAGTCCGGATTACATTCGCCCCCTGATTAAAGATGTCCAGAAAAGGACAGGCGCCTGATTCTCCAGGCTAAAAAAGAAGCTAAAATAAATACTCATGAGAAGGTCAGTCTACTGATTCCTGCTCATGAGTATTTTTTTATAGAAAATCAGTCAGCTTTTCAAATTCATCGAGCTGATCATGTGTATCTGAATAAATTTCTTTAAATTCAGCTTTAACTGCTCTGATGGCATCAGCAAAACCAGGATCATAATGAGTGCCGATTCCAGACTCTATTTCAGTCATCGCTTCATCAAAGGTCCGTTCACTCCGGTAAGGACGTGTCGAAGTAATTGCATCAAAAGAATCCG
Organism: Alkalibacterium thalassium; assembly: GCF_900101165.1. Classification (GTDB taxonomy): domain Bacteria; phylum Bacillota; class Bacilli; order Lactobacillales; family Carnobacteriaceae_A; genus Alkalibacterium; species Alkalibacterium indicireducens. The sequence continues at coordinate 28,961 of NZ_FNFK01000018.1, read as the reverse complement.
CTACTGCAAGTATACGTGCTTCGATCGGAATGTCAGTCCCCTTTTTGCCTGTAGGGTAACCTTTTCCATCCCATCTTTCATGATGATACAGTACACCGCTTTTCAGACTCTTCAGGCCTTCGACTTTCTCGATCATTTGTGCTCCTAAAGCAGAATGGGTCTTGATGATGTCAAATTCCGTTTTAGTTAGAGGTGTGGACTTGGTCAGAATATCCTCGGGAATACTGATTTTACCAATATCATGTACTAAACCAATTAAACGGATTGTTTTCAGCTGATGCTCATCCTGGTAGTCAGGGAGCTGGCCCGCTAAAGCCACCGCATACTTACTGACGCGTTCGCTGTGGCCGAAGGTATAGTGATCCTTAGCTTCCATCGCGACGACAAAACTGTTCACGACTTGTTCCAGGGTTGTTTCAAGAGAATCGACGACAGTATTGACCTGCTTATTGTACAGCATATTTAACTTATTGATGAGCAGATAGCTGAATGTAGCAACAATCACATAGAGAAGAAGACTATTGGAGATGTCTATGCCATCAGATACGTAGTAAGTACTGATTGGTAAAGTTGTAATCACAATAAACAAACTGACGAAACCCATGATTGAATAAAAGATCGACAACAGACGATTACCATATAAGCTCGTTACAATAGGAATCAGAAGAAAATAGCTCCAGGATTCACTGTAACCTGACCCATAGTACAGGCTGATAATAACGAAGACCACAAAGAGGAGAACGGCATGTGTCTTTAATTTCTCCGAGATTGTAACGTATTTTAGTATGATCTGGATAATTGCCAGTACTGCAAAGCATATCAGAAGTACAGTAATGTCAGCTCTTGAAAAGGGGACATTCAGCCATTGAAAAATTAAATTCCAGCTGAGACTGAGCAGAATATATATCGAACAGACTCTCAGTATCTGTATGTTCAATGTCCGGTCATAATCAAGAATTAGTTTTTGAAGCAGCTGCTCTTTTTCAGATGAGAGTTTATTCATATTATATCATTCCAAATCCTTATATTTATAATATATATGTTCCTGTAAGAGTTTATCACTTTTGCAAATGAATAACTATACAATCAGCGAGTTGTTCACATAAAAGACTATCATTTAAGCTGAAAATGACGTTTAATATAAAGTAACCTACATAATAAAGGGAGAGTGAAGCTATGGATCAAAATGAAGCCTATCATTACTGCCAGGCAGAAGGATATATGCGCAGCAAGGCTATCGAACTGCATCATCAGCGTTACCAGGAAGTCGGTTTTCTCAGACAGGATGAGGACGACCCGTACATAGATGCGTCGACTTACTTTATTGTCCAGACACCTGACATGGAGGAAGTCGTTGGTGTGACAAGACTTATCTTCAGCCCTTTAGATGACCTTCCGACGATGAAGCATTTTACTATATATGATATTGATAAAATGAAAATAGCCGGTCTTGAAAGAACAAAATATGCAGAAATCAGCGCATTTACCAAGATGCCTAAGCATGATGTCGGTCTTGGACTGATCCGGACTGTTCTGAATTACTCATTATCTAACGGACTTACTCACTGGGTATGTTGTATTGATGAACGAGTTTACAGGTATATGCACCGGATTTTCAAGTTTCCTTTTGAAGTCATTGGGGACCCGAATGTCTATCTTGGATCAAAAACGATTCCATGTGTTCTGAACCTGGAGCAATGTCTGGATACACTTAAAGAAAAGAGACGTAAGTTATACGATTATTTTATGGAGAATGAAGATAACTTAATGGAGGGGTCAAACATATGATCAAAGAACAATTTACTAGAAACTTGGGAATTATGTCAGAAGAAGAAATTAATAAGCTGCATAACTCAACGATTGTTATTGCTGGATGTGGATGTATAGGTGGATTTTCTGCAGAGCTGCTGACACGTATGGGTGTGGGTAAATTAAAATTGGCTGATCCCGATGTGTTTGATGTATCAAATATAAATCGCCAGTGTGCATCCACCCATCTGACTGTGGGCCAGAGAAAAGCGGAAGCGCTCAGAGATCATTTACTGACTATCAACCCTGATATTGAAATCGAGTGTTATTACGAAGGAGTGACAGAGGAAAATGCAGCAACCTTCATAGATGGAGCAGATTATGTTATCGATGCGATCGATTATTTCGCCTTTCCGGAAGCGGTCGCCCTTCATCGTGCAGCAAGGAAAAATAAACTGTTCATCACTACAGCTGTTGCGTTAGGCTTTGGTACATCAGTTCTGACCTTTTCACCAGATGGCATGACGATTGAAGAGTATACAGGAATACCTGAACATACCTCTATTGATGATCTGAAGGGGAAAACTTTTCCGGCTTCCCAGTACAGCCAGAATTTACCAGAATATGCTACTGAAGAGAAGATAACTCAATGGATTGAAAACCGGTCCATCCCGACGATTAGTGTTGGACAGGCGCTCGGTCCAGGTGTTCTCGTGTCTAAACTGATTCTGCATCTACTGGACAGGCAGACACCTGATTTTGTTCCCGATTATTTTCAGATCAGTTTTGAATAAATCCTGGTCAGCCTGTATCAGGCTGAGCGGAAATATGGCTAGTAAAAGTACTATATAGACATGAAATTAGATGCAAAACCTGCCTCATACTGGTATGATATAAGAAATTAAATAACAACTCATATAGAGCAGTTCAAATTGTTTATGTACAAGTTAATGAAGGAGAATGACCGGTGGTTAAGAAAGAAGAAGGGTTTGCTTTATTCAAAGGCAGAAGTGCTGTTCTCGCAACGATGCATAAAAAAGAACAAGTCATCGCTCCAGTTATGGAGAGTGAGCTGGGGATTCATATCCATGTGCCGGAAGGCTTTGACTCTGATCGTTACGGAACCTTTACTGGAGAAATAGAGCGAACGGGAAACCAGCTGGAAGCGGCCAGGCTTAAAGCTGAAGCTGCAATAGAATTAACTGGATGCACCCTGGCTGTGTCGAGTGAAGGATCTTTTGGCCCGCACCCGATGATTCCTTTTCTGCCGTGCAACCGTGAAGTTGTAATGCTGTTAGATAAAGATCAGAATTTGGAAATCATTGGAACAGCAATTACGACACATACCTATTTTAAACATAAAGTAATTTCGAGCTTTGAAGAAGCCTGCAGCTTTGCTGAATCAGTTGAATTTCCAGATACTGGAATCGTAGTAAAAGTAAAGGAACAGTCCATTGACCCGGACGAGATGACAAAAGGCATCATCTCCACGGACTTGCTGAAGGAAGCTGTGCATAAGGCATTGACTAAGTCATCGGATGGGACGATATTCATCGAAACAGATGTAAGAGCAATGTATAACCCCAAGCGTATGAAAAACATTGAAGCAGCTGCACGAGATCTGGTAAAAAACATACTTTCCTCTTGTCCTGCATGTGAATGGCCAGGATACAAAGCAGTCAGCAGCAAAAAAGGACTCCCATGCGAATGGTGCAGACAGCCTACAGGACTTACCCTCTCGCTGAAGTATGAATGCACAAAGTGTGGATATAATGAAGAACAACTTTATCCAGAAGGAATAGAACAAGCTGATCCAGGTCAATGCAGTTACTGCAATCCTTAAACAGCTTGATAGATAATTGAGGTATCTTCTTTAAAACCAGGTGGTTTAAAGAAGATGCCCTCAAAATATAATAGAAGTAAAGAGTACGCGACACCTATATATCGGAGGCGACAGACATGAGTAAATTTGGATGGGCTTACATCGGCTGTGGGGGCATTGCCAGAACTACGGCCAGCGAACTTGTACAGACAGATGACAATAAAATTGTAGCAGCATGGAACAGAACAAAGGAGAAAGCCGAGGGTTTTGTAAAAGACTTTGGAGGAACAGTTTATGACACAGCCGAAGAGGCGATTATGGCCGATGGTGTCGAAGGCGTGTATGTTAACGTCAATGGTGATCAGCACGCCTATTACACTAAACTGGCGATCGACCTCGGGAAGCCGGTACTGTGTGAAAAGCCATTTACCTTCAATGCAAAGGATACAAAGGAGCTGCTTGATTACGCAGCTGAAAAAGGAGTATATGTTTCAGAAGCCATGTGGACCTGGCACAATGATACTGCCTTGAAAGTCAAAGAATGGGTGGACGCGGGAGCTATTGGAGACATCGTGTCCTCAGATAGTGCGTTCGCCGTGCCTTTACTCAAACTGACAGATAATCCCAGACTGACGACTGCATCCATGTTGGGTGGAGCCTTAATGGATCTGGGCGTGTACAATGTCAGATATGCCTACGAACTGTTTGGAAAACCAGATCGAATCGACTGCGAAGCAGATATGCATGAGGTCGATCATTCGGAAGATATCACCTTCCATTACCCTGGATTTAAAGCGACCATGCATGTCTCGATGGCAGAAGAGGGCGGACACTTCTTTGAGGTGACCGGAACGAAAGGCTCGATTACTGTTCCTAAATTCCATATGGCAAAGGAAGCTGTGCTGAAGACAGACGATGGAGAAGAGCGATTTGAAACGGACGAGCTGCTCTATGGAAAGCAATTCTCAAACGTTGCTGAAGAAATCCGTTCAGGCAGAAAAGAAGGCGAAAAGATACCGGCGCACAGTACAGTCGAAGTCATGAGTCTGCTGGACGAATGCCGCAGACAGATGGGGCTCGTGTATCCGCAGGAAAAGACGGGGAATTAATCAGGAGACCGGATAGTTGGAAAGGGTGGGACCATGTCAAAAAAGCCGTACTTAGCAGCATTATCACTGTTACTGGCATCAACGATCGCTTTATCGGGATGTGAGCAGGACCAGGAGGATGTAAACCAGGAAGACGCAAATGAGATTCAGGAGAACGAACCTGAGGAAACTGACGAACAGAATGATGCAGACACTGACGATGAACAGGAAGATGCGGAATCGGAAGAGTCTGCAGATACAGAAGAAGACGAGTCAGAAGAAGCAGAGGAAGAGGAGACAGCATCTATTTTTGGACTCCAGGAAGATTTGGTATACATCAGTGCTGACCGTCTGAGTGTCAGAGCAGACAGCAGTGAGGACAGCGAATCACGTGGAAGCCTGTCTAAAGGAAATGAAGTGCGTGTGCTGGAGGAAGTGGAAAACGGCGACGTGACCTGGTACCAGATTGCTCATCATAATCCGGATGTGAATGAGGGATGGGTTTCTGCAGAATATACGGTCAGTGATCTGAATGAGCTGCATATGTCGACCGATTTTGATGATGAAGAGATGAATGAATTCTTCACCTCGCCGACCTTGTTCGAAGACAATCGAGTGGTTGCTTATTATGGCCACCCTAATTCAGAAATTATGGGCATCGTCGGGCGTCATTCTTTTGAAGATCTGATCGATCTGCTTGAAGAAACGACTCAGGCCTATGATGATGCTGATGAAGACAAAGGGGCGGTACCTGCCATCTATCTTGTCTACGGTACGGTTCAGCCTGGAGGCGTCGTTCATAAGATGAATTACGATCTGGTCATGTCCTATATCGAAGCGGCATATCAGCGAGGCGTCCTGGTTTATATCGATCATCAGATGGGACGCAACCATCCGACGTATTCCATTAATGAAATCCTGTCATTCTTGAGGTATCCGAATGTCCATCTGGCACTCGACCCGGAGTGGCGGACGGAACGTCCGATGCAGGAAGTGGGATACATTACTGGATCTGAACTGAATGACGTGCAGGAAAGAATGCAGGAATACATTGAAACGCATGAGATTCAGGGAACGAGACAGTTTGTCTTCCATCAGTTTGTTGAAAAAATGATTGTCGATGTCGAAGATATATCAGCGGATTATGATCCGGTCCTTCTGGTCCACAATACTTCCGGATGGGGGGCACCTGAAGGCAAACGAGCGACACACGAAAAAGTTACCGAAGCCAGCGAGGTTCCATACAAAGGATTTAAACTCTGGTATCATTTCTCTGATCAGCCAGGCGTCCACTATGACAATCCGCTAATGACACCTGAAGAGGTTCTGGATCTTGATCCACAGCCAGGTCTGATCATTTATCAGTAGAATTAGGAGATGTATAAAAGGATTCACACCTGAACGTGGATAGCATCTATCAATCATCCATTCTCCATGGTATAATGCATCAGGAATCTGACGACTGAACTTATTAAGGGATGCATTTAAAAGTCTCAGCTGGTCGTTACTCTATGGAGGTGTAAGGTAATGAATAAACGATGGACTATTAATGAGATTAGAAAATACGTAAACAACAATTCTGAAAGTACACTGCTGACTACAGAATACCGTGGGTTTTCACAGAAACTGTCATTTAGGTGCGGATGTGGCAATACATTTGAAAAGACATTTACAAAGTTTAAGAATAACGGGCAGCGCAAATGTGAGGTCTGCCAGCCACCCAAAGCCTCCCGCTAAATCGATCATTTTATAAGCACTGATTTCATTTATAATGGAGTCAGTGTTTTTTTCGTTCAAAAGGAAAGACTTTTTTCTTTACTGCTTCAAGACCGGACATTTATAGATGAATGAATGAGCGCATTAGTTTGTACTCCTCTCACGCATGTGATCACACCTGAAAACAGACACGTTTTCTTCACACTTTAAACTGGAGAACTATCAAAACGTAAGTGGAATTTGACAAATGAGCTGTAATCGTTAAAATAGATAAGGTTAGATAAAACAGATAGTATTAAACATACTGTATACAAAAAGAATGATCGATAATCTATGTTTAAAGTGAGAGGATTTAATATGAAAGAGAATTTCTGGAAAAACTTACCTAAACCCTTTTTTATTCTGGCGCCAATGGAAGACGTCACAGATGTCGTATTCAGGCATGTCATCGCTGAAGCCGGACGACCGGATGTCTTCTTTACAGAGTTCACGAACTCTGTGAGCTACTGTCATCCGGATGGCCGTGACAGTGTAAGAGGAAGACTGACATTCACTGAGGATGAACAGCCTCTGGTCGCTCATATTTGGGGAGACGAACCCAAGTATTTTCGTGAAATGAGTATCGGCATGGCTGAAGCAGGATTTGCCGGGATCGATATCAATATGGGCTGTCCTGTTCCAAACGTAGCTGGAAAAGGCAAAGGCAGCGGACTGATTCAGCGTCCCGAAGTGGCTGCAGAACTGATTGAAGCGGCAAAAGCAGGGGGGCTGCCGGTCAGTGTGAAAACACGTTTAGGCTACAGCAGACTCGATGAATGGCGCGAATGGATCGCTCATCTGCTGAGACAGGATATCGTGAATCTGTCGATCCACCTTCGCACAAAAAAAGAGATGAGCAAATATGATGCGCATTGGGAACTGATTCCTGAAATCAAAAAAATGCGGGACGAAATCGCACCGGATACTCTGCTGACGATTAATGGAGATATCATGGATCGCGAGATGGGCCTAAAGCTGATTGAAGAAACAGGCGTTGACGGGATCATGATTGGGCGAGGCGTGTTCAAGAATCCGTTCGCTTTTGAAAAAGAAGCCAGAGAACACAGCAGTGAAGAAATGCTGGATCTGCTCAGATTGCATCTCGATTTATTCGACACTTACGGTGTGGAAGCAGGACGAGCGTTCAAACCGCTCCGTCGAATCTTCAAGATTTATGTCCGAGGGATGCGAGGAGCCAGTGAACTGAGACAGCAGCTGATGGAAACAGTCACGACAGATGAAGTAAGAGTGCTGCTAGATGAATTTGAAGACAGACTCAAGAGCTTTGAAGCTGAAGAAAGTGACCGGCCCGTAGAAAACCATGCATAACAGAGAGACTTTGCTGAAAAGGCAAAGTCTTTTTTATAATCAAGAGCAGATGAATCAAACGACAGTCAGACTGGGGGAAGGTTAATGGACCATAAAGCAAGTTATTGTCTATTCGATGGAAATAAGTCTGGTCGAACATGCCAAATAATATTATATGGTCCATTAGGCACCTATATTAATTGGCGAATGGACCATAAAACAGGATATGACACATAAGAAGCAAAAAACGGTCGTAAGAGTCACATAGTCGAGCAGCACTACTGTAAATTTATGCCATTCTAATGACTGGCAAACCATAATTTAGTTATTTGTATGAATAAACGACCTATGCATTGAACTTTTCAAATATTCTGATACTATTTGATTATGAAAGACAGTTCTCTAGACAGTCTGGTCCGTTCAGTGATGAACTGACGGATAAATATAAGGGGGAAATAGACTGATGGGACAAACAGAGAAACACACTAGAATTACAAACAAAATAAAGGTGGACGCTAGTGTAGAAGATGTCTGGGAATCCTGGACAAGACCTGAACATATCGAAAGATGGAATCAGGCATCGGATGACTGGCATACATTGTATTCTTTAAATGATCTGGCGGAAGGGGAGCGATTCCTCTCACGTATGGAATCAAAAGACGGCACCCTCGGATTTGACTTTGCCGGTACCTATACGCTTATTCGCCCATATCAGTTGCTGGCTTTTACCCTGGATGACGGAAGAAAAGTTGAGGTCCAGTTTAATGAACTGGAGGATGGAACGGAAATCATTGAGGATTTTGAAGCGGACGACCAGTATTCAATAGAAGAACAGAAAAAAGGATGGCAGGCGATTCTCGAAAACTTTAAAAGGTATACGGAAACCACTTTCTAAAATCAGTATACATGAACAAGGACATTCAATTTATATTATGATAGACAACAGATGACACCCGACTATTAACGGGTGTCTTTTTAAGCGAAAAGGAAAGGTAAGAGGCCTGCGACACAAGAGAAAAAAGTCTTACAAAATGTAAGCGCCAGACTGGAATCGAAAGCATAGTAGGCGTATACTAAACAGGTAACTGACTTGAAGAGGAGACGATAATATGGGTTTTTTTCTGAGTCTGGCGTTTATCATAGCCGTTGTCATTACTGTTTATCGCAGATTGACAGCTACAGAAGATGCTACCGGTCAGGAACGAGTGGTTAATGGCATCATCATGGTAGTGATGGTCATAGCTCTTGCTGGTCTGATTGGGATCTTTATAATTAGCTGAGACCATTATCTGATTAAGAGATGATCCTAATTGACGACTGGAAGTGCTTCGCTTCTGAGTCAGCTCAAATAGTTTCAGGGTCAGAGAGGCCTTGTCAATTTAATTATCGGGAGGAAAAAGTATGACAAGTTTAAGCGATACATACACCTTATCAAATGGTGTGAAGATCCCCATTCTAGGATATGGGACATGGCAAGTGACCGATCCTCAGGAAGCTGTCGATGGAGTAAAGAACGCAGTTAAAGTAGGCTATCGTCATATCGATACAGCTCAGATGTACCAGAATGAGGAATATGTCGGTAAAGGAATCAAGGAATGCGGCATCCCGCGTGAAGAGATGTTTGTTACCAGCAAACTCAACAATATGAATCACGGCTACGACAGTGCCCGTAAGACAATAGAAGAATCACTGGAAAAACTTGATCTTGACTACCTGGACCTCTTTCTTATTCACTGGCCGGTTGTAAAAAATAACGGTGGAGACTGGAAACAGGATAATATTGACACATGGCGTGCGCTGGAAGACTTGTATGATGAAGGGAAACTTAAAGCGATCGGTGTCAGTAATTTTGCTGTCCCTCATTTAAACAATATTCTGGAAAATTCCCGAATCAAGCCGATGGTCAATCAGATTCGTCTGCACCCAGGCGTTCTTCAGAAAGAAACCGTTGAGTTGAACCGTGAAAACGACATTGTCATCGAAGGATGGTCACCCCTTTCTCCTATGAAATATTTAGGCGAAGATACTACTGTTCAAGAAATGACTGACAAGTACGGCAAATCCATTGCTCAGCTTTTATTGAGATGGAGTGTCCAGCATGGCTTTGTTACCTTGACTAAATCTGTACATGCAGAACGGATTAAATCTAATGCTGATATCTTTGATTTTGAACTGACTGACGAAGAAATGACTTATTTTGATGGATTGACTTTCGATGAATTAAGCACACCAGAAGATTTTCAGGAAAGATAATAGTTTTTATTTTGCGTAATATTTTTTAATTAAGTCTAAAATAAGTCTTTTTAAAAAAGATTTGGTTTTATTTCATTCATGTGCTATACTATGTATAACATATTGTAAGAGACATTTTACGAACTGTGTAATGCATTCCGAATTGGTCCTTAAGCAATCATGTAAATATAAAGTGCTAAAGGCACGAGGAGGAATTTTATTATGGAAACAGGTACAGTAAAATGGTTTAACGCAGAAAAAGGGTTTGGATTTATCGAACGTGACGGAGCAGACGATGTATTCGTACACTTCTCAGCTATCCAAGAAGAAGGATTCAAATCTTTAGATGAAGGCCAAGCAGTAAACTTTGACATTGAAGAAGGCAACCGCGGACTTCAAGCAGCAAACGTTACTAAGGCTTAATAACCTAAACCAATAGATGAAGGCAAGGCAGGACGATGAGTCCTGACCTTGTCTTTTTTTTTGCTTTCTTTTAAAACCATATATGAAATTGAATGGCAGGGGATATACTTCTCAACTCAAGCCAGGTCTATCAATGGTCAGAGAGCGTTCAGAGCAAGGATTAAGACTGTATATGGTATACTGGTATACGAAAAATAGATATTTCATGGTGTTAAATGGCTGATTTCTTTAAGGAAAAGGAGTGGTTCGAGTGGTAACGATTGTTCCACATCTCTGGTTTGATGACAATGCCGGAGAAGCTGTCGATTTCTATACAAGTCTGATCAGTAACTCGAAAGTAGTCAACAGGTATGTACTGGAAGGAACTCCCTCTGGAAGCGTAGAGTCATTTACTTTTGATCTTGCCGGGCAGACTTTTGCAGCAATTAGTGATGGACCGTTATTCACCTTTACTCCTGCAGTGTCCCTTATGATTCTTTGCCGGGATGAGGAAGAAGTTAATCTTCTCTGGAACGCACTGATATCTGAAGGGGAGGTATTGATGCCTCTTGATACGTATCCATTCAATAAATATTATGGGTGGCTTAAGGATCGTTTTGGTCTGACGTGGCAGATTGCATTTGCAGAAGAACCGTTTAAGGAGAAAATCGTTCCTCACCTTCTCTTTGCTCATCGCCAGTCCGGAAAAGGTGAAGAGGCAGTGATGTATTATACGTCAATCTTTCCGGATTCTGAAATAGAAGATATGCTCTACTATAAAGAAGGAGAAGCTGACAATAAGAAAGCGAAGCTGATGTTTTCTGGATTTCGCCTGAACAACCAGAGCTTCAATGCGATGGATGATCCAATGGAAGAAGAATTCACTTTCAATGAAGCCTTGTCGTTTATGATTTTATGTAAAGATCAGAAGGAGATTGATTACTACTGGAATAACTTATCGGCTCATCCTCAGGCGGAGGAATGTGGCTGGCTTAAGGACCGGTTCGGTGTCTCCTGGCAAGTCCTCCCCGACAATATGGATGATCTTTTATCGACTGGGACAAAAGGGCAGATCCAGCGTGTCACTGAGGCCTTTTTGAAAATGAAGAAAATCGACTCCGCTCTATTGGAAAAAGTCTGGCATGAAGAGACCAGTTAAGGGGGGAGTCAGCAGATGAACTAGATTACACAATATAAGCTAATTCTAGAACATTGGTATCTGAGATACAGGATGGATAGCATGCCTGATCAGGATATGGAATCAAATGTGAGAGAATATATAAATAGTCAGCCGGAAAAAGTCAGGATAAGACTGCTTAGAATACGAGACCTAGTGTATCAGGCTGTTCCAGAAGCTATTGAAGTGTGGAACTACAATCTTCCTTCTTACGCCTTGGTCGAGGGAGGAAAAAGAGATAAACAGATAATGATGGCAGGCTATAGATCCCACATCGGCTTCTATCCTCATCCTTCAGTGATCAGTCATTTTTCCGCTGATTTGAAAGGTCTGAAAACAGGTAAGGGTTCTGTACAGTTTCCACTGAATCAGCCTTTACCTGAACAGCTCATTTTGGACATGATCACTTACAGAAAACACATGATCGATGAGCTGCAAGATAAGTGATTTAATTTCATCATCTGTTTATCCATATTACCTTATACAGTCACATGATATGATTATCTTTAAACTCCTCGTCAACCGTATGAGGAGTTTTTTTTTGGTAAAGGTTATGAATAGCGGTAGAGTGAAAATGAAGCAACTGAGTATTTTTATTCACGATAAGACAACATCATGAATAGGATGATTATAAAAGTTTAATTGTATTACTGATTTAAACATGCTATTCTGTTAAGCGACAATAATGGAGGGTTTATACATGATTAATAAATTTAAGTTCATATTTTTATCTTTACTGGGATTCGTCTTTTTCCTAGTCCCATTTACTATCGGTGGAGAAAGCCGTATTATGATTTCTCACATTATTTATCTGGTTACGGATAATATACTGGATTTATTCATAACATTTACAGCACTGTCGGCATGGATTGTTCTGATCGCCACAGTTGTCTTTCTGTTCTATACATCGGATAGCGGCTTTTTGAATGGTATTTTTAAAACTACGCCGATCAATGTGGCATTGAGACTGATCGGATCCTTTTTATACTTAATGGTCGTTTATAACTGGTTTGAAGGGAACGCACTTGCAGATATGATTCTGGATCCAGATACTGGAGGGCTGATGGCAGGGGAAGATGGCCTCTTGACGACATTATATATCACGTTTTTTGTTGGTATTCTAGCACTGCCGTTACTCACTCATTTTGGAATCGTAGAGTTTGTCGGCATACTTCTAGGTCCCGTAGTTGAAAAACTGTTCAGAGTACCTGGATATTCACTGATCGATGCAATTGCTTCATTTGTTGGTGATGGGACGATAGGTATTGTCGTAACAGATAAACAGTATCAGAGGGGATACTATAACAAAAGAGAGGCCTACATTATTGCGACAAGCTTCTCCATAGTCGGTATCGCTTTTGCGGCGGCTGTTGCGGATCTTCTTGGCTTCAGTGCAATTTTTCCTATATTTTATGGATCGATCGCCATTGTAACTCTGATCCTTGCTTTCATTACTGCCCGACTGCCGCTTAAGAAATTCGAGCCGGAATACTACAAAGGCATAGAGCCTAAATCAGTTGAAGTTCCTGAAGACAAGACAATCATGGAGCATTCATATGAGGCAGCAATCGAACAGGCTGAACAGACATCCATTATAGGAGCATTTTTAGAGGCTCTTAAAAATATTGTGGATATCTATGTGGGCTTCCTCCCAATCATCATGGCAGTAGGAACAATTTCGCTTGTCATTGCAGAATATACACCCTTCTTCGATTTCATCAGCGCACCACTTGTCCCTGTTTATGATTTCCTTGGGTACAGCAGAGAAGTAGCTGCTCAAATGGCACCCGCTTCACTGGCAGGTTTTGCAGATATGTATCTTCCAGCATTGTTCATCAGTGGAGCAGAATCTGAAGCCGCTCGCTTTTTCATCGGAGTGCTGGCCTTTACACAGCTCGTGTTCATGTCAGAAACGGGCATGATTCTAGTTAAAACTAAAATTGGCTTGAACTTCTGGGATGTAGTCAAAGTCTTCTTATTCAGAACAGTCCTGTCCATACCCGTCCTGCTTATTCTTACAAATATTCTTGGCTGGATGGGAGTCATATCATTTTAAAAACTTATCAGATGAAAAAGGGACACTTCTCGGTGAAGTGTCCTTTTTTATTTAGAGATAAAATAATTTTTCAGTTAAGGTATAGGAAATGACAACCTGAATAAATTGAAGCATTGGTAATCAATAATGGAGCATACGAGAGGAGGAGGAGGAGCAGGAGATGAGAGTATTCATTGCTATCGAGCTGGAAGAAGAGGTCAAAGAAAAGCTGACCGGGATTCAGTCAAAAGTTAAAGCGACGGCCGAAAAGGGGCGGTTCACTTCAGCATCCAATTTCCATCTGACTCTTTACTTTATTGGAGAAGCTGACAGCGAAAGAATCGTGGAAATTAAGAAAGCGATCGATAAATGTGCCGAGCATAGCATGCCTTTTAAGCTTAGACTTAGTAAACTGGGATCTTTCAATAAGCGCAACAAGCTTATCATATGGGCTGGGGTTGATGGTGACATAAATGAGCTGAAAGAGGTCAACAGACAGATCAGCGCTGAATTGAATGAAGAAGAGCATTCTGCTGAAAATGGAAAGTATACGTCGCATATTACTCTAGGGAGACAAATCGTTTTCAGTCAGGACTTTGAGGAATGGAGTCGAAGTCAGTCTGTCTCACCTGTAGAAATTAAGGTCGAAAAAATTTCTTTAATGGAAAGCATTCGACTGAATGGCGAGCTTATATATAGACCGGTATACGTCAAACCTGTTCGTACAAATATAACAGACTAAAAAGCCCTCATTGAGATTAACAGCTGAAGTGGCTGCAAGTCTCACGGGGCTTTACAGGTGTAATAGGTGAAGTCGGATTTATGGCTGCATGACTCCCGCAAAAGTAAGCTAGGCAAGGACCGACTTGGCGACGAGACTTAAGATGATATATCCTCTTTCGCCATATAGATAGTTTTCCCATGGTCCGATTTTCTTATACTGCAGTATCATATTGATAGGGAACAGATTGAAAAATACAAAATAACTCCCTACAATTGCATAGGCAAACCACGGAACATCTGCTGGATTAGAATTACCAAAAGCATATAGAAGAATGACTACCCATGGAGCCAGACCAGCTATGGTACCAAATACAAAAGGCTTCCAGTTCAGTTTTTTTGTGTAGTAGTTTATTTCTTCCATATCCAGTCCGAAAAAGTTCATTGATGCATTCACAACAGCAATAAGAATGATTGCACCTATATCATAAACACCAAAGAGCATAGCAATCAGCACAATCATTAGAGAAGAACTCAAGGCGTATTCATACCATCTGAAACGGTTCATCCCTTTTTCGAGGTCGCGATTATAGATTTTGTTACCCCAGGAACTGACAATGATGAAATGTGCTAGAGCTGATAGAAAGAGGAATAATGAAACAGCTATACCAAATGGAAGTTCACCTAACTGAGATGGTTCTGTAACTAGTCGCATCTGAGTGGTATCGAATGAGAGAAAATAGGACATCACAGGGACTCTGAACTCTGCAATACGATCTATAAATATTGCAAATCCGAGCATGAGAAGGCCTTGAATAAGGTGAAGAAAGCCCATAATCAAGTTGAACCGTCTCAAAGAGCTGAATGTAATTTGTTTTGACATAACGGATACCTGCCTTTCCACGGATTGTCGAAGCGGAATTGAAGGGTCACTCCTTCCTGAAAGGGTATAGGACATTGATCTCCTTTGGATTATTTTATCATAACGCGTGTTATTAATTTAAGGTTTACCCCTCTAATAATTTGATTTATTTGTGAAGATTCTATTTCAGAGCATGTCAATTGATGTCAAAAGTCTGTATACTTTAAGAGAGATGATAGTATTTGGTCGGATTTCGGATTAATGTGATCAGGTAATTCAGGAAAATAAAAGAAAGCGAGGAATTATAATATGGACGGTACAAAACGCAGCAATATAAAACCAGGAGATAGAGTCAAAGTCGTGCAGAAACAGGATCAGAAATCAGGAAAGTTAACAGAAGGAGTGGTCCTGAAATTACTGACCAAGTCGCCTGCCCATCCCCACGGAATCAAAGTGATGCTGGAAGATAAAGTGGTTGGACGTGTGAAGGAAGTCGTAAAATAAATAGATTGCTGAAAATCTGCCGATTCAGGGCAGATTTTTTTAGGTCTAAGTTAACTAATTCAATTAAAGATAATAATCACAGGGGCCTGAGAATAGATCGTACTGACGGTACAAATATATCTCGAAAAATATGCATAATGATTACGGTTTTTATTCTTCCAATGTATAATAGAAGTAGGAATAAAAAACAATTGTAATATATAGTAAGACAAGAGAATGACATACTTGCATGTGACCAAACTTTTTGACGGATTGCCATCATTTACAGTCATCATCAAAACAAATCTGATCGTTTACCCAATAACTCATCTGCAAGTACCGCTAAAACAAAGGATGTGAGAGTATGAAAGAGGAGTCAGTCAAACTCATCAATCCATTCAGGTTCAGTCTTGAGCCGATGGAAAGACTGCTTCAGATCAACTTTGAAAAAGATCCGGATGTTTTTTATATCGGGTTTGAACCTCAATACTATGATGATAGTACCTATGGCACCGGGCATGTTATATTGGGCTGGAGGACGGATGGGAAGATCGATGTCTACTATCAGCCTTCACTGAAAATTCAGAATAAAACCTATGACACCTTCGGCAAAGGGCTCAATGAAAAAATAGAATGTGCTTTTGAAGTGGCTTCTTTTGATATCAGTCAGAAAGGAGTACAAGCTTTATACCGCTTTACCGATAAATATGGCAGGAAAATCAAACTAAAGATACACGAAAAAAACTTCAAAAAACGCTCGCCATTTAATCTGCTTGCACCAGTGGGAGCAGCCTCCCAGACCCCGTCCTATCTTCCACTTGTTTACCTGTTCGACTTTTATTTTGTTAGAAAAAATCATACAGTCGTTGACGTTCACATTGGAGACCAGTCTCATAAATTAGATAATTTACCGGTAACAATGGATGGGATGCGGATGTACTTCAGCCGTTACAGCACAAAACCACTGATAGTAAAATTCAATCCATCTTCAGATAATCATATGGCAGTTATGTCATTAACAGATGGACAGGAAACGGTAAGAACCAAAGACTGTACTCTGGATATAGACTGGCAGGGATCAAGTCCAGCTATTCGTACCCTTAGATTCTCAAATCATATTTATCCAATCGAACTGTCTTTTGTTCCTCCTTTTCCTGATATACTGACCATGGAGCACAATAAGGTGAGAGAGGGGATATTTCAGATCAGTTGTCATCCTTCACTGGGCCTGCTGATTGGAAGGTATCGGGTCATCAAGAGAGTAAACAGTACAAAAATCAAATGCTGCCCTACAGAAGGGTGGTCTCCCATACCTGAAAAATGGTCTTTACGTTTTTTATACAGGCGTGCACCTGTCTACCGGGAATGGCCGATGTCATATGAGTGGAAAGCCTTCATAGATGAACGTTCGCCTATGAATTTTCATATACGTTCAAGTTGGAAAAGGCTGAAACGCTGAAACGCTGAAACACTGAAACACTGAAACACAACTCACAGCTCCAAAAAATATGAGAACTGGAATGAAGATGATGATATTAAGTCAATCCTTTACCATACCGAATGGTGTTACAGTTAAGAATAGATTATTTAAATCTGCTATGAGCGAAACACTGGCTGGACCTGACCATCAGCCTGACGAGCGTCTTTTCCGTTTATATAGACGATGGGCGAGAGGCGGGGCCGGAATCGTCGTCACTGGCAATGTAATGATCGATAGTCGAGCTCTGGGAGAACCGGGGAATGTTGTAGTTGAAGATGAAAGGCATCTTGCTGAGTTGATACAATGGGCCGAAGCAGGTACTGAACAGCAGACGCACCTGTGGATGCAGCTGAATCATCCAGGGAGACAATCTCCCCGTTCATTATCGGATACACCGGTGGCTCCAAGTGAGGTTGCCTTAAAAAAACAGTACCGTCCATTCTTCAGTACACCCAGAGCTTTAAGTATAGAAGAGATTACTGCTATTACTGATAAGTTTGGTCGAGCAGCTGAAATTGCCAGAAAGGCTGGCTTTACAGGTGTTCAAATTCATGCTGCTCATGGGTATCTCATCAGTCAATTTCTATCTCCTCTTACCAATCGGAGGCAGGATGTTTACGGGGGGACATTAGAGAATCGCATGCGGTTTTTGATTGATATTTATTTTCGGATACGTGAGAAGGTCGGTCCGGAATTTCCAGTCAGTGTTAAACTGAATATTTCTGACTTTAGTGAAGGGGGATTCAGTACTGACGAGGCTCTTAAAGTAATCAAAACATTGGATAAGAACGGGATCGATCTGATTGAACTTTCTGGAGGGAATTATGAAAATCCTAGAATGTTTGACCCGAGTGAAAAAGATGTTTTTTTCATCGATGACGCAAAGCAAATTCAGGAGGAGATAAATGCGGTTCTAGTGATCACAGGGGGCTTTCGCTCCACAGAAAGTATGGAGAAAGCTCTAGCATGTGATCATACAAAAATGGTCGGTCTAGCTAGGCCAATGGTGCTTTATCCGGATCTTCCGAAAAAATTACTGAATAAGGAAATAAAAGACATACAGATTCCTCGTCTGACTACAGGACTGCCCTTTCTGGACAGAAAGATCGGTGGACTCATGGGAATCAGTTACTACGAACAGCAGATCAGACGTCTGGCTGATGGGCAGGATCCGCTGTATTGTGAAAATGGATGGAAACCTTTATGGAACAATTTGAAAATTCATGGGCGTACTGCACTATCTCCGAGACGCTTTACCTCTTGATTTATAAAAAGATAAACTATATGTATAAAGGAAATGAACGAATGAAGAGACAACGAAAGAAATGGATATCAGTCCTCTTGTGGCTTATCGCCGGTATAGTATTAGCCATAGCAGCAGGTCTCGTTTTTATCCGAATTAGAACATATCAGGCTATGCCCGAAGCCGTGACATTACTTGATGAGTCACACGTGACCATTAAGAAGACTGGATCAAAGTCGGTTCTGATAGTAATCGAGGAAATATCGTCTTTTACCAGGGGGGCCTTGTTGAGCCAGAAGCCTATCTGCCACTGGCTGACCAGCTTAGTGAAAAAGGATATAGGGTTTTTATTCCATACATGCCATTTAATCTTGCTATTTTAAGGTCTGATAAAACTGACGAAATAATGGAGATGTATGATGACCAGGAAGAGTGGTGGGTGGGGGGACATTCACTTGGAGGGACCAGCGCCTCAATTTATGCATCAGACGAGCATGATAAAATTAACGGACTGTTTTTTCTCGCCTCTTATCCAAATGATGGCAGCGATTTGTCGGGTCTGGAATTACCTATACTTTCGATTACTGGCACACAAGATGAAATAATAAACAGAGAATCATATGAATCGGCTTCCTCCAATCTGCCTCTGGCAACCGAGCTTTATCAGATTGAAGGCCGCGATCATTCTAATTTTGGTTATTACGGATTTCAGAATGGGGACGGGAAGAGTCTGATAAGCCGTGAAGAGCAGCATGAGGAAGTGACCGAGCGGCTTGATGACTTTATTCGGAGTCGTCAGTGACAATGTACACAATGAATGTGGTGGTCTTAGTTTATCCATTTATGGAATAAACTGAACTTGAGGTATATCCATTTAGTTTATTATAAATCATAACAAGTTAGAATGTAATAGAGAAGACAGGTAATTTATGGTATTGTATACCTATTGTGATAAATATTAAAAGAATAAAAAGGAGCCATACAATTGACATACAAACAGTTCCGATTATTTACTTGTGTCCTGATGAGTCTATTTATTCTCAGTGGGTGTACAGATAACGATTACGAGACAGAACCTGAAGATACAGTTGAAGAAATGCCTCAGGAAGAAACTCAGGATAATGATGAAGCAGAAATTAATGATGGAATAAACAATGAAACTGAAGAAGAAGGAACTCACTTTGAAGAAGATGAGGATGTTGAGTCTGATGAACCTGTCATCACTATTAACATGGAAGAGGACCTGCTTGATCCTGACAGCATAAAAGTCCTGGTCAATAAGCAGTATGCCCTTCCGGAAGACTATTCCCCAGATGATCTTGTCACTTTGGATTTGCCGACAGTTTTTGACGACCCTAATTTAACTAATATGAGAGAGAGAGCTGCACAGGCTTTAAGAGAAATGTTTCATTCTGCAAAAGATGAGGGGATAGTACTTTATGCTCGTTCAGGTTATCGATCATATCAGACTCAAACACAATTATTTGATCGATATGTAGATAGAGATGGTCTCGAAGCGGCTAATCGCTACAGCGCTCGGCCAGGTGAAAGTGAACATCAGACTGGTTTGGCAATAGATGTAACGAGCGAAAGTGTAAATTATCAGCTGACTGAAAGATTTGGTGAAACACCGGAAGGGCTATGGGTGGAAGAACATGCCCATGAGTTCGGTTATATTATCAGATACCCGGAAGGGAAGGAAGAGATTACAGGTTATCAGTATGAGCCTTGGCATTTAAGGTATTTAGGGAAAGAACTGGCAGCTGATGTTGCGGAGAGTGGACTGACTTATGAAGAGTACCTACTGGAAAGAAGGATAGACATTGAGATCGACGAATAATCGTGGACATCAGAAAAGAAACGGACGACTGAAACTAATCGGTCTCATTCTGCTTTTTGTGTTTGTGTTATCTGGAGCAACCTTTTATGCAATAAGTCTGGCACAGGAAAACAATGAAGAAGCTGATCAGACCGAACAACCGGCTGGAGACGATAACCAGCAGGCAGATGAAACTGAGCCTGACCCCTCTGAGTTAGATGGAACGGATCAGACTGATGCTGAAGATGACGACGAAGAAGAGCCCGAAGAAGAGCAGTTTACTGACATTAGAGTCAGTGCAGTCGGCGATGTGATGGGACACACGAGTCAGCTGGAAGCTGCATATAATGCGGAAACTGGAGAATATGACTTTACTTCAGTATTCGAAGATGTCCAGCCGATTATTTCTGAATCTGATCTGGCTATTGCCAACCTGGAAACTACATTGGCAGGCTCAGACCGCCCATTTATTGGATACCCGCTTTTTAACACCCCAGATGCCATTATTGATGCACTGGACTATGCCGGGTTTGACACGATCATCACGACAAACAACCACAGCCTTGATACTGGACTGGAAGGTGTTAGAAGAACGGTCGAAGTAATCGAAGAAAAAGGTCTGGATCTGGCAGGAACTTTTACTGAAGAGCCGGACTCCCGTGTGCTCTACAAAGACGTTGAAGGCATTAAGATTGCCATCCTTGCATACACAGAACATCTGAATGGTCTGGATGCCAGTTATCCGCAAGACGATGTTCTGTCAATGATAAATGTAATCAGCGAAGAGCGTATACTGGCAGATATTGAAGAGGCTGAATCAGAAGATGTGGATCTGATGATTGCATACATGCACTGGGGCGGAGAATATGAACGCTACCCTAATGATTTTCAGCAGAACTATGCTGAGTTACTGACTCGTGAAGGAGTAGACATCATTTTAGGCAGTCACCCTCATGTTATCCAGCAGGCTACTTATCTGGAAGTGGATGGAAATGAATCGATTGTCGCGTATTCTTTAGGGAATTTCGTTTCCAATCAGCGAAGAGAGACATTGGGAGAAGAGCGGGAGCCGACTGAAGATGGTGTCATTTTTCATGCGGATGTTCAGAAAAATGAACAGACTGGAGAGACTACGGTCCAGCATGTCGAGTATACACCGACCTGGGTTTATCGTAACAGGTATGAAGGAGACAGCACCTACACTTACCGTATCTTACCAGTTGAACGTATACTTGAAACAGATGAGTTTACCGACGCAGACCGTCAGCGGATGCAGCGATCTCTTGATGAAACCACAATACGTCTTGAATTGACTGATTAACATAAAAAATGCTTCAGACCGAGTACAGGTCCTGAAGCATTTTTTAATAGTTTTGAATTGAATCTATTCAAACTTATAAAAGTGTCAGATCGATTCGGTCGACATCCAGCGGATCCGGCAAAGGTTTTCCAAACAGATAGCCTTGGAAGAGCTGATATCCGAGTGATTTAAGCCACTTGAAGTCATCAGCGGATTCGATTCCTTCCGCAAGTGTCACGGCTCCATATTCATCAGCTTTTTCAAGGAAAGCCAAAGCCACTGCCTGCTTGTCACTTGAGGCATGAACGCCATCGACAAACTGTCTATCGAGCTTTACATATGGAGGTTTCAAGTCTGACAAAAGATCTAAGGTGTTGTATCCTGCACCCACATCATCCAGAGCATAACAGAACCCGTTGTCCTGATAATAGGTAAGAATAGACTTTAAATGATCAGTATCATCTGTTTTTTCTGTTTCAACTACTTCAAAAACAAAGCGTTCGTTATCGATGTTCAGCTGATTAGCAACAGCGGTAGTCGTTTTCAGGCAATACTCCGGTCTGTAAATAGCTGTCGGGATGAAATTGATGAAGGCTTTCTGATTTTTTTGCAGCCGAGCGACTTGACGGACACCCTGGATCCGGCATAAACGGTCCAAGGCGAAAGTCCGTCCACGAGCTCGTGCGCCCGGGAAAATAACATCTGGATAGATCGTCTCCCCATCATTATTAATAAATCTGGCCAGCAATTCATATCCATAAATCGACCCTTCAGAAGTGATGATCGGCTGGAAATGCATGTTTATGTATTTTTCACGTATGATAGAGTCGATCCAGGAAGATTCCGTATAGGCACAGAAATCAGTTATAGCCAGCCAGTCTCCCGTCTGAACTTTAAATCTAACCTTATCAGTCAGATTCATTGCCAGAAGAAAATCCGGCAGGTCTTTAGTGGCATCTTCAGTCGTTATTATAATCGAATCAGTGACTTTATGCGGATAGTCTCTATGGGTAAAATGATCAGTGACCATGCTGATCAGGGATGTCCAAGGAAATACGCTGTTTAATGATGGAACATACTGGGCATGCCCTATCATTACCTCCAATTCGCTCTGTTTATATTCTAGCACAGTATTTACCCCAGTACTCATTTTTATAAAAAAGAAGAGGCTCCGCACTGTGCGTACGGAGCCTTTTCTTAATAATAAGTAGCAATGAAGAGGGAATTAAGCTACCTTCCTCTTCTACCAGTGATCATATTAAAGATAAATACAATCAGGGCAATAACAAGCAGGATATGAACCAGACCACCAGCGATTTCAAATACAAGTCCCAGGATCCAGAATAAAATCAAAAGTCCAATAAGTGTCCACAACATGATTAACGCACTCCTTTATTTTTATAAATTGAGTATAGCAGAGGAGAATGACGCATGTATAATGATATGCTTGAATTATTAAATATACAGGAAGATCACTTGAAATCAGAAGTGATCAGCTGTTCATTCACAATATTAGTGAATTAAATCGATCAGTGATAGACTATATGTATAACACCTGTATAAGGAGAATTTTATGAGTATTGGATACGCCTGTTTAACAAGAGGAATTGCAGATCTCAGCTATAAAACCTGCCGCAAGCAGAATGCGACTGAAGAGAATCTGCTTAGTCTGATCGAACACAACCTGACCACCCTTGAAGCAATGATCGATTATAATAATCAAAATGATATCCGACTGTTCAGGATGAGCTCGGATATCATTCCATTCGGCTCAGATTTTTCCGTTAACGACCTCGACTGGTCACAAATCTTTAAGGAACAGTTTGAGCGGATCGGTGAAAAAGTGAAAGATTACGGTATAAGAGTATCCATGCACCCTGGACAGTATACTGTATTAAACTCAAAAAATGAGGATGTGGTGAACAGGGCAATAGATGATCTGACATACCATACCCTGTTCATTGACAGCCTGAATGTAGATGCCTCACATAAAATCATCTTGCATATCGGGGGTGTTTATGGGGATAAAGATCAGGCCATAGAACGTTTCGTCAAAGTGTACAAGAAACTGGATCAGAGGATTAAAAAAAGACTGATTATTGAAAATGATGACCGCCTTTATACCATTGAGGATGTTTTGTCGATCAGTCAGCAGACAGGTGCCCCTGTTGTGTATGATAACCTTCACCATTTTATCAATCCCGGAGAAACATTAGGTAATGATAAGCATTGGATTGAAAAGGCTCAGGAAACCTGGAGTCTGGATGATGGGCGAGCAAAAGTACACTATTCTCAGCAGCAGTTGAATGCGAGAGAGGGGGCTCATTCCCAGACTGTCAGAATAAAGGAGTTTATGGATTATTACGAGTCAGTCAAGTCACTGGATATCGACATCATGCTTGAAGTAAAAGATAAGAACCTGTCAGCAGTCAAATGTGTGCTGGCTACTAAGAACGAAGGGGCCATCAAAGATCTGGAGAAAGAATGGAGCAGGTATAAGTATGCGGTTCTTGAACGGTCGCCTCAGTCTTATCAGTTCATAAGGGAGCTGCTGAAAGACAAAGATAAGTATCCGGTCGTTCCTTTTTATGAACAGATCGAGGAGGCTATGGAGACGCCATTGTCCATAGGGGGCGTCAGGAATGCTATAGAACATGTTTGGGGGTATTTCAATGATAAAGTCTCAGAAAAAGAAAAGAACAGGTACGTCAGATATAAAGAGGAGGTGCTATCGGATGTGTCCAGTCTACCAAAGCTAAAGCGAATGTTGAGAAAGCTGGCGGTGAAGTACGACATATCATATTTAATCGAGTCATATTACTTTGATATTTAAATTAGAGGAGGTTTCTGAATGACAGACAGGAAAAGATGGGGAATCATATACAGTGTGGCATTTGTCATAATGGTTGGAGTGAACTACCTTGTTGGTGGAAATGTTGGAAATATTGCTAATCAGGATCAGGCAATCATTCAGCCCGCCAGTTATGTGTTTTCGATCTGGGGACTTATTTATGTGCTGCTTGCCATATGGATCATCCGGTTGTTTGTAAGAAAAGACGATCCCAGTCCGATATACAAGAGCATTCACTACTGGCTTGTAGCAAACTTTACTTTAAACGCATTATGGATCGTTGTATTTACTCAAGTCTGGCTGATTGCATCGACAATAGTCATAATCGGGCTTCTGATCACTCTCATCGTTATATACAAGAAATTAACGAGACACGGCATCCACTGGTTTGATCGGGTTCCATTTTCAATCTACTTCGGCTGGGTAACAGTTGCCACGATTGTTAACATTATTGATACAGTTAATGGCCAGGGGATTGAAGAACTGATCGGACTGAATGAATATCAGTGGACACTTATTCTGCTGGTTATCGCAACGCTGATTGCATTATTTGTTTCACTTGTCCATAAAGACTGGCTTTATCCTCTGGTATTTGCCTGGGCATATATAGGAATCATAATTGAAAACGAAAATCAGCTGTTCTTACTGACGATTATAGCGGGAGCTGGAGTCGTATTCCATCTTCTAGCTTCAGCGATCGTCGGCTTTGATAAAATGAGAAGCAGAACAGACAGATAACTAAACTGGACTTTAAATCAGCTGCAGGAACTAATATCTTTTAATCAGCTGATTTAAAGTCTATTTTTATTGCATACTATGTAGTTTAGTTGGTACATATGTTATACGACTTGAACGGTTCAAAAAGCTTTTCATTAGAGATTGGAGAATTGATCATTCAGCTGAATAAAAAAATGTTATAATGAGTCAGTTATTACTTGAAAGGGATGAAGCATAATGATCCAATTGACAAAGAAACTTCCCGGACTCTTGCTTGCGACAGGGATAGCCGTTACAGCTGTTCTGATCGAAACTATACTTCCGGGGCATTTTATCGGTTCAGCGGTTTTAGCCATGTTCATAGGCATAGGATTCCGTGCACTATATTATAAACCTGAACTTTTGAATGAAGGGGTTCAGTTCGCCTCAAAAAAAGTACTCAAATTTGCTATTATATTATTAGGAGCTTCCTTGAACATGTCCATCATTCTTCAAGTGGGCAGCCGAACATTGATCGTTCTGTTATTTACCTTACTGACAGCTTTCGGAGGAGGGTATTTACTGGGGAGACTGTTCAGGATCAACTGGAAGCTGAGCAACATGATTGCTGCGGGAACGGCAATTTGTGGAGGATCAGCCATTGCAGCAATGGCACCAGTTATTGAAGCGGATGATGGGGATGTCTCATACGCTATTTCTTCTACATTTATCTTCGATATGGGGATGGTCATTCTGTATCCTATTGTTGGCCAACTCCTTTCTTTAAGCGATCAGTTCTTCGGGTTCTGGTCAGGGACATCCATCAATGATACCTCAAGTGTAGTGGCTGCCAGCTTTGCATTTTCAGAAGCAGCTGGAGAAATTGCGACCATGGTCAAACTGACCCGGACACTGGCTATCATACCGACCGTAATTATTTTTTCTGCTATCTATTTTAGACAGAAACTGAAGCAGCCCAATCAGCGGAAAGAGAAAGTGTCACTGCAGAAGCTATTCCCATGGTTCATCGCATGTTTTGTACTTTTCGCAGGACTGAACACAATTGGACTGATACCAGCAGAGCTAAGTGGTGCAATGCGACAAGCCAGCCGATTTTTAATGGTCATTGCTCTGGCAGCAATCGGTCTGAAAACGAATGTAAGACAGTTTGCCCGAACAGGGTGGAAGCCATTTGTCCATGCAATCATCCTGTCCAGTCTCGTAGTCGTTGTATCTTTTGCAGTCGTAGCCATAGTGATATAATACAAGGAGGGAACGAGTGAAAAAATTACTCAAGTATATCGGTATACTTTTAGGTATCATTTTATTTATCTGGTTTATTCTATTCCTTTTTCCGCTGTCTTCAGATAGTGAACGAGCATTTTTTGAAGGAGATGAAGGCACATTAGTCATTGCTCATCGTGGAGGACTGGATCATGCCCCTGAAAATACGCTGGAGGCATTCAGTTATGCCCGAACCATAGGTGTAGATATCCTGGAGTATGACGTCTTCATCACTGCAGATGGCGAACTGGTGGTTATTCACGACGAGACAGTCGACCGTACAACAGACGGAACAGGCCGTGTGAATGAGATGACTCTGGAAGAAATTCAGTCTCTGGATGCCGGCTACCACTTTCAAAATGAGTCCGGAGAGCATGAATATAGAAATACTGGAGTATATATTCCGACAGTAGAAGAAGTATTCCAGGAGTTCAGCAATGTGAGACAGCTGATCGAACTGAAAGCAACGAATGATCCGGAGCGCTATGAAGAAATGATCCAGGAAATGTGGCGACTAATCCAAGAATATGATATGCATGATACGGTGCTGATAGCTAGTTTTGACCACGAAATCAATCTAAGATTTAATGAAGTAGCTGACGGGTCAGTGGCTATCGGTGCAGGCGAGCAGGAAACGCGCCAGTTTGTTACTCTGCATAAGGCTTTTCTGAACCTGGTCTATCAGCCAACAGCGGATGCTTTTCAGCTTCCTGTCGAACAGGAAGGCTTTAATCTTGCTGACTGGAAGCTGATCAGAGGAGCCGAAAACAGGGGCATGGATGTCTACTACTGGACGATCAACAACGAAGCCACGATGAGAGATCTGATCGATCTTGGGGCACATGGCATCATGACAGATAATCCTGAATTACTGATCGATATTTTAAATGAAGATTGACATTAATTGTCTTGAAAGGACTGACTTATGAAGATAACACTATTTGAAACAAGTGACGTGCACGGCTACCTTTTCCCAACTGACTATCAGTCACGTCGTCATGAAGCGACTTACGGACTGTTCAAGATTGCCTCACTCCTTAAAAGTGAACGTGAAAAACTTAATGGACCGAGTATCACGATTGAAAATGGTGATCTGATACAGGGTTCGCCGTTTACACATTATGTGGTAAAGGAAAAGAAAGAAGCGACTGTGGTGATGGAAGCGGCCAACGCCTGTGGATTTGATATAGGAGTCATTGGAAACCATGAGTTCAACTACGGGCTGGACTATCTCAATAGTGCGGTCAGGAGTGCAGACTATCCTATACTTAGCGCAAATATCCTTAACGATAATGGCGAACCGGCTTTTGGTCAGGCGTATAAAATTATCGAAAAAGAAGGCGTTAAAATAGCCATACTTGGGCTGACCACCCCTTATATCCCTAACTGGGAACACCCTGAGAACTACGAAGGCCTTACATTTGTTTCTGCAGTTGAGAGTGCAAAGAAATATGTGCCTTATTTAAAAGAGCAGGCCGACGTTGTAGTCGTAAGTTATCATGGCGGTTTTGAAAAAGACCTGGAGACAGGAGAAGAGACGGAAATACAGACCGGAGAGAATGAAGGCTATGCATTGCTGCATGACATAGAAGGGATAGATGTGCTGCTCAGCGGACACCAGCACAGGGTCATTGCTCAGAAAGTGGGGCAGACCGCAGTCGTTATGCCTGGGGATAAAGGAAGATATTTAGGAAAAGTGACATTGGACATTGAAGAAGCTGACGGACAGTACATCCTGATCGATGCCATACCTGAAGTTCTGTCGACGGAACAGGTGGATGTAGATGAATCGACCGCTGGTGCGTTCAGATCAGTAAATGAAGAGGTAGAAGCATGGCTGGATCAGCCAATCGGAAAAGTCGAAGGAGATATGACGATTTCGGATGTGGAAGCCGCTCGCCGTATAGAACATCCTTATGTGGAATTTGTAAATAAGGTTCAGATGTATTATGCGGAGTGTGACATTTCAGGTACGGCTCTTTTCAATAACCAAGCTAGAGGATTCAAAAAAGAAGTAACGATGCGAGATGTCGTCCTGAATTACATTTATCCGAACACACTGGCTGTACTGAAAGTAAGTGGAAAAGATCTGAAAGCGGCACTAGAGCGGTCGGCAACTTACTTTGAGCTGGATGAAAGTGGGGACATCATCGTCAATCCGTCATTTATGACACCGAAACCCCAAATGTACAACTATGATATGTACGAGGGCATTGAGTATACTATCGATGTGGCAATGCCTCAAGGGGAACGGATCGTTGAATTTTCCTATGAAGGGAAAGACATCATGCCTGAAGACAGCCTGGAGATCGTTATTAATCAGTACCGAGCTGTTGGCGGAGGGGATTACGACATGTTTGATGCCTCTAAAATCATCCGCGAGGTCACGATCCCTATGAATGAGCTGATGGGAGACTACTTCAGTCGGTTTTCACCAATCAAGGCAGAAGCCAACTACAACTTCAAAGTAACGGCAACAAAGTAATCAGAAAGTAAAAAAGACACGAGACGAGTCAGGTCCTGATTTAACAAAGGAAATGACCGTTACCGTGTCTTTTTTACAGAACTATCAAGCGTGAAAGCCCACGGTTTTAATCGTGGGATGAGAGCGCATATTGAGATAAATGTCTGATTGTTTTGTCTTCTTTTTCTTTT
>NZ_FNFK01000010.1 GCF_900101165.1 Alkalibacterium thalassium | reverse complement strand
ACTAACGAAGAAAATTACAGACGAAAACCAAGTCATCGTAATCGAAACGTTGCCCACCCAGAACCTGATGAAGAACCATAAACTAGCAAAAAGCATCGGCGATGCCGGATGGCATGAATTCGTCCGCCAGTTGCAATACAAAGCGGAACAAAAAGGACGTACACTCATCAAAGCGGACAGGTTCTATCCATCCAGCCAGATTTGTTCTGCCTGTGGACACCGTGACGGCAAGAAACCCCTCCACATACGGGAATGGGAGTGCCCTAATTGCGGGGAGTATCTGGACCGAGACATCAATGCCAGCAAGAACCTTTTGGCGTTAGCCAAGTAAAAGAAAACCTATGAGGCAGGGACTGCCTTTTGAGCCTACCCATATCCGATTTCTCTGTCTGCATGAAACCTGTGCAGACAAGAATGGAGTTCGTAGGAAGCCCCCACTTCAAAATCCAGAGGATTTAAGTGGTGGGTAGTTCACTATCTTCCCTTCACTTGACGAATGGAAGAACACACTTCTCTTTATCGAAACCAGTGAAGAAAGGCCGTCCCCAGATAAATTTAAAGAGATGTTACAAGTTCTGAAAAATTATAGGCTGTTTGACGTCATCAATGGTGTTCTGGTAGGAAAACCTCAAAACGAGGTGCATTACGAGGAGTATAAATCTGTTCTTGTAGAAATTTTGCAAGACAAGACCATTCCAATTCTGTATAATCTGCCATTCGGGCATGCTTACCCAAGATGTCTTCTGCCTTACGGAATCGAAGCAAAGTTGGACACAGAAAATAAATCCGTAACGTTTAATGAATCGTATTTTCAAAATGGAGGAAGTGATCAAAAAAATGACTAAGTACAGAAAAGCCTCAAATGAAGAAGTGAGCTTTTTTGAGCAAAAGCTTGAAAATTATAACTTAAAACAGAAACCATTGGAACAGGATAAAGCATTTATTACATTCCAGCATGTTGCAGAAGAAGAAGGGGAGATAGTAGGCGGGATACTGGCATACTCCTCTTACTACAAAATTGGCTACATTGATACGTTGTGGGTAGATGAAAAATCACGACAAAATGGAATAGGGTCTTTATTATTGAAACAGGCAGAACTAGACTTACACCAAGAGGGATGCAGGATTATTCAGCTATCTACCTTCGATTTTCAAGGACCCGATTTTTATAGAAAACAAGGCTACGAAGAATTCGGTCATCTTTACTATCCTAATGCGGATCTTAATGAATTCTACTTAAAAAAAGAACTATTAAATTGAACAAACGTAAAGACCCAATCATAAATTAATCAGTTCTAACGTATTTTCTTGAAAATTTTAATTTATCATGAGAAGATAGTCGATAGGCTTGATAAAATATATTAGAGTTTATATTTAGGAGGTAACCATGTTTCAGCAATTATCTTACTTCCAGATGATCACGTTGACTTTCATCTTTGTGATCAACCTATACACGTTTGGATTATTTTATATAGATAAGCAGCGGGCGGTAAAGAGAAAGTACCGTATATCTGAAAAGCATTTGATTCTGTCTTCCTTCATCGGAGGAGGCATCGGATCGTTCACAGCAATGTACCGGTTCAGACACAAGACCCAAAAACCCCTGTTCAAGCTGGGAGTACCCGTCGCGGCACTCCTGACGCTTTTAATTATCATACTGATCCTTCTTTACAATTAAAAAAGAGGTTATTTTGTTGCGAACGTGCGGCAGAATAACTTCTTTTTCTGTATAAGCAGGTTTTAACTGATAAATCAGGCAGATGAATGTACCATAAATAAATTTATGAACCGTTCGGCAATCATAAAAACGGATAAATGCACCATAAACAACTATATGGTACATTCGCATCCACACTCTAAATCTAAATAAAGAAAAAATCTGATCAGTCAGATTTTTCCACTGGATAATTAACAAAACTTAAGCGGAAGCCATCCGTCTGGCTACCGAATCGACGCCCTTCTGTGACGATTACCCCTTGATTCAAGAGCTGAGTAAGAAACGAATCGGTCGCTCCAGGTTCGGGATCTTTCAGGCGGCAATACAAATGAAATCCGCCTTTCGCTCGTGTGAAATTCACCTTATCCCCGTATGTTTCTCTCAGCCACTTCTCCATTTCACTACTGCGTAAACGCAATTCCCGAATGATGTTGTCCTGATACTGATCCATCTGATGACGTAAAAAGTGATCCGCCATAAACTGAGGAAGGAAACTCAAATCTGAATCGATTTGAGCGCGAATTGAAGACAGGTTTCTCAATATAGCCTCGGGACCAACCATCCATCCGATTCGCAGGTGACGTCCGGCAAGTTTGGACAAGGTACCGAGGTAAATGACCTGCTGATTCTGGTCGAGCATTTTCAGCGGTCGATTGTCCAAGTCTGGATCAAAACTCAATGTGCCGTATGCATCATCTTCCACAATGGGGATGCGTTTCATCAGGCAGTACTCAAGAATTTCCGCTTTCCGTCTAGGAGACATGACAAGACCCGTCGGATTCTGAAAAATTGGATTCAGAAATACCATTTTTAAAGGATACTTTAGGGACGCTTCCTGAAGTCCCTTGACCGTCATACCTTCCGCATCCATTGGAATGGGCACGATCCGAAGTCCCGCTGCTTGGAAAAGGCGGAGTGAATAGAAGTAGGAAGGAGCCTCGATTCCAACAGCGTCACCGGGTTTAAACAGCCCCTGGGTAATAAGGAAAAGAGCATTCTGTGTGCCTGAAGTGATCATGATTTCTTCTAAAGGAACAGTCATCTGATAAGATTTCTTCATATACATCTGGACGCTTTCCTTCAATGAATGAATTCCTGAATGAGAAGACGACTGTCTGATTTCCTGTTCGACCAGCTCATTCCAGTGGAGACTGGGAATCTCCAGATCCGGCAATAGATCCGGAGGCAGAACGCCTTTTGACAAATCAAGAATAGAGGAGGATGAATCAGCACGTCGACAGGCTGCGGCAGTTTCATAAACAGTCGGTTTATACAAAAGCTCATTTTCTGGAGATATCCCCCAGTTGACAAGCGGCTTAGTCTGTAGATTCCATTTATTCGCATTAACAAATGTTCCACTGCCTTTTCTACGAACAAGGACACCTTGAGCAGTCAATTCCTCAAGAGCCCTTATGACGGTTGAGCGATTGACTCCTAGTGATTCAGCCAGCTTCCGTTCAGAAGGCAGACGTTCCCCGGGCAGCAGCGCACCTTCCTTCATTTTACGTTCGATCAGTTGCATGATGCTCTGATACAATGGCTTACCGTCCGTCTTATCCAATGCCCACATTTGAATCCCCCTTTATCAATTTAAAATAGTATAGCATAAATTGGATGGGTAAAATATAGTCCAATTGGATGTGTTCAGCTTGATTTAAAAAAACTATACTGTTGTCAATGGAAAATAGTTAATGCATACAGGAGGAATTTAAATGAGTGAACGAGTAGTCGGAACTGAGAGAGTCAAACGAGGAATGGCTGAAATGCAGAAGGGCGGAGTGATCATGGATGTGGTCAACGCTGAGCAGGCAAAGGTTGCGGAAGCGGCTGGTGCCGTAGCGGTCATGGCCTTGGAACGCGTGCCTTCTGATATCAGAAAAGCAGGCGGAGTCGCCCGTATGGCTGATCCGACGATTATAGAAGAAGTCATGAACGCTGTCAGTATACCGGTCATGGCCAAAGCCCGAATTGGACATATCTCTGAAGCTAAAATCCTTGAAGCCATGGGTGTGGATTACATCGACGAAAGTGAAGTGCTGACGCCGGCAGATGAAGAATTTCATTTGTTGAAGTCAGACTACGTCGTCCCGTTCGTCTGCGGCTGCCGTGATCTTGGAGAAGCCCTGAGACGAATCGGTGAAGGGGCGTCCATGCTTCGAACAAAAGGAGAGCCGGGAACAGGGAATATCGTTGAAGCGGTTCGTCATATGCGTAAAGTGAACAGCCAGATTCGTACCCTACAGACAAAGTCCGATGACGAACTGATGACCTTTGCCAGAGACCTTGGTGCACCATATGCCTTAGTTAAAGAAGTCAAGGAATTAGGGAAACTGCCTGTCGTCAACTTTGCAGCTGGAGGTGTCGCTACACCAGCAGATGCGGCGCTGATGATGAGCCTTGGTGCGGACGGCGTTTTCGTGGGATCTGGCATCTTTAAATCCGAATCTCCAGAAAAATTTGCGCGTGCCATTGTTCGAGCAACGACAAATTACGAAGACTACACATTGCTGGCTGAACTGTCTAAAGACTTGGGTGAAGCTATGACGGGTATTGAGATCGGCCACTTAGCTGAATCAGAACGCATGCAGGAACGCGGGTGGTAGGATTGACTAAGACTATTGGCGTGTTAAATCTTCAAGGAGCCGTACGCGAGCATATTCGAGCATTGGAAAAGATTGGGGTCGAAGCTGTTTCAGTAAAGAAAGAGGAAGATTTTAACATAATCGATGGACTGATCATACCGGGAGGCGAGTCGACAGCTATCGGTCGTCTGATTCGAGAGCACCATCTGGAAGATAGACTCAGACAATTTCATCAGGATGGACAAGCCATATTCGGGACTTGTGCCGGGCTGATTCTCTGTAGTACGGATGACAGTCACCCAACGCAGGATCTTCGTCTGGGGTTCATCAATATGGACGTCGAGCGCAACGGATTCGGCAGGCAAGTAGCCAGTTTTGAAACAAAGCTTGACTTCAAAGGCATCGATAAGCCGGTTGAAGCGGTCTTCATCCGTGCCCCTTATATTCAGGAAGTCGGAGAAGGCGTCACTGTCCTGGCAGAAGTGGACGGAAGAATTGTCGCTGCCGAACAGAATAATGTGCTGGTGACGTCCCATCATCCAGAACTCACTGATGACTTTGCTGTACTTGAATACTTTATGAAAAAAGTAAGCTGAGAAATCGAGCTTGAAGTTAAACCTGCCCGAATACCTCGTTAGACATAGGAGGTATTCAGGCAGATTTTTTGCTTGTCATCCTGATTCCTGTCATAGTATATACAAACCTTTAAGGAGATGTGAAACATGACAGAAGCAAAAGAAAAAGCACTGAAAATTTTGGACAAGAATGAAGTAGGCGTTTTAGCTACTGTATCAGGAAACAAGCCTGTAGCACGCTATATGGACTTTAAAAGTGATGATTTTGTATTGTATACAGTTACAGATAAGCGTACTGAAAAAGTTGAAGATATAGAAGCCAACAATCATGCATTTGTGCTCATCGGCTACGAAGAAGGTGTATTCGATAAAAACTACCTTGAAATAGAAGCAACTGTGTCGATGACTCAGGATCCGGACCTTATCGACCGTGCATGGAATGACTATATGGACGACACCTATAAGGGGAAAGACGATCCGAACATCTTAGTTCTGAAACTGACACCACAAAAAGTAACATTGAAACTTAAGAAGGATGACGAGAGCATTCCTGTAACGTTTTAATTGAATAAGTATAAAAGACGGCACTTTGGGTAGCCGTCTTTTTTTGATCTTAATTAGATCTAAAGGCAGAACAAGAGGTTTCCCTGTAAATGCAGGGTTGCATACAATTTAAACTAATACAAACGGTAAAATTTTTCTCAGTATGATCTTTTAAAAAAGAGGAAATTTAAAGGGGTCGCCATGTTGTTATACATTTTTAACTCGATATATACACAGGAGTTAATACAATTAAATTGGGTTAATAATTGTAAAATAATGTACATATATGTGCGGGTATAGTGCTGTACATATGATACAATTGCTCCAAAGCGTTATGAATTCAAACGATCTAAAGACTTAATTGGCTATAAGAATGTATAAAGAGTGATGATATATCATCTGTCCTATCTTACTAGCTGGAACGGTCTGAAGTATGAAGGGAACTTAAAAATGAAAAGAAAACTGTTATACTCTTTCCTTTTTCTAGCCGGGTTGTTGGCTGTAATGCCGTATCTGCTCTGGCATGCGGAGTCGGGAAGGCACCTCGATGTAATTATTCTGGATAAGACAGTACCTGATATGACCTATAGAGAACACAGTGGCATTATGTGGGCACTAAATCACTACAAGTATTTGACCGGCGAGGGAAATACCTATGATTTATCTGAAGACTACATTGGCTTCCATCCTCAAGAAGATGGATCATATAGTCTGACAGACTTGGAAAGTGCTGCGGATGCACCGGCTGATCTTCTTTATATTGCAGATACGTACGGAGTATATGAGAATGATTTTAATAACAGTCAGGTTAATGGATCACGTTCTGAACTAATAGCTGGAGGATTGACTCAAGAGGATGTGACGGAAATCACCCGGCGCGTTCAGATCCTTGAGACACCGCTCATAGCTGAATTCAATAGTTTCGCGAGTCCGACCGAAACCGAAGTCAGGACGCAGTTTACATCATTACTAGGAATCAGCTGGTCGGGATGGATTGGAAGGTACTTTTCAGAACTTGATCCCACTGAAACTGATGAGCTTCCAAACTGGCTCATGTCGAGTTATGAAACACGCTCCGGTAATGAATGGGCGTTTAAGGATTCTGGTCTCGTATTCGTCAGTGAAGAAGATGAGGTTATCGTACTGACAGCTGGCGAGGATTTTGAAGGAGAAGGCGTGACGTTCCGATTTACTGACAGTGGTCGCGACTATTTTAATGAAACCCTCATATCAACTTACGCCTACTGGTTTGATGTCATAGTTGCTGAAGAGGCAGAGGTGCTTGCTGAATACGATCTTGGACTGACAGATAAAGGAGTGGAAGTGATGGAAGGATATGGATTAGATCAGATTCTGCCAGCGGTGACTCGAACTGGAAGCATAGAAACGCCACGCTACTATTTTGCTGGTGACTATGCGGATCTTGAACAGACACCATCAGTTTACCAGTACAGGGGATTCGATGCATTGAACAGACTGATCAGCCGACTTCAGTTTAGAGGCACCCAAGCCTTTTACTATCGGGCCTATCTCCCAATGATCAGTCAGATACTAGAGGATACATACACTAATAATAATGAAGAAACTGATGCTGAAGCAGGAGACATTATTGCCTCAGAAACGAACGAACTTGCTGTTACTACCCGCATTAACGGAAAGGACTTTGAAATTTTGAAAGAAGACGACTGGCAGATACTGGATGTTGCAGGCGTCAATATGGGAATGGCCAGACCTGGTTCCTGGCCAGGAGAAGCGGCGATCAGCCTGGATGAGTACACCCGATGGATCAGACAGATTCACGACATGGGGGCCAACGTCATTCGAGTCTATACCATACACCCACCCGAATTCTACCAGGCTGTCTGGCAGCATAATCAAAACAGCGATACACCGATTTACATCATGCATGGGGTGTGGGTGGAAGAAGAGCAGCTGGAAACAGAGCTGGACGCTTATACTCCTGAAATTATTGATACATTTGAAGCTGAAATAAGAGATGTCGTGGATGTGATTCATGGTCAGGCTGAAATTCCTGAAAGACGAGGACATGCATCAGGGAATTTTACGTATGACATTTCACCATACGTCGCCGGATACATTCTAGGTGTAGAGTGGTACCCTAGGATGGTCGAGCAGACGAATGATCGTCACGAAGATACGCCTGAATTTGAAGGAGAGTACTTCACAACTCAGGAAGCTAATGCATTTGAGAAATGGCTGGCTGCCAGGATGGACTATACGGTCACTTACGAAGCTCAGACCTATCAGGCTATGCGTCCGATCAGTTTTACCAACTGGCCGACTACCGATCTGCTAGATCACCCGTCAGAACCATCAGTAGAAGAAGATTTGGTCAGTGTCGATCCGAACCATATTTATGAAACGGACGTCATGGAAGCAGGCTATTTTGCCAGCTACCATGTGTACCCTTACTATCCAGATTTTCTGAATCACGATCCGGAGTACCTGTCCTTTATTGATCATCGTGGAGAAGAAAACAGCTATGCCGGCTACTTGAACAATCTGATCAGTGCACACAGAATGCCCCTTATCGTTGCAGAGTTCGGTATCCCTGCTTCAAGGGGACAGACCCATAGAAACCCTTTCGGCTGGAATCAGGGATTCATGTCGGAAAAGGAACAGGGAGAGACAGTCGTCCGCCTATTTGATGATTTATTTGAACAGGGCGCTGCAGGAGGACTTGTTTTCACCTGGCAGGATGAATGGTTCAAGCGTACCTGGAACACCATGGAGCTCGACAACCCTGATCAGAGACCATACTGGTCCAATGTTCAGACGAATGAGCAGCGATTTGGCTTACTGGGATTCGAGACATTCAAGCACGTATTGAATGGGTCGGATGATACGTGGGTAGACACAGATAGTTTGCTTACGGACGAGTCGGGGCTAATCAGAACATTAAGCGTTGATCATGATGAAGCGTATTTGTATTTCAAAGCAGAAGTGGATACTGATAAATGGACATCGGCACACAGCCTGGCCATTCTTCTGGATACTATACCTGAGCAGGGGAATCAGTCAATCGACGGATTTTCATCTGACTCATTTGAAATGGGTATAGATTTTATGATTGAGCTTAGTCAGGTAAACCAGAGCAGAATCTGGATAGACCGCTATTATGATCCCTTTTATTTCCAGTATGGGGTCGAACGAAACGATCTTGAAAGTAATGATGCACCAGAACGAGACAGTGGAGTCTTTACCCCTGTCCATTATGCCTTGTCAAAACCGATGACTATTCCATCGACTGGAGAAGAGATAGCATTTGATTACTATGAAACTGGTTTGCTTAGAGAAGGTATCGGAGATCCATCACATGTTGACTATGATTCACTAAGTGATTATTACTACGATGAAGAACGAGGCGTTTATGAAGTGAGAATTCCCTGGCTGCTTCTTAACTTTAAGGACCCCAGTCACAAAGAAGTGATGGGCGATCTCTATACTAATGGTCTTGAAAGCTCTGAATGGATCGATGGGATTGGGTTGAAACTATTGGCAGTAAATGATGAAGAAATCATCCAGCAGCTGCCTGTAGAAAACGAATCGATTCTATACACTTGGGAAAACTGGGAAATACCCGTATACACGGAGCGAGTGAAACAGTCCTACTATATTCTTCAGGACTATCTAATTAACAGGAGATGACATATGAAAAAAGTATTAGTTGTAGATGATGAAGCTGTTCTGAGAATGCTGATTGTGGACAGTCTGGAAGACCTGGACTGCGAAATCGATGAAGCAGAGAATGGAACAGAGGCTTTAAAGATGATAAAGGATAATGTATACGATGTTCTGGTCCTGGATTACATGATGCCTGAACTGACGGGTATTGAGTTGCTTCAAAAGCTGGATCAGAACGTAATTGATGAGACGACTGTCATCATGCTGACCGCAAAAACCCAGGAAAAAGATCAGGAAAATGCGGCTTCAGCGGGAGTAGACATCTTTATGAAAAAACCGTTCAGTCCTATGGAACTGTACACGGTCGTGGAGGAGCAGCTTAATGGCTGATAATAGGGAAAAGCAGCTGAAGATAAAACAGAAAATCTACAGACAGGCAGGGATTCTTGCTTTGATCCTCTATCTTATGACCACTGTAGGCATTCTTTTAATGAACAGAGCTCAGAACCGGATAGACAATCAATATGCAGAAAGCACAGAAAAATATAACGTGATCGAAGAGCTTGAAGAAAATCTTAACAAAGTCTTTTTCCGTGCACGAGGGTATTATGCTTTTCAGGAAGAGCAGGAACTGAATCTGTTGAATCAGAACATCGATGAATTGTCTGAAAGTATCGATAGGTTTCAGTCTCTACCATTGACTGCGGAAGAAGAGGCTCTAGGAGAAGGGCTGGCGGAGTTCTATGATATTTATACACAGTCGATTCTACCTGAAGCAATCGGGTTTGTAGAAAACGACGATTATGCATCACTTAGAGAGTTAGCCGGAAGCGGGGCGAATGCTCAAGTTAATGAGTTTTTAGCCTTCACGGAGACCTATCTTCAGGAAAGTCAGGATGAAAGAGATGCCTTGTATGAACAGGCCATCGACTTGACGTATCAGTTCATTACTGGCTTTGTGATTTTAGGTCTGATCAGCCTTCTGACTGTTGTCTATATTACACGCAAACTTCTGAATGACATAACTCATCCGATCAATGATTTTATCTATGCGACATCAGGATTTAGACAGAATAGAGAATGGTCAATGAAGTCCCAGTATAGATTTAAAGAGCTGCACATGCTGGCTGACTCGTTCAATGAACTGGCTTTGGAAGTTCAGGAAAAGGAAGAGGAGCTGACTAGTCAGAATGAAGAACTGCTGGCTCAGCAGGACGAACTGGAATTCAGTCAGCAGAAGATGCAGGAGTATGTTGTTGAGATTGAAGCAATCAATAAAGCACTGAATGACTCTGCACTTTTGTGTATTACAGACGAAAATGGCATGATCGTCAGTGTGAACGACTTGTTCTGTAAAATTTCTCAATATGATGAAGATGAACTGATAGGAAACACGACTCGGATACTTAAGACAGACCAGCAGAACAAAGGGTTCTTCAAAAATCTATGGCAGACCATCACTAAAGGGAAAATCTGGACTGGAAAAATGAAGAACGAGAAGAAGGATGGGTCTTACTACTGGATCAATGCAACAATCGTACCGTTTCTTGATTCAAAAGGTATACCTTATCGATACATTCTTATTGGCATCGATATTTCTGATAACATTGAAAATGAACTCAAGCTGGAGCATATGCTGACAGAGATGCAGGAATCCAATGAGCAAATCGAACGGTACAGTCAGCTGAATGAAGAGCTGACGGCTACAGTCGATAGACAGGAATTCCTGGATCAGGTACTAGCCTATATCAGAGGCGCAGTAACATTTGATAAAGGCCTGCTGATCAGTTTGAAGGAGAAGGACTATCAATCAGTCAACATGACACCAGACCTGATTGATAGGTTCATGGCAGAAGATGGTCATGGAGAAATGGCTGAAAGGCTCAAATCTGAACAGTTGTTTATCATTAAGCGTCAAGCGTCAAGTTCTGAAAAGGGCGTTGCTGATACTGACTTCAACTGCTGGGATCTGTATATTTCCGTATCTGGAGGAACAGATGACCTTGATTTGGTACTGGCAGTGACTAGAAAAGGAGAGCCATTTGAGGATGAAGAACTCAAGGAACTGTCTGTTTTGACTAGTCAGCTTAATGTAGCATGGAGCAGAATCACCATGTACGAAGCAGTGCTTAAGGAACGTAGTCTCAATGAGAGCATTGTCCAGAATGTCAGAGAAGGGCTGCAGCTTGTCTCTTCAGAAGGAGAGCTTCTACAGGCTAATGATACTCTTATCCGTTTGACTGGGGCAGAAGGTCTGCTTGACAAGGAATCTGTTAACGAATCCGACTGGATCAGCCTGTTTACCAGCCGAAGCAATGAACCTGAAGAACTTAAAGCATTCTACCATCAGTCGATGGCGCCGGAACAGAAAAGACTGAGCTCGATAAGATGTCAGATTGAGGACGGACAGGAAAGACAGATACAAATCTATGCTTCACCCGTCATGACTGCCGGTGAAAAGACTGGAACGATCTTTATGTACCGTGACATTACAAAAGAATTTGAAATCGACAGGATGAAATCTGAACTGGTCAGTACGGTCAGTCATGAGCTGAGAACTCCTCTTTCGTCCGTTCTCGGATTTACTGAGATGCTGATGATGAAAGAACTCAAACCGGAGAAGCAGAAACGCTATCTTGAGACTATTTACAAAGAAGCGAAAAGACTGACTAACCTGATCAACGATTTCCTTGATATACAGAGAATTGAATCAGGTAAGCAGGATTACGAGAAGACAGAAGTCAATATGAGTGAACTGATCATGCAGGTGATTGAGAGTTTCAGACATAAGACCAGTCATTCCATCTACCTTCAGGATGCTGCTTACATTACTGCCATACAGGCCGATCCCGACCGGATGGTTCA
This sequence comes from Alkalibacterium thalassium, assembly GCF_900101165.1. Classification (GTDB taxonomy): domain Bacteria; phylum Bacillota; class Bacilli; order Lactobacillales; family Carnobacteriaceae_A; genus Alkalibacterium; species Alkalibacterium indicireducens. Next base: position 45,774 of record NZ_FNFK01000010.1, on the reverse strand, counting down.
GGTACTGACCAATCTGATCAGTAATGCTGTTAAGTTCTCACCAGATGGAGGTAAGATAGCCATCAAACTTGAAAACAGACGAAATGAACTGAGTATCAGTATTACAGACAGCGGCATTGGTATTCCATCATCTGAGCTGCCTCACATGTTTACGAAATTTAAGCGAATAGACAATAGCGCCAGCAAGAAAATCGGCGGCACAGGTCTTGGTTTGGCTATAAGTAAAGGCATCATTGAGGCTCATCACGGGACAATTAAATTGGACTCTGTAGAAAATGAAGGCACGACAGTTTACATTAGTCTTCCTTTGAGTCCGGAATATTCTACATTAGATATGGGTGCGCATATGGATCAGCATACAGAAATAAAAGGAACCGTGCTTATTGTTGAAGATGACATTAGTTTCGCATCAATGCTGTCAGAAACGTTAAAAGCCAATGGGTTCCGAGTAATCCATTATCTTAGCAGTCAGAATATCGTTTCTATTGCCAGTCAGCAGCCTCTAATAGGTATAGTGATGGATCTCATTCTGGAAGATGGTGTTTCCGGATGGCATCTGATCAGTGAAATCAGAGAAAATGACAAGACGAAAGACTTGCCGATTATTGTATCATCGGCAGTGGACAAGACGGCAGAAATAGCAGGCACATTCAATCTGACAGACTACCTTGTCAAGCCATACTCACTTAATGATTTGTCTGTCATTGTCCTTGATTTGTGGGAGAAACAGACCGGACATACCGACTGATAAGGTGTATGTACTATCCAACCAGGAGGGGTATTTTGAATAACGAAAAATTTGAACAAATGATAAAGAAAAGTCAGAGAAAGTTTCTGATTGAACACAATGAACAGCTCACTCACATCTCCCGTAATCTAATTGCGTTTCTGAATAACCGACACGAAAACGACTTCCAGTCATTGTACCAGTTTTTCCACAGAGTTAAAGGGACGGCCGGCACAATCCAGCTGATGGAAATATCGGAAACTGCAGGAGAACTTGAAGAACTGATGACTGACCGTGAGATCCATCAGACCAATTTTCAGAATGTGATGGAGAAACTGGTAAAAGGAACCGGCCATCTTTTACATTTAGTAGAGATGCATCTCGAGCAGATCCTGATGGAAGGAAATGAGTATGCTGTGACTACTGAAAAAGAAGAAGACAGTGCACTCTTCAATGGAAAAGTACTCGTACTGGATGATGACGTGACGTTGCTCAATTATCTTGATCAGGTTCTGACTAGTCAGGGTTACGAAGCGATAATTACAGATAAACCGGACGAGGCGCTTGAACATATTAAAGTCTCGTCAGTCGACCTGGCTATTCTCGATATGGTGATGCCTGAAAAATCCGGACTTGATATCTATAAGGAAATCATGGCGGTCAACAGTCGGCTACCAATTATCTTCATGACCGGACTCAGCAGTAAAGAGTTTAGAAGCGAAGCATTTAGAGAAGGTGCAGACTATTATCTGCAGAAACCGATTGATTCAGATGAACTGATAGCACGAATCAATGGACTGATACGCAAGAGTAAACTGAATGCCAGCAGGGATAACAGAGATGAACTCACTGGTGTTTACACACGCAAACATTTTATAGAAGAGTTCGAAAAAAATCGCAATCTTTTTCTTGAGAACGCACAACCATTTGCTGTTGCGTTTATGGATCTTGACGATTTTAAAAGTATCAACGACACATATGGGCATCTAGCAGGTGACGATGTCCTTGTAAAGTTCTCTGAGGTCATGCGTACTCACGTTGAACCAGATGGATCTGTATTCAGATTTGGAGGAGATGAATTCCTTCTTCTTATACCGGAAAGTGAAGGGGACCGGGCGAAACAGATTATTGAGAATTTGAGGGAAGACGTCAATGATTTGAATATGACTGACAAGCAGACTGGAGAGGCAATCAGATTAACTTTCAGTGCAGGAGTCGCTGAGTATACTTCAGAAGAACAGACGAAAACTACACTGCTCGAAAAGGCCGATAAAGCCTTATATGCAGCCAAGGAACAAGGGAAGAACCTCACTGTCATGCAGAATGAAGTGAAGGAACTTGAAAAGAACAGAATACTCGTTGTTGATGATGAGCAGCTGCTGGTCAGCATTATACAGACTAGACTAGGCTATCTCGGCTATGATGTCGATCACGCAAAAGACGGACAGGAAGCCTTGCTGAAACTTGAAGCAAACGAGTATGATCTGATCCTTCTTGACATCATGCTTCCCAAAGTGACGGGCACAGAAGTGCTTAAACGAATTAAAGGAAAAGAGCTGAACCGGACGGCAAAAATCATGATGATTTCGGGAAGACACAGCGAATCATCTGTTCTTGAAAGCCTGAGATTAGGCGCGCACGACTTTTTTGAGAAGCCTTTTTCTTTAGATGTTCTGGAACATAAAATCAAGAAATTACTGACGTCGTAAAGGAGGCCTCAAAATGACATCATCCATCATATGGCTACTGCTGACAGTACTGATTTCAGTCAATGTCCTTCTGTTTCTTTTTGTATTGATCAAGAAGATGATTATGAACAGAGTTAATCACCTAAAAGAACCTGTAAGAAGAGAATATGAAGAGGCCTTCGTTAGATTTATTGCCGGGCAGGATGATTCTCTTTCAATAAATCCACAGACGATAGTTGAAAAGAAAGTTTTTCGATCACTTCTTCTTCAATACAATATGTATATCGAACAAAATCGGTTGAAAAAGGTGCTGGAGTTAGAAGAAGGTCAGGCCGTTGAAAAAGATGTAGAGAAACTGATTAAAAGCAGAAACGTGTGGAACAGGAAGATCGGAATATATCTGGCTGGTGAATACAAGTTGACGTCACTCACTCCTGTAATTAGAAAACAACTGAATAAAAGTGACCATGACCTCCTGTTCATCACATCAAAGGCATTGATCAGTCTGGCCGATGACACATACCTTAAGGATATTCTTAATGCAGTTACCTCCAAAGATGAGCTGACTAGAAATCAGATTCTGTCCTTGCTGGAGGGGGTAAGAGGAGACATTCGTGGAATTCTTGAAGAAGTCGTTGAAACCGGTGAAGAAGGCCTTAAAGCGATTGCGGTCGAAGAAGCTGGAAAGAGACAGTATAGCGAAAGTGTTGACTGGATCACAGAGTTGATTCAAAGTGGAGATAAGGAACTTAGAATTGCAGCTTTGAAGGCCAGTTACAGTATCGGTCATATAGAAAATGAAGCTTTTTTGAAGGCTGTGTTTTCTGCAGTCAGAGATGAATATTGGGAGGTCCGGGCGTTTCTGGCCCGTTTTTTGAGAAAAGTAGCGTCGGAAAAATCAGTAGATGTTCTTGTTGAATATATGCAGGACTCCAGCTGGCATGTCCGCCGAAACGCAGCTGAGTCGCTTCTTCACCATGATGAATTGGGACGTACAGCACTGATCAGACTGCTGGACTCGGAAGATACATTTGCCAGAGAAACAGCTCGTGCGGTATTAGACAAAGATGCACTGTCCCGTTCATTTTAGTTGTTGATCAGGCAACAGCTGGTCAGTTTGAGGTAGAAGACAAGGTTAGGAGACTTACATGTACGCTATAGCAGAATTTTTAAGTGCATTTATAATTAGATTTAACTATTTTGTTCTATATTATATGGTCAGTATCAATACGTTCTACGCCATCCTCTTTATTGTGGCCATCAGAGCCTTGTACATTGACCGGAAAAAGAAACGCTACTGGTCATATACGGATATGGAGGGATCAGCCTATACTCCTCCTTTATCCATAGTTGTGCCAAGTTACAATGAAGAGGAGACAATTGTTGATAATGTTAAAGCTCTCTTGAGTCTGGAATATAATGAATTTGAACTCATTATAGTAAATGACGGATCAAAAGATGATACCCTCGGCCAGCTGATAAGGGAATTCGATATGGTAAAAATGGACATGCCCTACCGGAAAGAAATCAAGACCAAAGAAGTAAATGGGCTGTATTTATCCGCCTTATTTGAAAATATCGTTGTCGTAGATAAAGCTAACGGCGGAAAAGCCGATGCTCTTAACGCAGGCATCAATATGTCTAAATACCCGATCATCACATCGATCGATGCGGATTCCATTATTGAAAGAGACTCGCTGATCAAAGTAATCAGACCTTTTGTGGAAGATCCAACGGTTGTCGTTTCAGGTGGCGTCGTAAGACCGGTCAACGACTGTACCGTGGACAAAGGATTCATTGAAAAAGTAAGGTTGGCCAAGAGCAACCTGGCACGATTCCAGACAGTAGAATACTTGAGAGCTTTTCTCTTCGGACGTCTGGGTCTGGGAAGCCTCAATGCGCTTCTCATCGTCTCAGGTGCCTTTGGTGTCTTTAAAAAGACCACGGTCATTGACGCTGGAGGGTACACGGAGGATACCATCGGAGAAGATATGGAACTGATCGTTAAAATTCACCGAATGATGCGCGATAAAGGAAAAGACTATCAGATTGTCTTTGTTCCTGACCCGGTCTGCTGGACGCAGGTACCCGAAGATACGGCTGTCCTTAAAAGTCAGAGGAAACGCTGGCATATTGGACTCATGGACAGTATGATCAAACACAAGAAAATGATGTTCAATCCAAAATATGGAGTGGTTGGTATGCTGGCTATGCCTTACTACTTTTTTGTTGAGATGCTTGGAGCAATAGTGGAAACCTTAGGCTATCTGACATTTATCGCTTCTTTCTGGCTGGGACTCATTAATTTTGAATTCTTTACTCTTTTCCTGGCTGTATCCATTTTATATGGGATTTTTCTTTCGACGAGTGCCATTCTTCTGGATGAGTATAATTTCTCAAAGTATTCGGAAATTAAGGAATACTTGCTGCTCATGCTTTACAGCATTATTGAAAATGTGGGTTACAGACAGCTGACTGCCTGGTGGCGGTTCAGTGCATTTCTGACCTATAGAAAGAAAAGCAAGGTGTGGGGAGATATGAAGCGTACCACATTCAGCAAAGAACAGTAACAGCGAAGAATCTATTGTGGTATAGTTAAGACAATCATGATGGACAATTGGAGGAGTGGCTATGCTTCATTTTCAGAATGGAAATCTCACGGTATTCAAAAGTACATTATTTCAAACGACCACAGTAATCATTGAAACAGAACAGGCGATAATCATGACTGATCCAAACTGGCTTCCTGAAGAAGTGAAGGAAATCAGAAGTTATATCGATGAGCGCCTAGGCGACAGAAAACTTTATATCATTTATACACATAGTGATTATGATCATCTGATAGGTGCTGGTGCTTTTCCGGATGCGTTTGTTATCGCCTCGCGAGCTTTTCATCATAATAAACGAAAAGACCAGATCGTTGATAAGATGAAGGCATTCGACCGGAGCTATTACATTGAAAGAGACTACGAGCATTGCTACCCGACCGTCGACCGTCTGATAACGACAGATAATGATCTATTGAAGCTGGGTGAGGTGACGCTTAAATTTTATCTTTCCCCAGGCCACACGGAAGATGGCTTGTTTACGATAGTTGAACCCTACTGTTTCTTTTTATCAGGAGACTATCTTTCTGATGTAGAGTTTCCATTCATCTATAGTAGCTACAAAGATTATAAGAGGACAGTGAAGAAAGCACAATCGATCATGGATAATTACAACATCAGCTACCATGTGCCCGGACATGGAAATGTGACTGACTCGAAAGAAGAGGTCATGGACAGGCTGAACTTTTCAGATCACTACTTAACCAGCTTGACGACAGATTTTGAGAAACTGGAAGATGAGTGCAGAACGCGCTATACTTTTTTCGAAGGCATGAAAGAGAACCATCGGAAGAATTTTGACTTAGCTGCTTCTGAATTGAAGAACAAGAAACGATAAGAGGAGGTCGGACACTAGGAATGGCAGTGTCCGACTTTTTTTACTAGCAGTTAGTTTTTACAACATCAGCAAACTGACCATCAATGAGTCTCATTAAATCATCCGGACTGATTTCAACTGATACCCCGACTTTACCGGCACTGAAAATAATCGTATCGAACTGTTCTGCAGAGGAGTGAAGGACGGTTTGGAAAGTTTTTTTCATTCCGATGGGGGAGCATCCCCCGTGTACATAACCAGTCAGAGGCAGAAGTTCTTTCTCCCTGATCATGCTTACGCTTTTCTCATCGACAGATTGTGCTGCTTTTTTCAGATCCAGTTCTTCATTGACTGGAATGACAAAGACATAGACTTCATTAGATTTTCCTCGAGTAACTAGTGTCTTGAACTGCTGGTCAGGATTATTGCCCATTTTTCTTGCAACGTCTGTTCCACTGGAGACATCTGAGCCGAAGTAGTGGTGTTCCTTGTAATCAATGTTCTGCTGTTCCAATTTTCTGATGACATTTGTTTTGACTTGTTTACTCATGCGAAATCCTGCCCTTCATTAAATAGATCGACTGTCCTGCTTATTAGATATCTGTATGCCTGGTACGATTATCTCTAAACTATAAAAGAATGACAAGAACCCTTTTTAAAGGGGCGGGTTATAGAAGAGCAGGAAAAAAGCACGCAGTCTGCTTCAGCACAGAATAGATGTGCTAATAACAGACAGGTGCTTTAAAAAAATTACTTCATTATAAAGGCAAACTCAGGATACCCACTTCCTGTAGTCTAGACCTTACTCTTCCTCTTCAGTCTCTGTCCCGTCGCCTGAATCAATATCGGTGTCTGTTTCGCCATCAGTTCCGTCGTCTCCATCGATGTCGACATCGACATCCAGATCGGCATCATCGCCACCATCATCAATCTGTTCTTCCGTCTGATCACCATTATCCGTGTCAGTAGGGGTTCCTCCATCCCCCATGAAGAACATGACGACGATTACTCCGACTATAATGACTAGTGCAATCAGAAACAGGGCAAAGAGACCGGTGCGTCGATTTTCTTCACGTCTATGCGGATCGTTATTTCTGTCTGCCAACTATACCACTCCTTTTGTTTGATATAGTAAGATTATCATAATCATGCAGCAAGCTGTAATAAAATGCTTTAAGAAAAAAACCAGCTAAGATGATCTTTAGCTGGCAGTAAAGTCGTTTTCGTTACGGGAGGCTTTTTATCTTTCTCAGATGACAGGGAAGTACAATTACGCTACGTTATGTTCTATTTCTACTGCTGCTCGTTCTTGTAACGGTGGTATTCTTGGGACAGTTAGAGGTGATACAAGAAAGGTTAAAGCCATGAAACCAGCTAAGACTAATGCAAAAACTTTTTTATGTTTTTTCATGAGAATCCTCCTTATTTCTGCGATAGTTTGTTGTTAATTTCCGTCAGTGCCAGCTGAGAAAAAGATAAAAGTTTTTTGTTGTTTTGAAGCTTGAAAATACTGGAAGAAAGTTCAAAACATTCTTTAGAATCGACTAGATTACCTAGTTTATAAAAAATGTGTCCTTTAGTATGGTGGTAATCACCTAGGGAATAAAGGGAATTATTCTTAACAAGCATGTCAATTCCCTCGGATACATACGATAATGCTTCTTTATTTAAATCTTGTTGTTCTAATGAAAGTGCATAGTTTAAGGTGATTTTTGCTCTAATTTCAAAATTAATGGTTTCATCCAAAAGGTCAATACCCTTTTTGTAGACATTCATTGCTTCTTCGTACTGTTCCTTTTTATAATACATAACTCCACGTGTATTGTAAACTTCAACAGCTAGTTCAGTTTCAACATCATCAAGATAAATGCCATTGAGTATCTCGAGAGCTCGATCTGCATGATCATTTAAATGATACTGAAGTGATGCCTCGATCATTGCAAAAAAAACTTTATCATTGACATCGCGAGAGCTATTAATTAATAGCTTGTGATGATCAAGCAGTAATTCTATTGTTTTGTAGTCTCTGTTCAGAGAGTATTGGCGGATGTTTTTCTTAACATCCTGCAGCTCATTCTTTTTACTGTTGTCGTGCTCAGCTTTGATCAGTTCGTTTTCTTCAAGACCCAGCCTTTGTTCGAGCTTATCAAGAATGGCTTTTTTCGGCACAATATCTCCTTTTTCCACACGGCTGATCAGAGCCTGTGCACAGATATCTTTTGCCAATTGCTGTTGAGTCAAACCAAGTTCTTTTCGTTTGATTTTTATGATTTCTCCTAATTTCATTTTCATCCCACGCTTTCTATATATATGGAAGTATAAGTTATTGGAAGCCGTTTAGCAATCAAAAATATTAAATATTATTAAAAAGATTTATTCTTAATAAAAATGCAATAATTTGACAATAAAAAACAGACACGGTATAATTGCTTCGAATTCGAAATAAATTGCTCAAATGCATTATCACCTTTATAGTAAAAACCGCCTGAGCAAGCTCTATATGAGAAAGATGAGTTTGAATAATATTTCACAAACAATGGTAATAAATACAGGAGGAGATTTATAATGAAAGAATTGACAGGGATTCATCATGTTACAGCAATTACCAGCAGCGCGGAGAAGATTTATGACTTTTTTACGCATGTTTTAGGACTTAGACTGGTTAAGAAGACAGTCAACCAGGATGACATTCAGACCTACCATCTCTTTTTTGCAGACGAAAAGGGGAGTGCAGGAACAGATATGACTTTCTTCGACTTTCCTAATATTCCAAAAGGTGTCCACGGAAATGATGAAATTTCAAGAACGTCATTTAGGGTGCCGACAGATGAGTCGCTCATATACTGGGTTAAACGATTTGAGAGACTAAGCATTGATAATGATGGAATACAGGAACAGTTCGGGAAAAAAATACTGAGATTTACAGACTTCGATGATCAGCAGTATCAGCTGATCTCAGATGAGAAAAATGAAGGAGTGGAGTCTGGAACGCCATGGCAGAAAGGACCGATTCCTCTGGAACATGCTATTACTGGACTGGGCCCGATCTTCCTGACTTATGCTGACTTCGATTACATCAAAGCTGTCCTTGAACAAGTATACAATATGAGAGAAATTGGACAAGAAGAAACCTTCCATCTGTTTGAAATGGGCGAAGGTGGAAATGGTGCTCAAGTCATTGTTGATGTTCAGGAAAACTTGCCAGTGCATCGTGAAGGATTCGGAACAGTTCACCATGTGGCGTTCAGAGTGGACGATAAAAAAGCAATTGAAGACTGGATCACTCACTATCAGCAGTTCCAGCTTCCTAATTCAGGATTTGTCGACCGCTTCTTCTTCCAGTCCCTGTATGCGAGAGTAACGAGAGGGATTTTGATCGAACTGGCTACAGATGGTCCAGGATTCATGGGCGACGAACCTTATGAAACATTAGGAGAAAAACTGTCGCTTCCTCCATTCCTAGAGAATAGCAGAGAATCGATTGAAAGTCAGATCAGACACTTCGATACAGTAAGAAGCACAAAGACATATGAAAAAGAATAACAATTAAACAATAAACAGCAGAAAACCAGAGCTTTAAAAGCTCTGGTTTTCTGCTGTTTATTATGATTAAAAACAAGGCTATCCTCTATACCCATGAGGATGAATTTTATCGGTGATGCTGCTTACCAGTTCAGAATGCCGATGATCAGCACTACGAGTATGGCAATTGGCGCAATGAACTTCACTGTGAAGATAAAGAGCCCTGACCATGCAGTTCCGCTTGTATCTGTATGAGTTAGGATATCCTCTTTCTTCCAAGTCCAGCTCACAAATAGTACTGTGATCAAAGCACTCAATGGAAGGAGTAGGTTTCCGGTGAAGCCATCAATGAAGTCCAGGAAACTGTCTCCCATAATTGTTATTTCCATGGCTCCTTGGCTTAATGAACTCAATACACCCAGGAGAGAAATAACAACGCCGACAATCAAAGTGACTGCTCTACGGGACATATTCAACCGACGCATAAAGTATGATACGGATACTTCAAGCAGTGAAATGGCTGAAGATAGAGCCGCTAATGAAAATAAGATAAAGAATACGAGGCCGACAATCGTTCCAATGCCACCTAAGGCTTCAAATATATTAGGAAGGACGATAAACACAAGTCCCGCCCCTTCAGCAGGATCAAGTCCGAAAGCGAATAACGCCGGGAAGATGATCAGGCCGGAAATAATTGCAAACACAGTATCCAAAACGATGACAATCGCAGCAGCAGAAGTCAGACGCACATCGGGATTCAAGTAACTGCTGTATGTCAGCATAATACCCATTCCAAGACTTAAGGTAAAGAATGCCTGACCCATGGCAGTGAGATAGATATTAGGGTCAGCGAATGCGCTCCATTCTGGTTTGAACATGAAATCCAGAGCTTCTGCAGTTCCACCGAGAGTCAGGCTGTATGCAGCCAGTATGATGACTAGCACACTCAGGATAGGCATCATCCATTTGCTGGATAACTCAATTCCTTTCTGAACCCCGATAAAGACTATGCCTATAGTCAGAGCCATGAAGATGAACTGCCAGACTATAGGGGATACAGTGCTGCCTATGAAGCCTGAAAAGAATTCAGAAGAATCTCCAGTAATGCCTCCAGTCAGATACTCGAAGGTGTATCGCAGTGACCAGCCTCCGATTACGCCATAAAATGACAGAATCAGAAAGGCTGCCAGCACACCCAGTCCTCCAGCTATAAACCAGGGTGATTTTGGAGCAAGCTTCTTGAACGCTTGAACGGCATCAGCCTGTGAGCGGCGTCCGATAGAGAATTCAATCAGCATGACAGGAAATCCGAGGAGCAAGACGCTTAATAAATAAATAATCAGAAATGCTGAACCTCCGCCTTCCCCCATGGCGTATGAAAATCGCCAGATGTTTCCCAAACCTACTGCAGAACCCATAGTAGCTAAAATAAAGCCCCAGCGGGATCCCCATTGCTCTCTTTTTTGTTCCATTATAATTAAACACTCCTTTTCTTTATGTAATGAACAACATTAAATTAGTATACATCATAAATGAGTATAATTGAATTATTTTCTAATCTTTTGCTCATTTATAAAAAACTTAAAACGAACCTCCTTTTGAATGCGTTTTACAAAGTGAGTGTAACGCTTTATATTAAGCGGAACAAGGGCAAGTTTCAGCATGTAAATGATGAAAAATAGTGATTAAATACACAAAGTGACATTAGAACGTGAAAAGGAAGCGTTTGCATATAGAAAATAATGATTGAGGTATAAAAACTTTTGATACCATAAAGAGTCATTATTTTCAGAAATCTAGTAATTAAAGGGAACTACAATAAAATGAGAATAGTCTGAGTATAGATAGAATTTATAGCACTATAGGTTTTAAGTATTTGAAGTTAAATGAATATAAGGTAAACTTAAATTAAGCGTTTACATAAAATAGGGGGATTATTTATGCATACTGTAGCAGTTGCCGGGGGCTCGAAATCGGAGATTAAAGAGCTGGTCCAACTGAGTCTTGAAGATTGGGGAGACCAGGTGAAATTTATTGTATTTGATACTGAAGATAATATTGATTTAGATGACCTGTGGGAGTACCGGGGGTATTCATCCGAAGAAGAAATGATTAGAGAAGCCGTCAGGAGCGTCGCTTCCGGAGAGTCAGGTATTCTGCTTAAAGGTGGGATAAAAACGCATACCCTCTTGAAAGAAGTTCTCAAAAAAGAATATAAGCTTAAAAAGCAGGACCTTCTGTCGCACGTCGCTTTAGTTAATCTGCCGGCGCTCGATCGGCGTATTCTGCTGACGGATGCCGGGATGAATATTACTCCCGATGATGATCAGCTGGAGCAGATCATAAATAATGCCATACAAGTCGGCCAGTCCATAGGATTGATTAAGCCCAAAGTGGCACTGATAAGTTCTGCTGAAAATGTCAATCCTAAGATGCCTTCATCATTGACGGCTGACCGGTTGACGAAGCGGTTTAAAGACCATAAAGAAGCGACGGTATACGGGCCCATATCACTGGATCTGTCTCTTTCTGAAGCAGCAGTAGCAAGTAAGAGATTTACTGGTCCAATAGCCGGAGATGCGGATATCCTCGTCGTTCCTAATATCGATGTCGGAAATGTCCTGTACAAAACGTTTCTTCTATTTGGCGATGCAACGATTGGTGGAACGATTGTAGGAACAAACGTACCGATCGTTCTGACCTCAAGAAGCGATAAGGTCAGAAGTAAATTATATGCCTTGCGGTTTGCCTTGATGCAGGCCGAGAGTAATCAGTAAGTCATTAGCAGGAGGATTTAAATGAAAGAGTATATACTAGCAATCAATCCAGGTTCCACATCTACCAAGGTATCATTGTTTAATGAAAAGGAAGAAGTAGCAACAAGGACCATCAGGCACAGCACAGAAGAAATTGGTCAGTTTGACGGCGTCATGAAGCAGAAAGCCTTTCGAATGGAGCTGATTCTTTCATTTCTGTTAGAAGAGGGGTTCACGGTAGAGACATTAAGAGCTGTAGTAGGAAGAGGCGGTCTTCTTAAGCCCATACCCGGCGGTACTTATTTAGTAGAGAAAGACATGCTTAAAGACCTTGAAGAAGAGAAATATAATACACATGCATCTAATTTAGGAGCTGTACTGGCTTATGAAATTGCAGAATTGGCAGGAGTCGAAGCCTACATTGTTGATCCTGTCGTTGTGGATGAACTGAACGATGTCGCCAGAATTTCAGGTCTGAAAGGGATCGACCGGAGAAGTGTTGTACACGCCTTAAACCAGAAAGCGGTTGCGAGAAGGGTTTTAAGAGAAAAGGGAAAGACATACGAGTCGAGCAGGTTGATCGTGGCCCATATGGGTGGAGGTTCAAGTATTGCCGCACACGATCAGGGGCAGATGATCGATGTAGTCAACGGACTGGATGGGGAGGGCCCCTTCACTCCTGAACGAACGGGCGGACTGCCCCTCTATGACTTTGCCAAGATGATTCTGGAAGAAAATTTGAATCTGGATGACATTAAAAAACGACTCGCAGGAAAAGGTGGCATGTACGCGTACTTAAAAGAAATCGACCTGAGGAATGTTATTGAGCGCATCGATAATGGCGATGAAGAAGCAAGACTCATTCTGGAGGCGATGACCTATCAGCTAGCGAAAGCCATTGGCGAAATGGCAGCTGTTCTTAAAGGCAGGGTAGATCTTATTATTCTGACTGGGGGAATCGCCTATGCTAAGCTTGTAGTAGAACAAATCAGTGAGCGGGTGGACTGGATTGCACCTGTAATCGTCCATCCCGGCGAAATGGAAATGGAAGCACTGTTTGAAGGCGTGATTCGCGTATTAAATAATGAAGAACAGGTGAAACACTATTAAGGAAATGTGAGGAGAACGTTATGGCGATTGAAACAGAATTACTGATTCTTGGCGGAGGCACCGGTGGATACGTTGCAGCTATCCGGGCAGCCCAGAAAGGCTTGGATGTTGTCCTGGTTGAAAAAGACAAGCTGGGAGGCACCTGCCTGCATCGCGGTTGTATCCCGTCCAAAGCTCTGCTGAAAAGCGCAGAAGTTATGGATACCTTCAAAATGGCAGATGAATTCGGAATTGAAATCGGAGAAACGGCGCAAGTCAATTACTCGAAAGTGACTAACCGAAAAGAGGCCATCGTTGATCAGCTGTATCAAGGGGTTCAAGGTCTGGTTAAGAAAAATAAGATAAAAGTCGTTCAAGGCAAAGGAGCAGTACTCGGACCATCTATTTTCTCTCCGGTATCCGGTGCGGTGGCTGTTACCTTTGATGATCCTGACAAAGAAGAAGAGATCTACGTTCCTAAGAAACTGATTATTGCGACAGGCTCTGTTCCTAACTCTCTGCCGCACCTGCCTCTTGATGAAAAAATGATTCTGTCTTCAGATGGGATGTTGAGGCTTCAAGAACTGCCTGAGCGTATGGCGATCATTGGTGGAGGTGTCATCGGAGTTGAATGGGCTTCCCTGCTTCACAGTCTAGGTGTTGAGATCACGATCTTTGAAGCCCTGGACCGCCTGGTAATCAATGAGAGTAAGCAAGTATCCAAGGCCCTACAAAAGCAGTTCAGTAAACGAGGAATCGATGTCAAAGTCGGTCAGCTTGTTGAACAGGCTGAGATTGCAGACAGAACAGTGTCTCTCACCATTAAAGGAGAAGACAAGCCACTCGTAGTGGATAAAGTCATGGTCGCAATTGGACGTAAGCCTGTGGTGGAAGGCATCGGTCTTCAGAACACTTCAGTCAAATATGATGCAAAAGGCATTCACGTCAATGCCCATTACCAGACGTCCGAGAGCCATATTTATGCCATTGGCGACTGCATCGACACCCTTCAGCTGGCTCATGTGGCTATGAAAGAAGGAGAGCTGGCGGTGGACCACATTGTCCATGATACTAGTGAGCCGATCAATTATGTCAACGTACCCAGATGCACCTATACGTCTCCGGAAATAGCCAGTGTCGGCTATACTAAAGAGACCGTTCCAGAAGGGAAGAAAGTAAAGACTGGAACCTTCCAGTTCAATTCGAACGGGAAAGCACTGATCGGAGGTAAAACGGACGGCTTTGTAGAAGTAATCAAAGATGAAAAAACGGATGATTTAATTGGAGTATCCATCATCGGTCCCCATGCAACGGATCTGATTTCTGAAGTGAGTACAGCTATCTATATGGATGCCAGCCCAATTGAAATCGGCGAGGCGATCCATCCTCATCCGACTTTATCTGAAGCCATTCAGGAAGCCGCTCTGGATGTATACAAATTAGCGATTCATAAATAAGAAAGTGAGTGAAGAAGCGATGAAAAAACTGGAAGAATCTGGTTTAACAAAACAAGAAATCATTCAAGCCTACAGACATATTCTTATGGGGCGCCGGCTCGATGAACGCTTATGGCAGCTGACACGGATTGGGAAGACCTCCTTCAATATCTCCGGTCAGGGACATGAAGTGGGACAGGTAGCGATGGCGATGGCATTCCAGCCTGAAAAGGATTATTTCCTCCCTTATTACCGTGATATGACTGCGTGTATGGTCTGGGGGATGACAGCTAAAGACATTATGCTTGGATCGCTCGGTAAAGAAGATGATCCTTCGTCTCACGGCCGGCAGATGCCAAACCATTACGGCTCTAAAGAGCATAATATTGTGTCCCATTCATCAACGGTTAGTACACAGTTCCCGCTCGCTACAGGAGTGGCTTATGGGGCACAGCTGAAAAAACAGGACTATGTCACGTTGACCGCTACCGGTGAAGGATCTGCGAACCAGGGCGAAGTGCAGGAAGCGATGAACTTTGCAGGAGTTAAGAAACTGCCGCTGATATTCGTCATTGAAAATAATGGCTATGCTATCTCCGTAGGCACGGATGAACAGTATGCCAATGAAACGATGGCAGAACGTGGACCTGCTTATGGATTCCCGGGAAAAAGAGTTAACGGCAATGACTTTGTCGAAACCTATCTGGCATTCAAAGAAGTTGTAGAGCGTGCGCGCAGCGGAAAGGGGCCGGCGCTTATCGAACTGATGGTATCACGGCTAACCTCTCACTCTGCTGACGATGACCACACCGTCTACCGTTCCAAAGAAGATATTGAAAATTTGAAGAAAAACGATGGGCTTCTGTTCTTTGAAAAGCAGCTGATCGATGAAGGGTATCTGACCCGTGAAGAAATGACAGACATTGATACTGAGCTGAAAAAAGAGATCAATAAAGCGACAGACGAGGCAGAAGAGATGCCGGAACCGACGGCTGACACTATTCTTGACCACGTTTATGCAGAAAAATAGATTCTGAAAGGACGGAAGAAGCCTATGGCAATGATGACGTATTTAGAAGCCATTCGAAAAGGAATAGAAGAAGAAATGGCACGTGATGAAAATGTAGTGATCTTCGGCGAGGACGTCGGAGGAGTAAAAGGTGGTGTGTTCGGAGTCACAAAAGGACTGGCTGAACAGTTCGGAGATCACCGTTGTTTTAATACACCGCTGACAGAAGGTGAGATTGGTGGACTGGCAGTAGGACTCGGACTCGTCGGCTACCGGGCGATCGGAGAATTCCAGTTTGCCGACTATATCCTGCCTGCCGTCAATCAATTGATATCGGAAGCGTCACGTATGCGTTACCGTACGAAAGGAGACTGGACAGCACCGATTGTCTACCGTGCACCTTATGGAGGTGGAGTGAGAGGGGGGCTGTATCACTCTCAATCTACAGAAAAGGTCCTGTTCGGTCAGCCTGGACTGCGTATCGTTACGCCATCTTCTCCACATGACGCCAAAGGACTGATCAAAGCGGCAATCCGCTCTGACGACCCTGTTTTGTTTTACGAGCATAAACGGTTGTATCGCCTACTTAAAGAAGAGGTATCCGATGACGATTATGTCGTACCTCTTGACAAGGCAAATGTCGTACGCGAAGGTGAGGATATTACGGTCATCGGCTATGGCATGGTTCTGAATCATGCATTGAAAGCAGCTGAGACGCTGAGCAAAGAGGGATACGAAGCAGAAGTTGTCGATGTGCGTTCCTTGTATCCACTGGATAAGGAGACGCTGGTCAAAGCAGCGAAAAAAACAGGTAAAGTCCTACTGGTTACAGAAGACAACCTGGAGGGCAGCATCATGAGCGAAATATCAGCGATTATTGCTGAAGAAGCGCTTTTCGATCTGGATGCACCGATCAAGAGACTTGCCGGGCCGGATTCTCCAAGCATGCCGTACGCTATTGCGTTGGAACGCGAATTCCTGGTTAACGAAGAAAAAGTGACGAATGCTATGCGAGAACTGGCAGAGTTTTAAGGAGGATCAGTTGATGAGTATTGAAATTATTGAAATGCCTCACCTAGGTGAGAGTGTAACCGAAGCCTCCATAGCTGCATGGCTGGTTTCAGAAGGAGATCGGATCGAAAAATACGACCCGATTGCAGAAGCAGTGTCCGACAAGGTGACAACAGAGATCCCTTCCAATTATTCCGGAATAGTCAAAGAATTTCTGATAGACATAGACACGGATGTTGAAATAGGCACACCAATGGTGAAAATTCAGACAGATGAAGAAGGAGAGGATGAGGGAGAGAATTCAGAAAGCTCGGAAACAGGAATTGAAACAGGTGAGGAGTTCACTGACCATATCAACGAGGAAATCGTCAAGGAAGCGGAAAGGGAACCGATGGAGCGACAGACGACGAGTGATGAGAAGCAGTCGCCTCCAAAGGATACCCAGAGAGATTCCGATAGTACGACCCGTTATTCTCCGGCAGTTGTTCGTATTTCACAAGAGCGGGGCATCGATCTGTCCCAAGTTGAAGGTACAGGGAAACATGGGCGAATCACTCGAAAAGATGTGCTAGCATTCGATGTAGACAGTCAGAAACCTGCTGCGCAACAGTCTACTGATAAGAAAGAAAATCGATCTGAGGAATCAATTCCAGTTGAAGCAGAACCGACGCGTCCTAAAAAAGCAGCACCGGCAGCTTCACTTCTGCCAAATGGCGACGAAGTGGTTCCCGCTGATGGCATACGCAAAGCCATTGCCCGGAAAATGGTTCAAAGTTCAACTGAGATCCCGCATGCCTGGCTGATGGTCGAAGCAGATGTGACCAATATCGTTAAACTGAGAGAACAGACAAAAGCTACATTCAAAGAGCAGGAAGGCGTGTCACTGTCCTACTTCCCGTTCTTTGTAAAAGCAGTCGTTCAGGCACTTAAGAAGCACCCAGTTATTAATACCTCGTGGGACAATGGAAATATTGTCTATCATAAAGACATCAATATTTCGGTTGCGGTCGCTACTGACGAGCATTTGTTTGTTCCTGTTATCCACCAGGCTGATCGCTACTCACTGAATGGCTTGTCCAAAGAAGTCAGTCGCCTGGCAGGACTCGCCCGGCAAGGCAAGTTGACCACGTCAGATATGCAAGGTGGAACGATGACCGTCAACAACACTGGAAGTTTCGGATCAGTCCAGTCGATGGGAATTATTAATCATCCTCAAGCTGCGATCCTGCAGGTGGAAAGCATCAATAAGCGATTTGTTCCTACTGAAGAAGGCGGCTTTAAAGCAGCAGATATGGTCAATCTATGTCTGTCGATCGACCATCGGATCATTGATGGGCTGCAGGCTGGACGTTTCCTTCAGACTGTAAAAGAAAACCTCGGCCGATTCTCTGATGAATCCGATTTGTATTGAATAAAAAAATCCCCCTCGAGGTGAGAGGGACGTAGGATGGGTTAAGGGAGTCAGTTCTTCTTAATCTCAGCAATGAGTTCTTCGATCGCTTTAGTCGGAGCTTTGCCTTTCTTTAAGGCGATACCGATTGAAAAATAATCATTCTTATCTTTTAGAGGAATCCATTTCAATCCATCGAGAGCTCCGATCGAGCGATACTCAATAGGCAGCAGACAGATCGAATTAAGCGTCTGCAGGCTGTATAAAAGAACCTGCAAGTCATCATGGTACATGACAATATCCGGTTCGAATCCGAGGTGACGGCTGCGCTCCAGTAGCATCTGACCAAGCATGAAATTCTCGTTCAGTGTAGAAAAACGCTGATTTTTCAAGTCTATAAAGGTCAGTTCTTCGGCATCAGCCAAGGGATTCGTTTCAGGCATAACGACATGCACATTGTACCCTTTTGTCGATGTATTCAGAGCTTCGATCGAAATGGCGTTCGACTGGGTATTCGGAAATGATACGAGGCCAATATCCAGCTCGTCATTCGCCAGCATAGTCTGTATTTTACGTGATCCGTTTTGAGTAATGATCAGATCGACATTCTGATGTGTAGCGATGAAGCTTGATATCTGTTCCATATACTGTACGGCAAACAGAATAGTCAAGCCTAGCCTGATGGTTTCTTTTGTATCCGCTTTCATATGCTGGATTTTATGAACCAGATCGTCAAAGTCGTTCACTATCTGCGTACCTTTCTTATACAGCAGTTTTCCGGACCGGGTCAGATTGAACGATTTGTCATGAGGGTTGAACAGATGGGTATTCAGCTCGGATTCAAGCTTTTTAATCGTAAAAGACAAAGTCGGCTGCGTCACGAATAGGTTGCGTGCAGCTTGCGATAAGTTTTTAGTGTTGGCGATCTCTATAAAATATTTTAACTGTTTAATATCCATCGGATCCATCCTTATTATTAATATGCTCGTCTGTTCATTATACATGACTTGAGTAAACGGCAGCATAAAATGAGTCAGTTATTACCTAGTTTTAACGGAATTATATCTAGTCAAATTTAAAAACAGAAAGGAAGTAGACAAATGGATATTTTTAAAGCACTGGAAGAATATGACTACGAACAACTGATTTTTATGAATGACAAAGAGACAGGCCTGAAAGCCATCACCTGTATTCACGATACGACATTAGGCCCTGGCCTTGGCGGGTCGCGTTACTGGACATATGAAAAAGAGGAAGAAGCGATTCTGGATGCCATGCGTTTGGCTAAGGGAATGACCTACAAAAATGCTGCAAGTGGACTGCCCATAGGCGGAGCGAAAACGGTAATTTTAAAGAATCCAGATAAAGAAGTAAACAAAGAGGCAATGTTCAGAGCATTCGGACGATTTGTCGAAGGGTTGAACGGCCGTTACATAACTGCGGCGGACGTCGGCACAACTGAAATCGAGATGGATTATATTTATCAGGAAACGAACTATGTTGCAGGAACTGGACTCAAACCGGGAACGTCAGGTAATCCTTCTCCTTCAACTGCTCATGGTGTTTACGTGGGGATGAAAGCTGCTGCTAACAAAGCGTTCGGCTCCCCGTCGCTCGAAGGCAAACGTATCCTGATTGAAGGTGTCGGTAAAGTTGGTTACATTCTAGCAGAAAAAGCTATAACAGAAGGGGCTCATGTCATAGCTGCTGATCTGTTTGAGGAACCAAGAAAGCGAGCACGTGATTTAGGATGCCAGATCGTTGCTTCTGATGACCTGTTTTCAGTTCAAGCAGATATTTATGCTCCTTGTGCTCTTGGAGCAACGGTCAATGATGACAGTCTTGAACAGATTAAAGCCGCTGGAATAAAAGTCATTGCAGGAGCCGCCAATAATCAGCTCAAAGAAGCTCGGCACGGAGATAAACTTGAAGAAATGGGACTTATCTATGCTCCGGACTACATTATTAATTCAGGTGGAGTCATTCAAGTGGCAGACGAGTTCAACGGGGGCTACAACGAAGCACGTGCACGTATGTCCATCGACAGAGTGTACGATCAGATTGAAAAAGTATTTGCCATCGCAGAACGTGACGGCATTCCTTCTTACAAAGCGGCGGATATCCTGGCAGAAGAACGGATTGCTGCAGTTAGAGGCACTCGAAGCATATTTAATCCGCATACAAAATCGATTCTGAACCGTTAAAAATATAAGTTAGGAAAGATTACAATAAACCACATGATCCGTCAGATCTTCATTTAGGCAGTTAAGTCTGTTTTGAAGGTGGACAGATCATGTGTTTTTTACTATTTGAGTATTTTTGGATCCAAGGACTGAACTCATATAATTTAGGCAATAATAAAAGAACCAAAGGTGTCATCAGATGGATTATAAAAGTTGAATGGTCCAATTCTAAGAAAGAGATGATTTATGCTATAATAGACAAAAATTAGGGATAGGGTGGCTCAAGGCAATGCATTCACGATTACTTGAAAAATACGGTGTCATAACTAAAGTAGCAGGATCTGATTATAATTTCAGGTATCAGACCGCAGGAAGCAAAGTGGCTGACGATATGAACAGGCTTTTAAATGAAATAGATTCCGACAAACCGGATGAGATTTATACGGGACAACAGGTCCATAGTGCAAATGTCACCTATGCGGATGGATCAAACGGCGATTCATTTGTCTTCGGCAAGACATTCAAGGAAACAGACGGTCTGCTGACAGACAAAAAAAGAGTCGGCTTGCTTATCAAGTATGCGGACTGTACACCGATTATTCTTTATGATCCTGTGCATGAAATACTGGTCAATGTCCATTCGGGTTGGCGGGGGACGACTCAGCGCATCACCACTAAAGCGATAGAGAAGATGATCAGTAAGTATAATACGGATCCTAAAACGTTGATTGCTTACGTCGGACCATCAATCGACCAAGATAATTATGAAGTGGGGCCGGAAGTATATGAAGCATTTGCCGGATTTGCCGAAAGGGATCAGTTTTTCAGGAAGACAGGGGCTAAATATAAGATGAGCATGACGGATGCGAATCTGTCGATATTGAAAGAAGCGGGAATCAAAAATGAAAATATAGAAGTAGAGCGGGCC
The DNA here is from genome assembly GCF_900101165.1 of Alkalibacterium thalassium. Classification (GTDB taxonomy): domain Bacteria; phylum Bacillota; class Bacilli; order Lactobacillales; family Carnobacteriaceae_A; genus Alkalibacterium; species Alkalibacterium indicireducens. Next base: position 24,612 of record NZ_FNFK01000010.1, on the reverse strand, counting down.
TCGACATTCACAGATAAACGGTTGCATTCAGCTAGAGGAGAAGGGGCCAGCTATCAGCTGAACGGACTTTTTGCCATGATGAGCTGATCGATAAAAAATAACGCTGCCGATTGCTGGAAGCAGAAAAATCAGGGTATTCTATTCCTGACTCTCTGCTGACCAATCGGCAGCGTTTTATAATGTATCTAGTCCATTGATTAAAGCGGTCAGAACAGGATCGATATAGACTTCTGGTGCTTCAGCCTGTGAAGACTCACAGTAATTCTTGGTCATTCCCAGTAACGCATGGGTCAGCATTCTAGCCAGCTTAAGATGAACCGAAGATTCTATCCCAGGTTTATGGAGAGCCAGATGTGAAGATAGAATATCAATCAGATGAGAAAGAATCACCAGGGCGATCATCTCAGACTCCTCCGATCCATCTGAATACGAATCGAGTGTTTTTTCGAAACGAATCAGTGAACTAAAAAGTTCTCTGAGTGTATCTTCAGTCGACAAATGCTCTTTGATATCAGGATGACTGTTGCAGCCAAGGTTTGACCGCAAGGCTTCACTGACGACCTGCTCAAGCAAGTCATATTTATCTAGAAAATGATTATAAAAGGTGGCCCGATTGATCCGTGCTTCTGTAGTGATATCTTTAACGGTAATAGAGGAAAATGGCTTTTTTCCTGAAAGAAGAACAAAAGCATCGATAATCTGTGTTCTTGAACGTGTCACACGGGGATCTTTTTTAACTTGCACTGTACTTGTCTGCCTTTCTCTTGGAATGTTAAACAGACGGATATGTCTGTTATCTAAACAACACATCTACTATACTGTTGGTTTATTTTCAAGTCAAGCTGTCATATAATAAGCAATGCAGCTGACTTACGAATAGTTAGCATTTAAAGGAGGAGTTTTTTATGGTAAAGATAGGAATTATAACGGGTAGTACACGAGATACACGTGTCAATAATCAGGTGGCTGAGTATGTACTTGAAAAAGCGAAAGAGGTACAGGATGCAGAGTTTGAAATCGTAGATATCAAAGACTACGATCTACCGATGTTCAACGAGGCCCTTCCGCCATTAATGGCAAACAAGCAGTATGGCAAAGAAGGCAATCAGAAATGGTCTGAGAAAATCGACTCACTCGACGGGTTTATTTTCATCACACCTGAATATAACAAGTCGATCACTCCGTCATTGAAAAATGCAATTGACTACCTTGCTTCCGAGTGGGGGAATAAAGCGGCAGGAATCGTTGGTTACGGGTCGACCTTAGGGGTAGCGGCGACTATCAGTCTGCGTACGATTCTATCTAATGCCAACGTGGCTACAGTAGGACCTACCGGTGGATTCAGTCTCTTCACTGACTTTGAAGACATGACAACATTCCGTCCCTCAGAAGTACACAACCCGACAATCAAATCTGTAATCGATACAACTGTTTCATGGAGTCGTGGACTGAAAACAATCAGATGATAATAAATACACTAAACAAGATAAAAGAAGAGTCGCTGACCAGGTCAGGACTCTTTTTTGATAAAGTTGTCGAAAAAACTGGACTTACTGGTCCATAATTCATAAACCCATTAATAGATAGAAGAAAAAGAGGCGGATGCCTCTTTTCAAATAGAAATCTTTTGACTTTTAGAATGATTAAGAACCGAATGCCTCATAAAGTAGAGATATGGGGTATTCGCATCCAGAATAAAAGAACGAATGCCTCATAAGATAGAAATATGAGGTATTCACAACTAAAAATTAAGATGAATGCCTCATAAAACAGAGATTTGAGGCATTCGCCAACTATATGGATGAGATCAAAGAGGCGGAAGCCTCTTTTCCGATCGAAAGTGAGGCATATAGAAGACTCGAATGTGCCATAAATGGATATATGGACTGTTCATTTCGAAAAAAGGTGGTCGAATGTGTCATAAATAACTATATGGTGTATTCACGGAATGAAAACAGGTGCGAATGGTTCATAAACAGATATATGACATTCATCTTTAAAAAATGAGACTTGACCAGAATCGATCAGAATAACGTCTACCGGAAAATCAGGCCAGTTGTCTTACTCTCTCTAGAATACAGCCTGTGTATACTAAAACTGGTTTACTTCAGTAATCGGGACTGATAAACTAACTGAAAGAACAAGGAGTGCCGCATCCTTAACTAGGAGACCGATCACTCAGTCAAAGGAGTCGGAATATGAGAAATAGAGTGAATAAATGGCTGGTCGCGGGTCTGTTCATCAGCCTGATCATGATAATCATCGGTTATTTCCTTTGGGCGATTGATGTTCCTGTGGATGTGCTTGCGGGACTTACTTCAGAAGAAGTGAACCAGATGCAGCAGGAACTGGCTTTAAACTATTCAGCTGGATTTTTTCTGTTGAATCTGGGCTTTGTCACTTTTACAGGAACATTGATAGCATTAGTTATCAGAAAACTTTTGGATATTTTTACTGACAGGTAAAAGTGTATTTTACAGTCTCCTTACAAAAGATGATTTGCATCCGATTCCATTTGAATTAAATGAAAGATGCTATACACTAGAGGTATCTCAAACAGAAGGAGTGAAGTGAATGGAACAGCAAGTGTACACCACCTATTGGCAGAATCGGCTGAGTAATGTAAAAAAAGAGCACGGGAGTTACGAAAACGAGGAAGAGGCAATTAAGGGAATCAAAGCCTGGTGGGAACTTCATAAAGAAGCCTACCCGCATGCTGAGTACAAACGGACCAATTCAGGTGCTCTGGAAATTATTTATAATGATGATAATCACTTTTATCGCATCGAGAAACGCAGCATAGAAGGAAACTTACCTAGTCGGAAATATAAACTACGAAAACCCGGAGAGGTGGAAGCTCTGCGTTCCAAACACAGCCTTCACGAGGAAGCCTATCTTTTTGAAGAACTGGCAGAACCGTATCAGGACAGATTAGTACAGGCTATGGCTGACTCTATGAAACTCAGAAATTACGTATATGATTCAGAAGGCAGACCGATCAGAAAGTTAAATGAAAAATAATCGTATTCACTAAAGCACCCCTTCCCATGGTGGGGTTGCTGAAGGAAGCAGGAGGAGATGTCACATACAAGAAATATGGCGGACCGGAAATGAACACCTCCCGCACATTTTTCATTGTAATATAAACCTTGAAGAAGCGAAAATTTGTAATCGTGAGAAATCAGATTTAATCAAGCAGCATTTAAACAGATAAAGAACAGGCCAGAATCCAATTATGGACTTTGTCCTGTTCTTTTACGTTTTTTTAGAACGTCCTGCTCTATTATCTATTATCTGTTTATTAAATCCTCTTGAGGAATAAGGCTGTTCCAGATAGTATTGATCATTTCAACAGTCGATCGAGGAAGATCAGAGAAGTAGGTGCTGAGTTCATTGTAATTCGATATTAAACGATTGCGACGTCCTCGGTCCGTTTTCAGATTATTAGCTCCTTTAATCGACTCGGAAATATGAGTATGGACAAACTGCTTGATGATATTTTCTTTCTCTTCTAGTAGACGATTCTGAGCTTCGATGACATCATCTCCTTCAGCTACCAGGAAAGAATGATTCTGAGTTAAACTGACTAGGGTTGATAAAGACATTTCAGCCTCCTGAAGTCTCGGGAAAAAGACATCGGCATTATTAGTGTCTGTCAGATAGCGCATGGACTGGTTATAGTTATGAAGGCAAGATCTGGCTTCATCTTGAATAGCCAGCATTTCTTTCACAGTATATTGTTCAGTAATTACGGTGCGAGTGATTATCTTAGTATCTGAAGAGTCTTTTCTGATGACCCGTCGGATCCATTTTTCCACTGGGTTTCTGACAGTAACTGTTTCCTGCTTTTTCTCTTTTTTCGTATATCCAATAGCTTGTTCACTTTTAATAGAAGAGGTTTTCGTAGAGGTGTCTGAAGGTGTGGACAGTTTAGATAATGGATTGATTCCCACGGTAGTTTTGTTATAAATCTTATTATAGACGGCTCGTTTAGGATTTTTCACGTACCCCATACCTTTTTTCCCATACAAGGGATTTACTGAAGATTTTACTTTACGTTTAATCTTTCCAGTAGTTCGAGCTTTAATGGTTTTTTTCAGGCTCGGTTTTCTTACACCAAATTTCATACAGCCCCTCCTTTTAGTTATTACAATATTAACCTTAGCATATTGTTGGTGAGGTGTCAGTATTACTCATAGGATTATTAGAGAAGTATTCCATTTTCATTATCAAGCTGCAGTAGCTTATACTTAAAGAGATCAATAAAGTATCTAGGAGGTGCCGATAAGTGTTTACTCAGAAAAGACTGACGGAAGCATATAAGAATGCAAAGAAAATGTACTTCGACGATCATTCCCGTATTGTGTTCATGAGCGATGCCCATCGTGGGGATGGAAGTACATCTGATGAATTTTTAAAAAGCAGAAATTTATTTGTACATGCATTGAATGAATACTATGAAAATGGCTATACATTTTTTGAAGTTGGGGATGGAGAAGAACTGCTTGAGTATTCAGAAATGGAGCATATCAAAAATGCTCATACGGATACATATCAGGCCATTAAGAAATTTTTCGATAAAGACCGTTATATACGTATATTCGGCAACCATGATATCTATCTGGATAATCCCAAGTATGTTAAGAAGAATCTGTTTATCAACTATGACGAATATAATGAAGTGTTCTATGATTTTCTAAAGGGGATCGAACCCCACGAAGCTGTTATCCTCAAACATCGTAATACAAGTCAGGAGTTGTTTGTCCTACATGGTCACCAGGGGGATGCACCAAATGATCAGTTCTGGTTCTTTACTATGTTGTCAATCAAATATTTCTGGCGTTTTTTCCACCGGGTAGGAATCAAGAATCCGGCGAGTCCAGTCAAGAACGTAACTAAACGACATAAGATCGAACGCAACTACAGTAAATGGATCGAAAAGCATAGACGCGCACTGATCTGCGGGCATACACACCGATTTAAATTTCCGAACAACAAACAGATTCCCTATTTCAATACAGGGTGTGGTATCTACCCGGCAAGCATAACTGCTCTGGAACTGACGGAAGGAATGCTACGGCTCGTGCGATGGAAGGAAAAAGTTAATGAGAATGGGGTTCTGCATATCAAGAGAGAAACAATGAGAGGACCTGAACCAGTTGAAGCCTTTGATATCAGGAAGCCTAAGGAAGTAGTCGAATATCTTGCCGAGGTGAAAATTCAGAGAACCAAGAAAACGAGAGAAACCAGAGCCGCATTTAGAGAAGAAGAAATGGAAAACGATAACGAAGATTAAGTTGATCAGATTTCACAATCAGCAAGCAGCTGCCCGATGATTGACTTGTTAGTGTAAAAAGATTACCAGGTAATTTAGTCGAAGGATAAGAACATAATATTATATTTAAGGATCTAATCATTCTACTCCTGAATATTTCGTACGTAAACTCACAATAGTTGTTAGAAAATGAAATTTAGATTATAATAGTGAAATATGTGTAATTATAATCACGTACTAGGAGGAATGAGTTATGACACCAAATATGGTGGGATTTAGTTTTCTGATGATCGGGGTATTTCTAATTATCGGAAAAGTTGTGCGCCTGCATACGAAATGGTTGCGCAATCTGTTTTTACCCAGTTCGATCATCGCAGGATTTATTGCTTTGTTTTTAGGTCCTGATGTCCTGGGGCGATTGACGTCTCAATTTCTGGAGCAGGAGTCCGTATTTTATAATGGACTGATTCCTGATTTTATTCTCGATGTGTGGCGTCCTCTCCCAGGCATGTTCATCAATATCGTATTTGCCGCTCTTTTCTTAGGTAAGAAAGTCCCCGGAGTCAAGAAAATATGGAATGTGGCAGGTCCTCAGATCGTAATGGGACAGGCAGTTTCGTGGGGACAATATGTAATCGGACTACTGCTTACGTTGCTGGTCCTGACCCCTTTATTCGGTATGAATCCCCTGGCTGGAGCACTGATCGAGATCAGTTTTGTAGGTGGTCATGGGACAGCTGCCGGATTGGCCAGCACATTTGAAAACCTTGGCTTTGCCGAAGGGGCAGATCTCGCTCTCGGCTTAGCTACAGTCGGTATTTTAGTTGGAGTTGTTGCAGGAATCATCATCATCAATATTGGATACCGAAAAGGCTTCGCTAAACATGTCGGAGGGAAAGATTACTTTACTGAAGAAGAAAAAGAACGTTTAGGTGAGTCTCACGGATTCGAAATGGAACCTCAAGTGAAAGAAGCCAAAGCGATCGAACCACTTGCCTTTCACTTGTCACTCATTGCATTTGCAATAGTGATCGGTTATGTCCTGCAGCAAGGTCTTATCCTGCTGGAAGCCAGTACATGGGGAGCGTGGACAGATGTAGTCTTATTCCCTTATGTGCCCCTGTTCCCGCTCGCTATGATCGGTGGAGTCATCGTTCAGATTTTCTTCGATAAGCTAGATATTCATATGTATATTGATCAGAACCTGATCAGCAAAATATCCGGATTTGCTCTGGATGTGCTTCTTGTATCTGCGCTGGCTACATTATCTCTGCAGGTCATTGGAGAAAATATCCTGGCGTTCCTCCTGCTGGCAATCGTCGCTACAGCCTGGAACGTCTTTGCATTCCTGTACCTCGGTCCACGGATGATTCCGGAGCACTGGTTTGAAAGAGGACTTGGTGATTTTGGACAGGCAACGGGTATGACAGCGACCGGACTTCTACTGATGAAAATTGCCGATCCGGAATATCAGACTCCCGCGCTGATGGGATTCGGCTACAAACAGATCCTGTTTGAACCTTTCGTTGGAGGGGGACTGGTGACGGCTGCATCACTGCCGTTCATTTATCAGTTCGGCCCCGTAGTATTCCTGATTATTTCGACCGTCATCACCGTGTTCTTCCTGGTCTTCGGGCTGGTTAAATTCAATCCGAAAAGAAAAGGAAAAGCCCAGACAGCTGAACAGACTAATTAAAACTTAAGAATGATTAACCTCATCTATGGAGTAAAAGCCTGCTCTTATCCGGATGAGGTTTTTCTTTGCACCTGTCAGCTCGATCGTTTCTACTGTCTTTAGGAAGGAAATGATCAAATTAGGTCAGATTTGAGCTTCTCAAATCTTCTGATTATAAAATGCTTCAAATAGTGCAGAAATGTTACGATTGTCTGAGAGACGGGTCACGTCAGGTCACTTAAGGAATGTAAAAGTCGAAAATAGGTGTCTAAATGGCAGCTCATCACCAATTAGAAACAGCGAACTACAGCTATGACTGCTTTTAATTACAGTATAAAGACTAAAGTGAGTACTGAACTCAAAGTAATGCGTGTTTAACTGAATTATATGGATAGGGAATTTTGTAAGATACAGTTAGAAGGGGTCTAGCAGTAGTTTAGTTATAAAGATTCTTTCAGGGCTATAACTAGAACCTCTATAGCGGTATTTGTGACAATAATTATCGATGGAGATGCATCTAGATCTGTTCTGATGGGAGTAAGTGAAGGAATTTGTGCTCGCAGCTGCAAGTAGAATTATCTTAGTGACAGTTTATCCCTCTTCCGGCTGTAATAAATTGAATCATTAACGGCAGGATGACCTAGATGTAAAAATACTTAGTGTCTGATAACTGATAGAATAACAACAAAATAAGGCCAGTGAAAACTCTTCACTGGCCAATTCTGATATAACCGATCTAAGTGGATGTGATAAGCAGCTGAAAATAAAGATGAGTGCCTATAAGGCCTTGTCTGTCTTTAGTTCCTGCAGGTCTCCCCTATATAGGAAAAAGCTCATTTCCTTATCTAAAAACGGCATGCGTCTGGTGACAGCTCCGATGCGCGTCATCCCTTTAGATTCATAAAATCCATAAGTGCAGCTCGTATCAGTAAACAGACGGAATGTTCTGGCTCCTTCATTTTTCATAAAAGTCAGATAGGAATAGAAGAGATGAGAACCGATGCCTGACTGTCTGGTTGACGCATCAACCGCAAAAAATGTCAGTTCTCCATCGTATGTTTCGTAAGTCTGTTTAAGCAGGGCCTGGTTGACCTGTAAATTTCTTCGGAAAGACTGAACGGCCTGTTTCCCCTCAGAAGTCAGAAGAAGCCTGATCAGATGATAGCTCATATTAAGATAATAGCGCTTTTCTTTAAGTGGAACATCATTTGTTCGCCCCAGAATCAGTCCAACGACCTTTCCGTCTCGGATGGCCACTTGTGAAAAATTATGATGGGCAAGACTGGAATATAGAAATACAGATGCCATATGCAGGGCGTTGCGTGGGGAAACAACTTTCTCGTACTGCCAGGTATCTTTGATCATCTGGGCCGCCTCTGTATAATCTCTTGTTTCAATAGGGCGGTAAATCAGTGTGTCGGCTGACATTTAATTGTCCTTTCTATAGCGTCGTTTGCTTACATTATATCATAAGGACGGGTATGCGCTGAATAAGATAGAACAGTTGAGGCTTGGGAAATGAACGGGCAAGACATCTTTAGGAAAAATTTGGATTTATAGAACAGTACTCGAAGCCGGAATCTGACTATCACTTTATGAGAAAAGTAGTAAGGTATTAAATCCTTATGTCTAATGAGAATGAGAACACTATTAACTGAGACCATTATCATAAATAACACATGTTCTATCTCTTTATTTCACTTCCTCTTTTTGATATAGTTGAATAATGCATTTTTAACCATTGCCTTTAAGCAATGGAGGAGGGAGTAATAATGAGAGAAAGAGAACACTACGGTCTGGGAACGGCCATTTCCATGATCGTTGGAATCAGTATTGGTTCAGGTATATTTTTTAAAGCAGATGAAATTCTGATTGCAACTGGAGGCAGTGTCTGGCTGGGCATTCTGGTTTTCGTTATCGGGGCACTTTGTGTCATATTCGGAAGTATCACATTATCACAACTTGCAAGTCGGTCTTCCATGAGAGGAGGAGTCGTCTCCTACTATGAGGAATTTGTTTCATCAAAAGCAGCGAATGCCTTTGGATGGTTCCAGCTCTATGTCTATTTCCCGACAATCACAGCAGTTGTCAGCTGGGTATCAGGAATTTATACCATTTCTCTGTTTGGTCTGGAGTCCAGTCTGGAACTGCAGACTATTCTAGGATTGATGTACATGACATTCTTCTTTGCTATGAACTATTTTTCATACAAGAGCGGAGGTCGTTTCCAGAATATATCCACAGTTGTTAAAATGATTCCTCTGATTGGAATCGGACTGCTAGGTATTTTCTGGAACCAAAATGCACCGGCTCTTCCTGAAGGAATAGCTCTGGTTGAAAGAAGCAATGTGGGATGGGCATGGCTTGGAGCATTGGCTCCGGTAGCCTTTTCTTTCGATGGATGGATTGTATCTACAACGATCACTCAGGAAGTGAGAAATCACCGTCGCACGATGCCATTGGCTCTGACAATCGGTCCACTTGTTGTTCTTGCTGTGTATCTGGCCTTTTTCCTTGGGCTGATAGCAATCGTTGGAGTGGAATTTATTCTCTCTGCAGGCGAACAGGCAATCGGTCAGGTTGGACAGTCGATATTGGACATCTACGGTGAACGAATACTGACAAGCTTTGTGCTCATATCCATCCTTGGAGTGGTCAATGGGATCAGCTTGGGTTATATTCGCCTGCCTCATACTCTGGCCATGAAAAATATGATGCCGATGAGCGGTCGGATAAGGAATCTGGATGAAGCAAAAGGTCTGTCTCCTTTCGCTGCATTGACAGCTTACGGATTATCTGTCTTCTGGCTTGTCATGCATTACATTACTCAAAGATGGGATATCCTGGCCGGAGGAGATATCAGTGAGATCGCCATCGTATTCAGTTATGTTCTTTATATCATTTTGTATATCAAAGTCATTCAGCTGAAGAAGGAAAAACGCATCACTAGTGTATTCTTAGGTTACGTTGCCCCAGTACTGGGTACGATCGGCTCGCTGGTCATCCTGCTGGGCGGCTGGTTCTCAAATCCGTTTTACATGCCGATCTTCATAGGATTCTCAGCGCTTGTATGTGTACTGGGGTATCTTTACGGCACTAAACATGCGCAGCCTCTCACTAATGAAGGGTAAAACGAGGGGAGATAACATGTTAAGAGAATTTTGTGCTGAAAACTTTCGCAACATACCTGAAGCTATCCGTGCTGGTGCTGACCGGGTGGAATTATGTGACAGGCTGGATGTTGGAGGAACCACCCCTTCTGAACAGGTCCAGAAAGAGGTACTGGCATTCGCTCATCAGCATCAGGCCAAGGTTATAACAATGATCAGGCCACGTGGAGGCAGTTTTGTCTACACGGACAAAGAAAAAGCGATGATGGTTGAATCTGCTGCTCGTTCAGTCGAACTTGGAGCAGACGGAATCGTCTTCGGTGCACTCACGCCAGATGGACAAATCGACTGGCCATTTATCGACAAACTGGTCGAATGCGGCGGAAACAAGGAAACGGTTTTCCATATGGCATTTGACGAGCTCGCCGATACAACTCAGCTGGCTGCAGTTTCAGAACTGATTGGTCATGGAATAAACAGACTGCTGACACGAGGGGCAAAAGCAGGGTCGGCTCTAAAACATTATAAATGGATCAATCAGCTTGTTGAAGAAGCTTCAGGACGTCTTGAAATTCTTGCTGGTGGTGGCCTGACATATAGAAACCTGGCCGAAGCAGCTGAGTTGATTCACACGGACCAGTTCCATGGTACTCAGATCGTTGACATAGATTTAGAAAATAAAAAATAAAAGTGTTGACACGGATTTAGTCCATCTGATAGACTATTAATCAGTCACAACATTAATTAAATTTAAATGAGAACAGTTAGCGTTGAAAAGATAAGTACAGATTAGAGATTCATCTCAGAGAGCTCTCGCCTGGTGAAAGGGAGCATGAGGATCGATCTGGAAAATGGTCTTTGAGCTGAAATGGTGAGTACATGTATGAGCCATTTCCGGGTGCACCCGCTATAGTGCCGCAGTATGCAGAAGCAGACAGGCTTTTAAGTACTGGCAGAGGTTACTTCAGCAATGAAGTGACGAACGAAGGTGGAACCGCGAATAGACCTATTCGCCCTTTTTAAGTTTAGAGACTTGAAAAGGGCGTTTTTTATTGCTCTTTATAATCTGTAGAGTTTCTCTGGACCTATCAGGAAATTATCCCTTTCAGGTTTAGAGACCGTATTAGAACAGGAGTGAACAAAAGTGATTACTTTAAATAAAGTGACCAAGACATTTTTAAACAAAAAACAGCCGTTTGAAGCTGTGAAAGAAACTAATTTAACAATTAACAAAGGAGAAATTTACGGCATAGTCGGGTATTCCGGAGCCGGTAAAAGTACCTTGCTCAGAATGCTTAATGGACTTGAGCGGCCGTCTTCAGGTTCTGTCATCATCGACGACAAGGAACTGTCTCCTCTAGGAAAAAGAGAGTTGAGAAAAGAACGTCAGTCCATCGGTATGATTTTCCAGCATTTCAACTTGCTCTGGAGCCGGACTGTACTGGAAAATATCTGCTTTCCACTTGAAATTGCCGGTGTACCTAAAGCTGAACGGGTAGATCGAGCCAGAGAACTGATCAGCCTGGTCGGATTAAGTGACAAGGAAAAAGCCTATCCTGCACAGTTGTCTGGTGGAGAGAAGCAACGGGTCGGGATTGCCAGAGCACTGGCGAATGACCCGAAAGTCCTGCTCTGTGATGAAGCGACCAGCGCCCTCGATCCTCAGACGACAGATGAAGTGCTTGACCTTCTCGCCAAGATAAATGAGGAACTGAATGTCACGATCGTTCTGATCACTCATGAAATGGAAGTAGTCAGAAAAATCTGTGATCGTGTAGCGGTTATGAACAAAGGTAACATTGTTGAAGAAGGCTCTGTCCTCCAGGTATTCAGAAATCCTCAGGAAGACATTACTAAACGATTTATCCGTCAGGACAGGGAAACAGACAATAAGGAAACACGTCAGGCACTGACTGAACTAAAAAAAGCTTATCCGGACGGTCAAATCATTCAGCTGTTCTTCCAAGGAGACAACATCGGCTCACCAGTGATCACTCAAGTCAGCAGACAATGCGGCTGCGACATCAACATTATTCAAGGGACGATCCAGTCGACACATAACACGCCGGTAGGTACACTGATCATCCAGGTTCTAGGTGACCAGAGCAAGCAAGTACAGGCACTCGAACTGTTCAAAACCTATCCGGTCCAAGTAGAGGTGATTGAATAAAAATGTTAAATCAATTGACAATAGCAGGTATCTTGACAGAATATACCAATTTTGAAACTGTTTCATGGGATAGATTATGGATGGCAACAAAGCAAACGATTTATATGAGCGCCTTGTCAGTCATTGCCGTCTTCGTTCTCGGACTGATACTTGGTCTGATTCTATATGAAACGAGAGACAACCAGACGATCTGGTCAGTAGCCTTATACAAATCAGTATCAGTCATGGTCAACATTTTCCGGTCGATTCCGTTTATTATCCTGATCGTTCTGCTGATTCCCTTTACACGGGTGGTCGTCGGCAGCATTACAGGACCAACTGCAGGACTTCCTGCCCTGATTTTATCAGCTGCACCGTTCTATGCACGGCTGGTGGAAACGGGACTCAGAGAAGTGGATAAAGGCGTGATCGAAGCAGCGGAAGCGATGGGTGCGTCTAAATTTGAACTCATCATGAAAGTGTATATTCCGGAAAGCCTGCCTTCCATCATTTCCGGGATTACAGTTACGGCGATCAGTCTCGTCGGTTACACGGCGATGGCTGGGGTGATTGGAGCAGGAGGCTTAGGGAATCTGGCTTATCTGGAAGGTTTCCAGCGAGGAAGGGCGACCGTCACATTAGTGTCCACATTAGTAATTTTACTCATTGTTTTTGTTATCCAGTTTATAGGGGACCGTTGGGTTTCTTATATTGATAAAAGATAAAAAATAGAGAATAGGGGAGAAATATATTATGAAAAAAGCAATCAGACTAGGTTTATTGAGCAGTGCATTCTTACTGGCAGCATGCGGGAATGGAAATGGCGATACAGCTGGAGACAGCCCGGAGCCGGCAGAAGACAATGGAACTGAAACAACAGAAGAGGCAACTGAAGAGTCTCAGGTTCTGAGAGTCGGGGCGACCAATGTGCCTCACGCAGAAATCCTGGAATTCATTCAGCCGACACTGGCAGAAGAAGGCATTGAACTGAAGATCGAAACGTATAATGACTACGTTATACCGAATCTAGCTCTTTCTGATGGGGATATCGATGCCAACTACTTCCAGCACGTGCCGTATTTTGAAACACAAGTAGAAGAAAACGACTTTGACTTCGCCAATGCAGGTGGGATTCATATCGAACCTCTAGGAGCATACTCAAACCGTCACGACAGCCTGGAAGATCTGCCTGAAGGGGCAACGATTCTTGCCAGCAGCAGTGTTGCCGATCACGGACGTATTCTGGGTATTCTTCAGGATGCCGGGCTGATCACAGTAGACGACTCGATCGATCTGATTGACGCATCGTTCGATGATATTGTAGAAAATGAACGAAACCTTCAGTTCGAATATGAATACGATGCAGCGCTGATGACGACATTGTACGCTCAGGACGAAGGAGATGTGTTCTTCATCAACTCAAACTTTGCAGTGGATCAGGACATCAGTCCAGTTGAAGAAGCAATCGCTCTGGAAAGCAGTTCGTCGCCGTATGCCAATATCGTTGCAGTACGTTCAGAAGACGAAGACAGCGAGCTGATTGCCCGTTTGGTTGAAGTGCTTAGAGCAGAAGAAACTCAGGAATTCATTCTGGACACTTGGGATGGTGCGGTTCTACCAGTTGACGAATAAAAAATAAAGAGTTTAAGATTGTTCTAAAATTACTGCATATGACTTTACTTGTTCCAACTAGTGGTCAATACTATGACTAGAAAGAATCAAAGCAGCTGACGAAAGGGAGAATGGAATGAGTAAAGTTTACATCGCAGGAGCAAAACGAACACCCATTGGATCATTTTTAGGCGCACTTAAAGATGTGTCGGCCTCCGATTTAGGCAGTTACGCAATAAAAGGTGTGCTGGAACAGAGCAAAATCGATCAGAAGGACATCGATGAAGTTGTTCTGGGAAATGTACTGCCGGCTGGACAGGGACAAGGTGTCGCTCGTCAGGCAGCAATCAAGGCAGGAATTCAAGTTGACGTTCCAGCGTATTCATTGAATATGGTCTGCGGAAGTGGATTAAAATCGGTAATGAACGCTTATCTGGGAATTAAAGCCGGTGAATATCGAGCGATCATTGCAGGGGGCACAGAATCAATGAGTCAGGCACCCTACCTAATTCCAGGCAGCACCCGTAGTGGTCAAAAAATGGGCGGTTATAAAGTGGGAGACCACATGCTAGATGATGCCTTAACAGATGCTTTTGAAGGCTATCATATGGGAGTGACGGCAGAGAATATCGTTGAACGATACAATCTGACTCGAGAAGATCAGGATCACTTTGCCTACACATCTCAAAAGAGAGCGATCGAAGCGATAGACAAGGGGGCCTTCAATAATGAAATCATTCCAGTGGAGACTAAAGTCCGTAGAGAAACGGTTACTGTCGACACAGACGAATACCCCAATCGTAATACGACAGAAGAAAAACTGAACAGCCTAAGACCGGCTTTCAAAAAAGACGGGTCCGTTACAGCCGGGAATGCCTCCGGAATCAATGACGGGGCCAGCGCAACTCTGATCGTTGGGGAAGACTACCTGACTGAAAATAATCTGACTCCCCTCGTTGAAATCGTCGGGATAGGTCAAGGAGGCGTTGATCCTTCAGTTATGGGTCTAGGACCAACTCCAGCTATCAAGCAGGCAGTCAAGCGTGCAGGAATAAGTTTTGAAGACATCGATGTATTCGAGCTGAATGAAGCATTTGCCAGTCAGAGTCTGGGTGTCATCAAAGAAATATCGGATGAATTTGGAGTAGACAAAGACTATATGCTTGAACGGACAAACCTCAATGGAGGAGCTGTTGCGCTTGGTCATCCAGTTGGTGCCAGTGGGAACCGTATTCTGGTCACACTTGTTCATCTGATGAAGCAGCGTGGACTGACATACGGTCTGGCGTCATTATGCATCGGTGGAGGCATGGGAGTAGCTGTTCTGGTTAAAAATACAGATAATGAATATTAATAGTTGACACCGTTATATTTTCCATATATGATTTATTTAACGTAATTCCGAAAGAAGTCTCCCACTTCTAAACGTATGGGTACGAAGCACCAGTGAAAGTGGGAGATGAATTTCGGTCAAGCGATAGCTTGAAGTCGCGAACTTCCGTTTCATTTGGTATACTTCTTGTGTAGACGAAAACCAAGTCTATACTTAGGCGATAACCAAGCCTACTAAGTATTCCTTGGCATTAGCCAAGTAAAAGAAAACCTATGAGGCAGGGACTGCCTTTTGAGCCTACCCATATCCGATTCCTCTGTCTGCATGAATTTTGTGCAAACAAGAATGGAGTTCGTAGGAAGCTCCCACTTCAAAATCCAAAGGATTTAAGTGGTGGGTAGTTCACCAAGTAAATAGTCTTCAGGGCAGGGTGCAAGTCCCTACCGGTGGTAAAGCCCACGAGCCGCAAGGCAGATTCGGTTAGATTCCGAAGCCGACAGTATAGTCTGGATGAAAGAAGACAAGTATATGCACAATTGGACTTTCAAGAGGATAACTAGGCCTTTTCAAAGTGCAGATTGAGATGACCTTTCAAGCCCTGGAATAGTTTATTCCAGGGTTTTTCTTATGTAGGTCCAGCCGTCCAGTTTGACTGGCGATTCTCTGTGACTACCATGTGTATAACTGATCAAATTTTTTCAAGCCCTGAATCTTAATTGATTCGGGGTTTTTTAATGAGGTGAAAAAGTGACAACGGACGAAAGCTATATGAAAAGGGCATTATATTTAGCAGCGCAAGCGAAGGGGCATACTTCTCCTAATCCTATGGTAGGGGCTGTCATAGTAAAAGACGGGCGAATCATCGGCGAAGGGTATCATCATCAGGCTGGAGAACCGCATGCAGAAGTCAATGCGATCAACTCTGCGGATGAACCAGTAGAAGGGGCAACGATATATGTCACGCTTGAACCGTGTTCTCATTATGGCCGCACGCCGCCATGTTCGGATCTGATTATCGACAAAAAGCTGAAGAGAGTAGTTGTAGCCGCGCTCGATCCGAACCCGGTCGTTTCTGGAAGCGGCATTGAGCGTATAAGAAATGCAGGAATTGAAGTGGTGACAGGCGTTCTTGAGGAAGAAAGTAGAAAGTTGAACGAAGTGTTCAACTATTTTATTACTACTAGAAGTCCCTTTGTCGTAATGAAATACGCAATGACACTTGATGGAAAAATAGCTACGGAAACTGGAGAGTCGAAATGGATCTCATCGGTTGCATCAAGAAATCATGCGCATCATTTAAGAGGGCAGCTCAGCGGGATAATGGTTGGAATAGGAACGATCTTGAAGGATGATCCCCGATTGACCTGTCGGGTTGATGGACTACCTCAGCCAGTGCGTATTGTTATGGACAGTCAATTGAAAATCCCTATGGACGCAAGAGTCCTGACTGAGCAGAATAAAGCGGAGACATTGATACTGACGACTGATCAAGCACCTTCGGCAAAAAAAGAGGCACTTGAAAAAAGAGGTGTGATGGTTAAGATTGTCAAGGAATCTGACGGACATGTCGATCTGGACGAAGCCATGCGCATCATCGGGGAATATGGCGTAGACAGCCTTCTGCTTGAAGGGGGAGGAACCCTCAATGGAGCTGCGTTGAAAGCTGGAATTGTACACAAACTTTCCGTTTACATTGCACCTAAGCTCCTTGGTGGAGCAGAAGCGATATCTCCAGTCATGGGACATGGGGTCCAGCACGTGACCGATGCCTACAAAGTGAAATCAGTTGAAACAACTAGGATTGAAGACGATTTGCATATTGAAGCTTATATAGATAGGAGTGAAAATTAAATGTTTACAGGAATTGTTGAAGAAATAGGAGTAATCAAAGCCATAAAAAAAGGTGCTAAATCAAGCGAATTGACTATTAAAGCAGAGAAAGTTCTGGAAGATGCAGCCATAGGAGACAGTATATTGACTAATGGCGTGTGTCTGACGATCACAACTTTCGAAAAAACATTTTTCACAGCTGATGTCATGTCAGAAACACTTGACAGAACAACATTAGGAACGCTGACTTCCGGTAGCCGCATCAATCTTGAGCGTGCGCTGACGCTTCAGACCAGACTAGGTGGCCATATGGTCAGCGGACACATCGACGGAACAGGAGTCATTACTCATTTCAGAAAAGACGATAATGCGGTCTGGGTCACAGTCGGTGCCTCCAGGAACCTGCTGAAATACATTATCGAAAAGGGATCCATAGCAATCGACGGCATCAGTCTGACGGTCGCAGCTGTATCAGATAATGACTTTCAAGTATCGATCATCCCACATACGTCTGAGCAAACCACATTGCTGAGCCATTCAATCGGCGACAAGGTCAATCTTGAATGCGACATGATCGGAAAATATGTAGAAAAGCTGATGGGCCTGGCTCCAAAGAGCGAGACGAAGTTAAAACTGAGCGAAGACTTTCTGCAGACTAACGGGTTTTTATAGATAGAAAGAAACAGGAGTGAGGGCATGTTCAATAAAATTGAAGAATTACTGGAAGATCTGAAACAGGGGAAAAATGTCATTATCGTAGATGATGAAGACAGAGAAAACGAGGGAGACATCGTCTGTGCAGCAGAATTCGCGACAGCTGAAAATGTCAACTTTATGGCCAAGTATGCCAGGGGGCTTATCTGTATGCCTATGACTAAGGACTATACGAAGAAACTGGGCCTGTCTCAAATGAGTCTGTACAATACGGATGATCACACGACAGCCTTTACAGTCTCCATCGATCATATAGATACCACTACAGGAATATCAGCTGGCGAGCGCTCACTGACCGCTATGAAGACAGTGGATGATGACAGCCGTCCGGAAGATTTTAAACGTCCTGGTCATATGTTTCCACTTGAAGCGGTTGACGGGGGTGTGCTGGCAAGAAATGGCCATACGGAAGCCACTGTAGATCTGATGAGACTCGCCGGTCTGAAACCGGTCGGCTTGTGCTGTGAAATCATGAATGATGACGGGAGCATGGCCAGACGTGATGATCTTGTGGCTTTTGCAGAAGAACACGATATGAAAATGGCAACGATCAGTGAACTGATCGAATACCGGAAAGCCAATGAACAGGTTATTTTCCGGGAATCAAAAGCCAAGCTGCCGACAAAATTCGGTGAATTCGATATTTATGTGTATGAACATAAATTTACCGGTGAACATCATGTCGCGCTTGTCAAAGGAGATATATCAGATGGGGAACCTGTTCTCTGTCGCATCCATTCGGAATGTCTAACTGGGGATGTGTTCGGATCTAAAAAGTGTGACTGCGGTCAGCAGCTCGATTCTGCCATGGAAAAAATTGCAGAAGAAGGCAGAGGCGTGCTTCTATACATGAGACAGGAAGGCCGCGGAATCGGACTGGTCAACAAGATCAAAGCATATGCGCTGCAGGATCAGGGGCACGATACCATTCAGGCCAATGTTCTGCTAGGCTTCCCGATAGATGCCAGGGAGTACTACGAATGCAAGCAGATATTTGATGATCTTGGTGTCAGCAGACTTAATCTGATGACCAACAATCCCCTCAAGATATCAAGTCTGGATCAGTACGGGCTGAAAGTCGAAAAGCGGGTACCGATACAGATGACGCCCTTCGATGAAGACAAGGAGTATCTGCGCACGAAAAAAGAAAAAATGGGACACTATTTAGAATATTAAAAAATGAATCTGGAGGAACAGAATTATGAATAAGATTGAAGGACAGTTAATTGCACAGGATTTAAAAATGGGAATCGTCGTGGGACGCTTCAATGACTTTATCGGGTCAAGACTGCTTGATGGGGCTGTAGATGCATTAGTCAGACACGGAATGGAAGAGTCGGATATCGACGTTGCCTGGGTACCTGGAGCATATGAAATCCCATTAGTAGCGAAAACAATGGCGGCATCCGGAAAGTATGATGCAGTGGTTACTCTTGGTGCAGTGATCAGAGGTGCAACCTCTCACTACGACCATGTCTGTGGAGAAGTATCCAAGGGAGTGGCTTCAGCATCAGACATGACAGGTGTACCTGTCATGTTCGGCGTGCTGACAGTCGATACGATCGAACAGGCTATTGAACGTGCCGGAACAAAAGCTGGTAACAAGGGTGGAGAAGTAGCCGTTGGAGCAATCGAAATGGCCAACCTCATGAAAAAATTGAAATGAAGAATGAATTGAGTCACGTCAGAACAATCATTTTTGATTATGACGGTACGCTTCATGACAGCAGTAAAATATACATTCCCGCGTTTAAACGCGCATACAAGTATCTTGTGAAGAATAACAAAGCAGAAGAAAAAAACTGGTCAGATGAAGAAATTACCCAATGGCTGGGCTACAGCAAGCAGGAAATGTGGGAGCTGTTCATGCCCGACCTCGATCCGGAATTTCGTCAGGATGCATCTGGACTTATCGGTAAAACGATGCTTGAAATGATTCAGAGAAATGAAGCCCGGTGGTATGCAGGCGCAGTTGACACTCTTCAGTATCTCAAAGATCAGGGATATACCCTGATTTTCTTAAGCAACTGCTCAATCAGTTACATGGAGATGCATGCCCAACAGTTTGGACTGAATGACTATTTTAAGAGACTGTACTGTACGGAACAGTTCAACTTCAGGAAATCAAAGAAAGATATCGTTAAACTGCTAAAACAGGACTTTGAAGGAGATATTGTTGTGATAGGCGACCGATTCCAGGATATCGAAACAGCTGAACTTGAAGGAGTCTACGCTATAGGATGCACCTATGGCTTCGGAAAACGTGAGGAACTCGAAGGAGCAGATCTGCTCATCTCCTATATAGGGGAACTTAGAAACTATTTATAATAAAAGAAGTGATGCCCGGTCTCTTTCAGACGGCCGCATCACTTCTTTTATATGAATATAAACAGGAAACCGGCTGAAATTACCCCCGTCAGAAAGCCTTCTAGATTTCCTTCTCTTTCAGACGGAAGCTCATGCTTAATGACATTCAGTGTCATCGCGCCCGCTACAAAAGCTTCAACACTTCCAAATATATACTCTGGAAAATCAGAAAATACCCCGATTCCGAACCCGACAATAATAGCCAGGGAAAGAATATACCGACCGTACTGATCATATACAGATTCATGGTGATGTCTGAGCCCCCAGTCATTCGTCACAAAATGAAGAGCAAAAGCAATAAAGAATACAACTAATGTGGCATCCGGTTCTCGCCTTTCTGTCAGAAGGTAGCCGATCATGGTATTGTATAAAGAAAAGAAGGCAATGTGGGCCCAGAACAGGCGGGATTCAATCAAGTTGGGATTGGTCTGCTCTTTAGTTTCATAAGCGCGTGCAATCAGACGGTCCATCGCATAAAAAACGGTTAGACCAAGCAAGGCAATGATATATAAGGCATAGTGCAGCATGTGTCCTTCCAGCCAGCGTATTTCCTGTTCAGCCAGTTCCTGGGTGTGTGCAACTTGGGGCCACAGGTGGATAAAGACATAGGCGATTCCCACACCAGCAGAAAACGAAATGAATCGTCTTAATAAAGCTTTCGGTAATGATATGTATATAGATAAGAAATGAATCAGCACGAAGCTGACAGCCAAAATTAAAGGTATCCACATAATCAGTTGAGCTGTTTGAGACAGCTGTCCTCTCTTTCTTCCAGTCTATCTTTATGTAATACTCAAAGTGTACACTATTCGTCATATATTTTCAGTAGGGAACACTAAAATAGTCAACGGTCGTTAATAGAGATTAAAGTCAATTTAGAGTATGATTGACTTAGGACAATTGAGGAAGCAGGTGTGACATGATCAGTAAAGGGAATACGGAAAGGACGGACTCTATTACTGAATGGGTGCTGGTAACTGATCCTGTAAGAGACGATGTGAAAAAAGAGACCGATAAATTTTCAGCAGATTTGGATATTTCCTCTCTCTTGGAAGATAGGACAGTGTCCTACTATAGTTGCCTGAAGGATCATTACGGGCAACGTGTGTCTGTACTGCACCTCCCTGTTTTTAACGATCTGGAAAGTAATCATCTTGCAGATACATCCACAACACTTACGTTCATTTTTTCAATGGCATCTGTTTTAGTCGTACTGAACGGGTATTCAGACGAAGGGTTGCTTGATAAGCTCAATTCAGACCGATCGCCTCATCAGGTAATGATGGATCTGATAGTCAGTATGTATATTGCGGTGGACAATCGAATGGACCGATTAAGCCAGAACATCCGTGAGGCGAAGTCGGAAACTGTAGAAAAAGCCAATAGAGAAGTGCTGTTGAGTCTGGCTGATATCGAACAGGAAATGGTTATCTTTTCTAAACGGCTTGAAGATTATGGTGAAACCTTTCATCAGTGGTTATCAGATTCAACGATAGAGAGAACATGTACTCACCAAGAGAGAGAAAACGTGAGACTCCTTATACGTAAAAGTCTCTTCAACAGTCAGCTATATAAAGAACTGATTGAATCCACAAGTGGACTTCTCTCGGACAGCATCGATAACCGATTGAACAGCATCATGGAATTTCTTGAATCAATCGCCCTGGTCATATCCATTCCGACCCTTATTTTCAGCTTGTTCGGGATGAATACCGGGGGATTGGTCGGCCGGCAGTCCCCATTTGGAACGATTGTTGTTATCCTGATATCAGTCCTTCTTGGAGCAGCAGTGGCAATTTATCTGAGAAGGAAAAAATACTTGTGAAGAATTATGCTCATGCTTGAGATTACTGATTTATTGGAGTAAAGTGAAAGAAGAGATAATTAATTGAGGAGGAATAGACTATGAACGGCAATAAATTAAGAAAATCTTCAGATGATCGAGTTATTTCAGGCGTATGTGGAGGAATTGCAGAGTTTTTCGGTATTTCGTCACTGGCTGTCAGACTGATTTTCCTGATCCTTCCATCAAACCTGCTTCTGTACATCATTTTGGCCATGATAATGCCTGAAGATTACTAAAAAGGCATCACAGAAATGTTCATGTACACAGAATCGTTTAACTGACCTGGGAATTGATAGATACCAATTTAAATACGCTAAAGCAGTGAAGTTTGTTCCATATTTAATGGCACCTCATTGCTTTTTTTGTTGCAGAAAAGAAGCTCGGGAAAGTTTCTGCTTATGGATAACTTTTGTGTTCTAACTTTCATTAGGTAGCTGTCATGCTGACAGCTGCCATCCAATTAAAGATTCTGTTTGTGACGAAAGCAATAGTTGGATCTTATGCCCAACTCGGAGGGAGAAAGCGTGTCGAGTTGGTCGCAAAATGGATCTTATGTCCAACTCGGAGGTAGAAAGCGTGTCGAGTTGGTCGCAAAATGGATCTTATGTCCAACTCGGAGGGAGAAAGCGTGTCGAGTTGGTTGCAAAACGGATCTTATGCCCAACTCGGAGGTAGAAAGCGTGTCGAGTTTGTCGCAAAACGGATCTTATGTCCAACTCGACACCTCCATACCCAGCGAGCTGACACTTTTTCCCCAAAAAAATCTCCCAATCCCCCAAATCACTGGAAGTATCCAACTACTCCAAATCAGAACAAGCAAATACCCCGTTGGATCAAGGAACTTTACTTCCTCAATAAAACAGGGCGTAAAGATCACAAAACATTGCTATCAAAGAAACGAGTTTTATCCATAACTATTGCCATCAGGGTTCGCTAAGGATGAACCCTTCCCAATTTCCTCATCTGACAGAAAAAAAGCAAAGTGAAAACAACTTCGGTACCGATCAGGACTTACATAATCAGCAGAAGAGCACCGGTCATCATAATTAAGGAGATGATGATGCTTACTGAGGACAGAAAACTGGCTAAGGACCGCTTATTGCCGTAAATTATCATATTAATAGTAGAAACTGTTCCGATCGGTGCCAAGGCAACGAGTACTAATGAGATACGGACCAATTCTGGCAGTGGTAGGACCAGGAAAAATATAGCGGCGACTAGGCTACCGATAATATACCGGGTAGCCAGGAGCTGTCTGACTCGCTTGAACGATACTGAGTCGATGCGTATTTCTAGATACAAGCCGACCATGAACATGGACAAGAAAGCATTCCCGCTTGAAAAGAGTCTGAAAACTAACAGCATTTCTTCTGTCAGAACAATACCGATAAGTGCAAGAAGAAACATGACAATATAAGTAGTGAAAGAAGGGGATCGGAACAACCTCAAGATCCTTCTGATATAACCATCGTTCGAGTGATTCTGTCCGGTCATTTTATCGACGATCATTGGGGATCCGCCGAACAGCATGAGTGCATTTCCCATGTCAAAGCTACCTATATAAGGAATGGCTGCCGGGAAAAACCCCTGGACAAAAGGGATAGTAAAGTTGCCAATATTGTATCCAGCCTGACTGAACATCATCAGGGACTGAAGTGGGGCTTCTTTATTACGCCATAAAAAGCCACCCAGGGTGACAAGAGCGATATTCGTGAGGAGACCGAGAGAGATCATGATAAACAAAATAGGTTCTACTGAAACCCCGTTAAATCCGACAACAATCGTCGCAGGAAGGGTCAGGTTAAGTATGATTTTCTGCAGGGCTACTCCGTCAGTTGATCTCAGTATTTTAGCTTGTTTGAATAAGTAGGCCACTAGTATGACCAGTAAAAATTGAAAAGACTGTAAAAGGACTGCCAGCACAGTTAATCTCCACCTTTCTATATGCAACAACAGTATACCATTATCAGTCATGTCTTGTGAAAGGGAATTCATAGTTAAATATGGAGTAGAATAAGTCAATTCGCTTTGATTGCCAAACTAATAATCTGCTATACTATTTCTGAAAAGGGGAATGAATATGGAACAATCTGCAGAAAGATGGAAAGTGCTGCTCGGCGGTGTCATGATGCAGCTATGTATTGGAGGGATCTACACGTGGAGTTTGTTTAACCAGTCATTAGTCGATGCCTTCGGATGGGAGAGAACAGAAGTTTATACGGCCTATTCTCTTATCGTATTTATTTTCGCATTTGTCACCATTTTTTCTGGGCGACTTAAAGCGGTACGCGAGCTGGGTTCAGAACGTCGTGAGACAGTTCGGTCCCTATCCGTCGCGGGCGTTGGAGATTTGAAGAGAGCTATCCTTAGTACGAGAGGACCGGGATGGACACACCGCTGGTGTACCAGTTGTCCTGCCAAGGGCATCGCTGGGTAGCTATCTGTGGACGGGATAAGCGCTGAAAGCATCTAAGCGTGAAGCCCCCTTTAAGATGAGATCTCCCATTCCTATAAGGAAGTAAGACCCCTGAGAGACGATCAGGTAGATAGGCTAGAAGTGGAAGTGCAGCAATGTATGGAGCGGACTAGTACTAATCGGTCGAGGACTTAACCACAAACGTAGGTTAGGGTACTTTCGGTGAAGGTTTCAAGCAAGCAAATGTGTTGAACAACTATCTAGTTTTCAGAGAACAACGTTCTCT
>NZ_FNFK01000113.1 GCF_900101165.1 Alkalibacterium thalassium | reverse complement strand
GCTATGTGTAAAGTTTATGTAGGAAGCAGAAAAATATAGGGTAGACAAAAAGAAAGAAGACCCTTAATCTAGAATTTGCAGAAACTAGAGAGAAAGAGGTCTTCTTTACGATGAAAATTATAGCACAAATGATGGAAATATTGGAAGAATCAGCGACATTTTTAGAGGCAGAAATCTTATTTGAGGAGCTTTTCCGGCAAAAAGCTGAAGAATGCTTTCAAGAATGCATGGAGCGCTTAGACAAAAAGTGTATTCAATCGTACAAAGATCAAGGGTACGAAATTGATAGTGTAAGAAAGCGCACGATGCAATTTACCTTTGGGACGGTTGAATTTTCACGTAGACGTGTGCGTAAAAAAGGAGAAAAAAGCCTTATCCCGCTGGATAAGTATTTACAGTTGTCTTCTCGTTCAAGAAATTCTCCATTGGTAGAAATGAAGGCAGCTCAAATGGCTTCAGATGGTGTTTATCGTAAAGCTGCCGATGCGATTAACTTATTAACCAACTTTTCTTTAAGTCATTCAGCTATTCACTCCATTACCCAACGTGTCGGTCAAAAAGTTCAAGAGTGGACAGAGCAGAAACCCTTGTCTAATGTAACAATGATGAAAGAAAAGAGAAAAGTACCTGTTCTGTTTATTGAAGGGGATGGTCTGCTTTTGACTAGGCGTAAAGGAAAAGAACGTGCGGAGCTTCATCGTGTGCAGATTCATGAAGGTGTGGCGAAAAAAGGAAAACGCCCTGTTTTAGTGAATTCCATGATGTTTGAAAGTGCAGAATCAAGCCAGAAGGCTTTTAAACGGGCGAGTGGGTGGATTGAAGCAACCTATGATCTTCGGAATACAGTCATCATTTCAAATAGTGATGGAGGTAGTGGCTACGAGAAGGACAAATTTGATTTGATTATTGGGAAATGCGCACGACACGAACACTTCCGAGATGCTTATCATGTGAATCAAAAAATCAAACAGCGGTTGTCTTTCGATAAAGAATTGTCTTACCAGATGATTTCAGCCGTTAGAGAATGGGATTATACCAAGGTTTGTACAGTGATTTCTCAAGCGAATGATCGCATTCAAGACGATTACCGCAGAGCTGAATATGAGCTTGAACTGACAAAATTACTCAGCTACTTGGATCGAAATTGGGACAGTTTGAAGGGACTTCACTTACGTTATCTTCCTCTTCGAAAAGGAATCGGGGTTTGCGAGAGTAACCACCGTCCTTATAGTTATCGCATGAAACGACAAGGTCGTGGATTCGGACAGAAAGGTGCAGGTAACCTAGCGGCTATTATTTCGGCACGTAAGAATGGGGTGTTTTTACAAGCATTAACCGAAATGATTCCTGCCTTTAAGAAGGAATTTATCCCTGAGTTCAAAGGAATACTCCGTACATTACTAAAGAAACCCAAAACTAGAAAATCAGTCGGTGTGATTGAAGGCAGTATTGGAAAGCGCTGTGCGTCGTCTCACGCTCTTGGACAATTGGCTAAAGTACTAAAATAAAGAGATTTTAAGGCTGTTTACTGAGGGAGAAAGGCTCGCAGAGCCCATCTCCCTCAGTAAACAGCGAAAAACAATAAAAGGAAAAAGCGATTCTAGAGATTTCCTACAACAACTTGACACACACG
>NZ_FNFK01000082.1 GCF_900101165.1 Alkalibacterium thalassium | reverse complement strand
GTTCAATCTTTACAACTTTCGGTGGGTCATCAAGGGTCAATTTGTTGTAATCAAGCTTTGTGATATCGGTCCCTTTAGGTGGTCGATCACCCGCATCTTCAAGCCAAGTAATATAATCGTTTAAAAGTTGAATTAAACTGTTTTGCCACTTGATTTTATTAACTAAATACATGATAATCTGAAGTAGATTAGGCATCTCTTTTCACTCCTTAAGTGATGAATGTTTGTTTTTAGTGAACTTCATTTTATCAGATTAAGGGGGGAAGAGGTGCCTTTTTGTATTTTAATTGATAGAGCAACGATAGTTGCATTAAAACAACACGAAAAAACAAAAAAATTGGTAATTACTCTGATACAGGAGGAGGGGAGAAGATGGATGAGAAATTAAAAAAAGTGATGGATGCGACATATGAATGCATGCAGGCATGTAATAACTGCTTTGACGCCTGCCTGAAAGAAGAACACCTTGATATGATGAGAGAGTGTATCCGTCTGGACCGTGAGTGTGCAGATATCTGCCAGATGGTTCTGTCTTTCAGTGGAAGAGAAGGGTCTTTGAGAAACGACCTGGTTTCACTATGCGGAACGATCTGTCAGGCCTGCGGAAAAGAATGTGAGCAGCACGATCATGACCACTGTCAGGAATGTGCAAAAGCCTGCTTTGCCTGTGCTGATGCCTGCAGAAGTTTTGTGAATGCCTAACCGATAATGACCGGAGCAGAAGAAAGTCTATAAATGAGGCTTCCTTTTACTCTGGTTTTTTATATGGACTTGAGTTTATCAGTACTTTTCAATGTGAACTCTATTTTTTCCTGGTAAACTGTAGTTCATCCATCTTCTTACCCTCTGAACTATACTTGATTTCAGATGAGTTTAATTCAGTGCTTTTTCTAGTGCTGAACTACCTTTTTGATCATTCTTTAGTATAGTTCAAAAGAAACAATCCCCATAAACTCCATCCATTCAATAGTCCATTTTATTTCACTATAAAAGCTTTATTCAGCAATGGACTCCTTTTAAATTTTCCTCTGACGTATGCTATACTTGAATCACAACAGATCGCGGAGGAATAGTGTGAAAGATAAGATAATTGTGATCGTCGGACCGACAGCAGTGGGAAAAACGGCGTTAAGTATTGAACTGGCAAAAACATTCAATGGTGAACTGATCAACGGAGATTCGATGCAGGTCTACAAAGGTCTGGACATCGGTACGGCAAAAGTAACTGAAGAGGAAGCGGAAGGTCTTCCGCATCATCTGATCGATATCAAAGACCCTATAGACCCTTTTAGTGTGTCGGATTTTAAAGAAGCCGCATCTCAGAAAATAAGAGAGATCACCAAAAGAGGCAAGCTTCCGATCATTATAGGAGGGACCGGCTTATATATCGAATCTCTTCTGTTTGATATCAGTCATGGCGGTGAAGCGAAACCGAATCAGGCATTCAGAGACGAAATGGACAGGCTGGCCCGTGAATATGGTAGAGAATCTTTGCACGAGAAGCTTAGGGAAAAGGATCCTGCTTCGGCTGAACAGATTCATCCAAACAATGTCAGACGCGTGATTAGAGCGCTTGAAGTGATTCACGAAACAGGTCAGCCCTTTTCCAAATATCAGTCGGAAAAAAAGAAAGAACCCTTGTACGATGCATTTGTCATTGGTTTGACTACGGACAGAGCTGTACTCTACGACAGAATCAATCGACGGGTGGATCTGATGATAGAGTCCGGTCTGCTCGATGAAGCGGAAGAGCTGATCAGGCGTGTACCAGAAGATGCTCAGAGTTTGAAAGGGATCGGCTACAAAGAACTGATTCCGTATATTGAAGGAAGTATGCCGCTAGAAGAAGCAGTCGATATGATCAAGCAGCATTCCAGAAACTATGCCAAGCGGCAGTTGACCTGGTTCAGAAATCGCTTTGAGATAGATCAGTGGGCTGATCTCATTGAACATCCCGAAATGATCGATACATTAAACATGCAGATAAAAGACCATATAGGAAGTGATTAAATGGAACAAGAACAGACATATGAAAAAGTCATCATCGTCGGCATAGAAAAGCAGAATGAAGAAGATACCTTCCGTTATTCATTCGATGAGCTTGAGCAGCTTGTTGAAAATGCCGGAGGAAAAGTCGTTGCTAGACTGTCTCAGAAAAGAGAACGGATCGATCATAAAACAGTAATCGGAAAAGGAAAAGTTAATGAACTGAAGCATCTGACAGATGAACTGGAAGCCCAGACGATTGTATTCAACCAGGAACTCTCACCCAGTCACGTAAGAAATATTCAGGAAGAAGTTGACGCTAAAGTCATTGACCGGATCCAAGTTATTCTTGATATTTTTGCCCTTAGAGCCCAGAGTAAGGAAGGGCGACTGCAGGTCGAACTGGCACAACTGGCTTATATTCTGCCTAGATTGGCTGGTCAGGGAGAAAACATGTCCCGTCTAGGTGCAGGAATCGGAACAAGAGGTCCAGGGGAAACGAAACTGGAAACTGACCGCCGACACATTCAGAGACAGATGACAGAGATACGTAAGGAACTGAAGAAAATTGCGGCTCACCGTGAGCGCAGCCGGGAACAGCGTAAAAACAGTAACGTGTTTCAGATTGGTCTGATCGGATACACAAATGCCGGTAAATCAACGCTTTTAAACCAGCTGACTCAAGCGGAGACGTATGAAAAAGATCAGCTGTTTGCGACACTCGATCCGTTGACCAGGAAAAGTGAGCTCCCCTCAGGCATGCAGATTACACTGACGGATACGGTCGGATTTATCCAGGAGCTGCCCACTCAGCTGATCGAAGCTTTCAAGTCGACACTCGAAGAATCCAAGCAAGTGGATATGCTATTACATGTCGTTGATGCATCTGCAGAAAATATCATAGCCCATGAGGAAACGGTTATGGAACTGCTTGATGAACTGGGCATGAACCTGATCCCGATGCTGACGGTATACAACAAAAAAGATTTGCTGGAATCCCCTGCGCAAACTACGCTCTTTCCGAACTGCACGATTTCAGCACGCGATCCTGAAGATGTCGAAATATTGAGACATGCAATTGAAAAGGAAATCAAAAAACAGATGGTCCATTATCAGCTCAGTATTCCCAGCGAACGTGGAGACTGGCTGGTTGAGCTGAGACAGAACACACTGCTCGAACGACAGCTCTTTGATGAGGAAAATCAGATTTATGCGGTTGAAGGCTATGCGAAAAAAGGTTCTAGATGGGTTCAGGATTAAATAGTCAACATCTTTATTTGTTCCTATCAGAATAGAATAATAAAAACCCATTTTTTGCCAGTTAAAGGCAGAATATGGGTTTTTTGATCATTTTTCACTAAAAGTAAGAAACTGTTCAATCTTTATATTTATTGAGAAACCGACAAATATCGCTTGTTATTTAATGATACAACACTCTTGATTATAAAAAGAATGTTTATCTAGATATTTAATGATAAAAGTATGATAAACTATCTATACCTAGTTATATAAAAGACGTATTAAACTGCATAATTATAGAGCTGCTGAGCTGATTATATAAATGGAGCACAGAATCGTATGATAATCATTCCTAGATGGGGCACTGAAATTATGAAGGGACAAGTGAATAACTCGTTTTATGTCGAATATTTATTTACGTGAATTGCGCTGGCATCTTGTTTATTGCAACTAAAAACTGTTTCAAGCCACACCATACATTTATTCAATCGTAAGTGATCCTCTTAAGTTTCCAGACGATTAGAATGAAAAAGCTACGGCTAATGGCTGGGTTCAGAAACTGAAAAACAAGCTGTTTTCATCTAGAGGGAAGAAAACTGAGCGGATACAGGTAATAGAGAAGAAAATGAGTTGAATCAAGTCAAATAGTTCGACATGCTTACAAAGCTTCCGAACAGAGTGAAACTAATGAAAGATTTCCAGGAACGCTTGTCTTTACATACGACAAGAGATGCTGACGTGGAAGTAGCCATATTTATGCTGGATATTGATCGATTCAGAATCATCAATGAGCTTCATGGGCGACAGGCAGGAGATTTGGTCTTAATAAAAATTACTGAGCGCCTTCGAACTCTTTTAGGTCTTACTACATAGGAGTAAATAATGGACATATTTTTTATAGTGGTTTTCTTTTTGTATGGCTTGATCTTCGGCTCGTTTTTCAACGTGGTGGGTCTACGAGTTCCTGCAAAGTCCCTTTTCAGTGAAAAACGGTCATATTGTGATACGTGTCAGCGGACACTTAGCTGGAAAGAGCTGATCCCGGTTTTTTCCTATATTATACAAAAAGGTAAGTGTCAAGGATGCCGTGAACACATCTCTCTAATCTACCCACTGATCGAACTGGCGACCGGCATATTATTTGCATTAAATTACTTTTTCTTCGGATTCACTAACCGAATGGTTCTGGGCCTCCTACTGATCAGTCTAATTATTCCGATAACTGTATCGGACATTGAATACAAACGGATACCAAATAAGCTCCTGATCTTTTTCAGTCCGCTGTTTCTGATCTACCGTCTGTTCTTTCCGCTTAACCCTATTTACATGTCAGGTATCGGAGCAGCCGTCGCCTTCATCCTCGTCCTGATAATTATCTTAGTCTCTAAAGGCGGCATGGGTGTTGGTGATCTGAAGTATTTTACCTTATTTGGTTTTGTTTTTGGATTATATCACTTTCTGTTGTTATTCTTCCTTTCTACTTTGTTCGGCAGTATAGGGGGGCTCATTACAATGAAGGTCAAACGCCTCGGCAGGAAGTCTCGTATCGCTTTCGGGCCATATATCGGGCTGGCGGCATTGACTGTCTTCTTCATTGGAGAACCACTGATCGGCTGGTATATTTCCTTGTTTTGAACAGTTTTTTAATAATTTATTTGACTGACTTGAAGACCTTCTGGAGGAATCATTATGTTATTTAAAGCCAAACCACACCTGTTCATGAGTGAGCAGGATACCCTCCTGAATGCTTACCCTCCGTCTGAACAAAATCTTAATGAGCTGGAAGAGGCTTATGCTGACTCGTTGCGCTTTATTCCTGAAGGTGAAACGATCAACGAAGCTATTGTTCTGATCCAGTCTGCGACAGAGTCAAATGACGTCACACTGCGTCAAATCTCACGCCTGAACGACGAGCAGCCTTTAGAAGGACTCAATGACCGTTATGTTCAAACGGTTTATCAGGTTGAATTCGAAAGCTCAGAAGCCTCTAATATTAGAGGTATGCTGGTCACCATGAATCAGCAGGACCGACTCTTAAACAGCTATCAGCTCTCCTATCAGAGAGAAAGCGAAGACGTGCTGAGCGGAAGCGTTCTAATTGACGTGTACTATCATACAGACAGTGTACAGTAACTTGAGAAACAGTTTGAACCCTTACCTGGTTTGAACTGTTTTTTGATATAGTAAATCAACCTTTAGATATGATAAGATATTAAAAAGAGACAGGAAAGAAGGGATGCCAGGATGTCGTACTCAAAAGAAATGATCGATGCACTTCAGAACGAAGAACTTGAAAAGGCAGAACATCTGCTGGATCAGGCAATTGCAGACGATTCGGATGAAGATTTGTTTGCATTAGTTGAAACATTATTCGATCTGGGATTTTTAAACGAAACGAAGCAGGTTGTTCAGCATCTGCTGACAGCACATCCCGATGAAGAGGGGCTGAAACTGACCTTGGCTGAGATAGCGATCGAAGAAGGCAATGAACTGGAAGCTTTTGAGTGGATCGAAAAAGTAGATAAGGACAGTCCATATTATGTCCAGGCGCTTCTGGTTTCAGCGGACTACTATCAAGTGCTGGACTTGCCTGAAGTAGCGAGACAGAAGCTTGAAGAAGCAAGAACTCTGCTGCCTGAAGAACCGGTGATCGATTTTGCACTGGGAGAACTGCTTTTTGCCAGTGGAAAGTATAAAGAAGCCATTACACATTACGAAAAACTGATCGTCAAGAACCATATTGAATTTGCCGGGACCAGTCTCAATGGGCGTCTGGGAAATGCTTATGCAGCGATTGGGGACTTGGATTCTGCTGTAGACTACTTAAAAGAAGCTGTTGAGCTGCAGGAGACGAGCGATCATCTTTTCCAGCTCGGTCTTGTGTATTTCCAGAAAAAGGATTACGATACGGCAAACAGTTATTTCTTTAAAGTGAAGGAACTGGACCCGAGTTATACGTCAGTCTACAGTTATCTGGCCAAAGGATTTCTTGAACTGGCTGATGAAAAACGTGCGCTGGAACAAGTGGAAGAAGGACTCTTTTACGACCGGCAGAATGCCTCCTTGTATGCGATGGGTGCAGAAGCAGCCAAGATTCTTGGAGATTTAGACAAGTCACGTCAGTTTTATCAGGAAGCAATCGGGCTTGACCCTGATAATATCACAATGATTCTGGAGTATGTGCAAGTCCTCTTCGGGCAGCAGGCTTTTGAAGAAGCACTTGCCGTGTTTGAACCGGTCCTTGAGAGCGGAGAAGAAGACCCGCAGCTGTTCTGGTATGCGGCCATTGCCTATAACGAAGAAGAAGCATTTGAAGAAGCCAGAGGATACTATGATAAAGCAGCTGTTTATCTGAGTGACAATGCTGACTTCCTGAAAGATTATGCCGTATTCCTTCGTGAAGATGGAGATAGAGCGGGCTTTATTAATACGGCCAGACGTTACCTTGAATTGAAACCGGATGATTTGGAAGTGCGTGAGTGGCTATGTGTAAAATAGTTGTCGGAAAGTAAAATAGTAGGGCAAGAAATTAAAGTAGACAAAAAGAAAGAAGACCCTTAATCTAGAGATAACCAC
>NZ_FNFK01000007.1 GCF_900101165.1 Alkalibacterium thalassium | reverse complement strand
AAGCATAGTGATATGTGGAGCGGACCAGTACTAATCGGTCGAGGACTTAACCACAAGAAAGAAAGTATAGCGAGGCGGAATCATCTGCCGAGCGAAACTGGACTGACGTGTGTTAAGGGTAAGTGGTGTTGTTTCGTGTTGATCAACTGTCTAGTTTTGAGAGAATAACGTTCTCCAGTTTAATAGAAGAGTCACTGTGCGGTGACGATGGCGGGAAGGATCCACCTGTTCCCATTCCGAACACAGCCGTTAAGCTTCCCAGCGCCGAG
Source organism: Alkalibacterium thalassium (assembly GCF_900101165.1). Classification (GTDB taxonomy): domain Bacteria; phylum Bacillota; class Bacilli; order Lactobacillales; family Carnobacteriaceae_A; genus Alkalibacterium; species Alkalibacterium indicireducens. The sequence goes on along the minus strand of NZ_FNFK01000007.1, from coordinate 68,771 downwards.
GATAGTGAAGGGTTTCCCTTTGTGAAAGCAGGACGTTGCCGTGCAGCTCTTTTTTTGTTATAATAGCATTAATTATTCCGCAATAGCTCAGTTGGTAGAGCGCACGACTGTTAATCGTGTTGTCGCAGGTTCGAGCCCTGCTTGCGGAGTTTTTTTGTACCCTTATTTAAGCACACCCTATTACGTTTAGTTAGATAAATAGTTAGAACACACCCCTCTTGAGCTCCAGTACAATACTGTATAGCTCAAGAGGGGTGTGTTTATATCCGATGAAATTGGATCAGTTTTCGTTGAAGTGATAGATTGGTTCATCTTTTTGTTCATCGTAGTCTACTTCAAGGTTATAGCGATTGAAAAACCAGTCATCCTGTGTTCCAGCAAAGTAAGTGATGCCGTTGATTTCAGTTTTTCCAAGAACATCATCTTCTGGTTGATCTACACTCATTCCTACCGAAAATCCCTCATGGACCTCAGTGCTGCCGTATGTTTTTCCGAAAAATCGGATGGCATCTCCTTTTTCCAGAAGCAGTTCTTTTTCAAACCAGCTCACTGCTTTGTCTGTAATTGTGATGTCCATTATCATGTTCCTTTCTATATATGTTCATGTATTAGTGTATTCAGGCACAAATTTAGTATACCATGGTTTGATTTATAACTTATCAACGGGAAACCAGTTTGGTACCGTCGTAATCATTGACCAAAGAGGTTCAGGAATCTGGTAATCATGCTTCCTGGAGAAGTCGAGAGAAGTACGGATCGTTTGTTCCTTCTGTTCTTCAACTTTCTGTACCCATTTTGGATCCATGATCAGCTGTTTTCCTAAAGATACGAGATCAGCGTATTGTAGAGCCTTTTCAGCATCTTCAGCTGTTCTTATAGCTCCAACGCTTATTAGCGGTACCCGTCCTGCTACATACTGGCCAATTTGATTGGGAATTTGAGTTTTATATTCTCGAAAGCCCACTAATGATGGCTGATAATAGTAGTTGACCGACAAGTGGAGATAGTCAATGTTTTCAGTAATTAATGCATCGATCAGATGGTACGAATCTTTCAGACGTATACCGGGCGTTTCGATTTCTTCAGGAGAAAAACGGTAACCTAGTAAGAAGCCTTCGGGCGCGTAATCATTAATTATCGACTGGCATTCTTTGACAACTGCGATGGGAAAACGTAGGCGATTGGTCAGACTGCCTCCCCAGTCATCCTCTCTCTGATTCGAGTGAGGAGAAAAAAACTGCTGAAGCAGGTAGGTATTTGCACCATGTAACTCCACACCATCAAACCCTGCATCGATAGCACGTTTGACGGCTGTTCCAAATTGGCGGATGAGTATATGGATACCAGACTCAGTCAGTTCTTTAGGGGTATCGGCCCATTGACGTTCAGCTTTGATGGGAGAAGGCGAAATTGGCTGTCTCCCTCCGTTGTACTGTTTCTGGCTCATACGTCCGCCATGATAAATCTGAAGAATCGCTTTTGAACCTTGAAGTTTAATGATTTGAGCCAGTCTACTCAACCCTTCAATGTGTTTATCTTTAGCAATACTCATCCCGTTTGGAAAAGCTTGGCCTTCCGAAGCGATATAGGCGCAAGCGGTGATGACAGCACCGGGACCTCCAGATCTGACTAAGTAGTAAATCAGTTCATCTTCAGTGACATATCCTTCTGAAGTGCTGGAACTTGTGGTCATGGGTGCCATGAGTATGCGGTTTTTTAAAGTAGTGCCATTATTAAAGGAGTATGGCTGTAAAAAAGAATAAGTCATTGTATTCGCTCCACTGGGATATACAGCAAGATAAAATAGTTTACTGTAAAAAAGTAAGTTCTTCTTTATTTTAAATTGAATATACAGGGATGTCAATTAACTTGAGATGAAGAAAAGATAAGAGGACTGCTTTGATAGTCTCAGTAAGATACGTAAAAGAGGTCACAGGTTAATTGAATGTAGAGTAGCTGATAGCCCGGGTGTCTGTTTCTAACAATAATCTTCAAAATGCTTATTTAATAAAACGTATTAATTATACAATATTGATTTTAAATCGATGGAGTATGATATAACAAAGGCTAGCATTACGTTAACTGAAGTTGAAATTATAGGAGTATTTATAGGGGGGCATTCACTGTGGGTGATTAGACAGCTATTACTGGGTTATAGTATCTGATAAATGGAGAAGTGGCTACAATTAATCACTATTTTCCTATGGAACGAGGTAAATGGATAAAAGAAATCTTTCAGACGATTGAAGGCCGAATTAAGGTTGAGGCGGGGTTACGGGTTGACTATGGGTACAACATCCATGTTGGAGATCATTTCTATGCTAACTTTCACTGTATCCTGCTGGAAGGCGGAGAAATCAGGATTCGGGAAAACGCACTGCTTGGTCCAGTGTTTCATTAGTTATACCTGACCATCCTATGGATTAAAGTCAGCGATTTGAAGGACTAGAGTATGCCAAGCCGATAGTCATTACAGATAAGTGCTGGTTGGGAGCAGGAGCAACGGTAATCGGCGGAGTGACGCTGGGGGATAATGTTGTGCTTGCCGGTGTACCGGCCAGAGTTATTCGTACATTCGCATAGAAAAAGGATCAGACCACTGTAAAAGGGTCTGATCATTTTTATCAGAACATTATTGAGAGGTATATCCGCCATCAACCGGCAGCGTAATCCCTGTGAGGAATTCATTTTCTGCTATGAAGACAACTGCATGGGCGATTTCTTCAGGCACCCCCAAACGGCCGACAGGATGTTTATCTACTAGGTTATCATAATAATCACCCAATGCTTCTTTATTTACCATACCGGACTCTACATATCCTGGAGCAACGGCTGCACATCGGATATTGTCTTTTGCATACTGGAGAGCCAGTGACTTGGTCATGAGGACCACCGCTCCTTTAGACGCATTGTAGGCATAAGCTGTCGGTTCACCGACAATGCCAAGAATGGAGGCACAGTTAATCACGACTCCCCCACCATTTTTTCTCATCTGTTGTACAGCATACTTGCTTCCGAAGAAGACGCCATCCTGGTTGATTTTAATAACTTTACTGTAATCTTCATATGTGAGCTCGTGAGTTGCCCCTTGAGCACCGATTCCGGCATTATTGAACAGGACATCAACTGAGCCATACACGTCTACTGTCTTGTCAATCAGTGCCTTGACATCTGATTCATTCGATACATCTGCCTTGACGAACATGACGTCGCCTTTCTCGCTCAACCGGTCAGCTTGTTTCTGACCATCTGCTGCATTGTAATCACTTAATACGACTTTAGCGCCTTTATCCAGGAACGCTTCTACTGTAGCCAGACCGATTCCTGATGCGCCACCCGTCACGACTGCCACCTTGTCTTTTAAATCGAACATCTAACACACATCCTTATTCGTATTTTATTTCACAAACTCATTATACTATATCTGGATACATAATCAACAGGAAGTGCTTACATTGTTAATGTATCAAGGAAAATTCAGAAAATGATGAATGATAGATACGATTGAATTACTTTAAAACAATGCCTCCCATCATTTTGAAATGCTAGTTCCCTGTCATTTAGTCATTGTGCACAAATCGCTTACACTGATTTTGTGCACGATTACATAGTGGGAGAAAAACGTTTCCATTACAATAAGTATTGTCAACTAATCAATTAATTAGATTCATTATTACTGAGAATCAATATAATCTTAAACAGGAAAGGTGATTACCTATGGTAGAAATGGCAATGAAGAATATTTATAAACGTTACGACAACTCAGATGATTTTGCGGTATCTGATTTTGATATGAGAGTTAAAGACCGCGAATTTATCGTATTCGTTGGACCTTCTGGTTGTGGTAAATCCACTACACTTCGTATGATCGCAGGACTTGAAGAAATCACTGACGGAGAACTTTGGATCGGCGACACGATGATGAATGATGTCGCACCTAAAGACCGTGACATCGCGATGGTGTTCCAGAACTACGCGCTGTACCCGCACATGACTGTATTTGACAATATGGCATTCGGGCTTAAATTGCGTAAGTACAAAAAAGACGAAATAAAAGACCGTGTGGAAAATGCGGCAAGCATATTAGGGCTGACTGATCTTCTAGACCGTAAACCAGCTGCACTATCTGGTGGACAGCGTCAGCGTGTAGCTCTAGGACGTGCGATCGTTCGTGATGCTAAAGTATTCCTGATGGATGAACCTCTGTCAAACTTGGATGCTAAGCTGCGTGTAGCCATGCGTGCTGAAATTGCAAAACTTCACCAGCGTCTGAACACAACTTCAATCTACGTTACACATGACCAGACTGAAGCGATGACAATGGCTGACCGCATCGTTATCCTGAAAGACGGATTCATCCAGCAGATCGGAACACCTAAAGAAGTTTATGACACACCTGTTAATACATTCGTTGGCGGATTCATCGGATCTCCTGCGATGAACTTCTTTGATGTCACTCTTCAAGGGAACAAAATTTCCAACGGAGATGGATTAACCGTAGAAGTGCCTCAAGGGAAACTGAAAACTCTTAACGATAAAGGGTACAAAGATGGAGCTAAACTTATATTTGGTATCCGTCCTGAAGACATCAAGAGTGAGCAGGTTGCACTGGATGCTTCTCCTGGAACAGTTGTCACATCGAAAGTAACTGTTTCTGAGCTTCTAGGAGCAGAAACAATGCTTTACTCACAAGTCGGCTCTCTTGAGTTTATCGCTCGAGTTGATGCTCGTGACTATCACACACCTGGTGAGAATGTTGACTTGGCCTTCGATATGGGTAAATCACACTTCTTCGATCCAGAAACTACTAACGTTATCCGTTAAGACGAGGTAAGGTTGGTCAATTAAATACACCCCCTTTTTTCCTCTCTGAATTACATATAATGTGTAATCAGAGAGGTTTTTTTGTATATAAACTGGTCGTTTATAAAGCAGCGAATTTAGTGTAAAATAGACTTATTACACTATCATCTCAGAGTATGGAAAGGGGTCTGCAATCTGTTTCAGTTTAATTGAAGAAACAGGAGATATTATGACTAGAATTAGAGGATTTGAAATTGTAGATAAATATAAAGATCAGGAGCTGAGCCTACCTAAACGGGCAACAAAAGGATCTGCAGGGTATGATTTGACGGCTTCTCAGGATATTGTCATTCCGTCAGTATTTAAGGCTATGCAGACAGGAAATTTTGAAGGAAACCCGGTTGGTTCCACACTTATTCCGACAGGTGTCAAGGCGTATATGCCTGAAAATGAGTACCTGCTTCTGGCGAACCGGTCGAGCAATCCGATGAAGCGGCAGCTGGCTGTGCCTAATGGCATTGGGGTCATCGATTCGGACTATTACAATAACGAAGGCAATGAAGGCGAAATTTTTGTTCAGGTCATTAATTATGGCCTTGAAGATGTAGAGATCAAAAAAGGTGAACGAATTGCTCAGGGGATTTTCACTCAATACGAAACAGCAGATCAGGAAACAGATGACTTTTCAGTACGTACAGGCGGATTTGGATCAAGCGGAAGATAATTTCAGGCTGAAGGAGTTAATAGATTGGCAAAGAAGAAAGCAACAGTATTTGTATGTCAGAACTGCGGATATGAATCACCCAAGTATCTAGGGAAGTGTCCCAGCTGCGGCTCATGGAATCAGATGGTCGAAGAGAAGCTGCCGGATAAAACTGACAGCCGAAGCAGAGTGACTATTAGTGGAAAAACTTCTAAGGCTGAGCCGATCACTGACATTACAATCGAAAAGGAAGAACGGGTCAAGACTGACCTGACAGAATTCAACAGAGTCTTAGGCGGTGGAGTCGTTCCAGGATCACTCGTGCTGATCGGTGGAGATCCGGGAATCGGAAAATCGACTTTGCTGCTTCAGGTTTCTGCTCAGTTGAACCAGAATGGCGGGAAAGTTTTGTATGTATCAGGAGAGGAAAGTGCCTCTCAGATTAAGATGCGGGCTGAACGGCTTGAGCTACGAGGTTCAGACTTTTATCTGTATGCTGAAACGGAAGTGAGTGCCATTCAGGAGACGATTGAAGAATTGAAGCCGGATTATGTGGTCATTGACTCGATCCAGACCATGCATCATGCCGGAATTGACAGTGCGTCCGGAAGTGTGTCACAGGTCAGGGAGTCGACGTCGACTTTAATGCAGATCGCCAAGATGAATGACATTGCGATTTTCATTGTGGGACACGTGACCAAGGAAGGGGCGATCGCCGGTCCACGTATGCTCGAGCATATGGTGGATACGGTGCTTTACTTTGAAGGCGAACGGCATCATACCTTCCGTATCTTACGTGCGGTCAAGAACCGTTTCGGATCGACCAATGAAATAGGGATATTTGAAATGAAAAATGGCGGACTGGAAGAAGTGCTCAATCCGTCCCAGCTCTTCTTGGAAGAAAGACTGTCCGGAGCAACTGGGTCGGCGGTTGTAGCTGCGATGGAAGGGACCCGGCCGATCCTGGTCGAGATTCAGTCTCTGATTTCTCCGACAGTATTCGGTAATGCTAAACGAACGGCAAGCGGGCTGGATTATTCACGTGTGTCGCTGATCATGGCTGTACTGGAAAAGCGTGCAGGTCTGCTTCTTCAGAATCAGGATGCCTACCTTAAAGCGGCAGGTGGCGTTAAACTGGACGAACCGGCAATCGATCTGTCCATTGCCATCAGTATCGCGTCAAGCTACAAGGAAAAAGAGACGCGTCCGACCGACTGCTTCATTGGAGAAATTGGGCTGACCGGAGAAATCCGTCGGGTCTCTAAAATTGATCAGCGGGTGAATGAGGCTGCCAAGCTTGGGTTCAAACGGGTTCTTCTACCGAAAAATAATATGGACGGCTGGGACTTCCCTGAAAATATAGAAATTATAGGATGTACGACACTTGCTGATGCAATCAGACGCGCTTTTTCTTAAATTGAAAAAGCGCCATGCGTCAGTTTCAGCTGATTAGCTGTTATACTAGACTAATAGGCAAAATAAAAGAAGGAGGGAAGAAATGATATCGAAACTGATTATATTGACTTTAATCCTTGTAGGAGGAAGTCTCGGATACAATCTGTCCCTGGAAATGATCGATAATTTTGACATCATTCCTAGGTGGCTGCTGAATCCAATCGTCGGTATGATAATTGGAGCAGGTGTTTTTTACATGCTGTCGTTTCTGGCTGTCAGACCGATTGAAAAAGGAATCAAGAAAATTGAAAAATCATTCAACAGATTTAGTGTCGCTTATTTAATGTTCGGAAGCCTAGGTGCAATTATTGGACTTATTCTTTCTGTATTGATCAGTATTATTTTAGGTAATCTGAATATGATCATAATAAGTGATGTGATTCCTCTTATCCTAACAGTGATATTGGCCAGCGTGGGATTCCAGCTGGGGACATCTCGTCGGGAAGAAATCAGACGTCTGTTCAGTCCGAAGACGGAAAAAAATGAGAATGAAGACGTGCTGGAACGGAAAAGTGGCGATTCGTTCCGCAAGTACAAAGTGCTGGACACTAGCGCGATCATAGATGGCCGTATTCTGGATGTGGTGAAAACCGGTTTTCTTGAAGGGTCGTTCGTTGTTTCGCATTATGTTCTGAAAGAGCTGCAGTATATCGCAGATTCCTCTGACAGTCTGAAACGGGTCAGAGGACGGAGAGGGCTGGACATATTGAATGCTCTCCAGAAAGAGGAAGGGATTTCTCTTGAAATGGATGACAGTGACATCCCGGAAGCGGAAGAAGTCGATCTTAAACTAGTCCATTTGTCCAAGAAACTGGACGGGATGATTGTGACCAATGACTATAATTTAAACAAAGTAGCGGAATTTCAGAACGTTCCGGTCCTGAATATCAATCAGCTGGCGAATGCCGTCAAACCGGTCGTCATACCTGGGGAAGAGATGCAGGTCATGATCGTCAAGAACGGAACAGAACGAGCGCAGGGCGTGGCCTATCTGGACGACGGAACGATGGTCGTAGTGGAAGAGGGACGACATCACATGAACGACAGAGTGGATGTGGTCGTGACAAGTTCACTTCAGACCAATGCCGGACGCATGATTTTCGCTAAACTTTTAAATGACCAGAAAGCAATCGACGACAGGACAGATCAGGGATGAAGCGGATTTACGATGTGATCATTCTGGCAGCTGGATCAGCCAGACGGTTCAATGATCAGCCTGAGGTGAACAAGATAATGCTGCCTTTAGGTGGCCGGCCAGTGTTTGACTATTCGTTAAGTCTCTTTCTGGAAGACGAGTCATGTCGTAAGATTTGGCTTGTCATTCGTCAGAGAGACAGACAAGCGTTGATTGCGGCGATGCAGGATCTTTATGGTGAACAGCCTGAACAAGTCACCTTAGTAATTGGTGGGAGCGAACGGCAGGACAGTGTCGCTCAGGCGCTGAAAGCATTGGCGGATAATCCAGCCCCATACACACTTGTTCACGATGCAGCTCGGCCCTTCATTCATACTGATCTAGTAAATCATCTGCTGGAGGGGCTAAAAGGATTTTCAGCTGTCATTCCAGGGATTCCGGCCAAAGATTCGATGAAACTGGTCAAGGGAGATAAGGTGATACAGTCCTTGTATCGTCCAGAAGTCAGACACGTTCAGACCTCTCAGGGATTTGAGACAACTTGTCTGATCGAAGCCTTGAATCAAGCCGATGCCGATAACTATTACGGCAACGAAGAAGGCGAGCTGGTCGAAAGACTGGGAATAGAAGTGAAAATGATTGATGGGCTGGAAGAGAATCTGAAAATCACCACACCTCTAGACTATGCTTTTGCGCGACTGCTGGTGGAAAAAGGGCAGCTTAGTTAAGGCAGCAAGGCTTCAATGTATGGAAGAAAACAGGAAATAATGTTAAGTTAATAGTAAGGGAAACCAAAAAGGAGAGTATACTCATGACAGAAAAAGTCCGTGTGCGCTATGCACCGAGTCCAACTGGACACCTACACATTGGAAATGCACGTACAGCATTATTCAACTATTTATATGCCCGTCACCATGGTGGCGATTTTATTATTCGTATCGAGGATACTGACCGTAAACGACACGTTGAAACAGGAGAGCAGAGCCAGCTGGATAATTTAAAATGGCTGGGAATCGACTGGGACGAGAGTGCGGATGTCGGAGGAGAGTATGGGCCGTACCGTCAGTCTGAGCGTCTGGATTTCTATGATCCGCTGGTCGATCAGCTGCTGGCGAGCAACCGTGCCTACAGGTGCTACTGCATAACTGAAGAACTGGAAGCTGAACGTGAAGCGCAGCGTGCACGCGGAGAAATGCCGCATTACAGCGGAAAATGTGCGCATTTAACAGCATCTGAACAGAGGGAAAAAGAAGCGGAAGGCATTACGCCTGTTATCCGTATCCGAGTACCTAAAGGCAGCACCTACACATTTGAAGATATGGTCAAAGGAATGATCACATTCGAATCTGATTCTGTAGGTGGCGACTGGGTCATCAGAAAACGCGACGGCATGCCGACCTATAACTTTGCAGTAGCGGTCGATGATCATTACATGAAAATCACCCACGTGCTTCGTGGAGATGACCACATTGCCAACACACCTAAACAGATGATGATATATGAAGCCTTTGAATGGAAGATGCCTCAGTTCGGACATATGACACTGATCATTAACAGCGAAACAGGTAAGAAACTAAGTAAACGTGATGAAACGATTCTTCAGTTTATTGAGCAGTATCGTGAGCTTGGTTATCTGCCGGAAGCCTTGTTCAACTTTATTACACTGCTTGGCTGGTCACCAGTCGGAGAAGACGAGCTCTTCTCTAAAGAGCAGTTTATCGAGATGTTCGATCACAAGCGTCTGGGAACTTCACCAGCGGCCTTTGATGCCAAGAAACTGGAATGGATCAGCAACCAGTATATGAAAGAGATGGACCTGGGTGAACTGACACTTAAAGCTGTCCCTCACCTTGTAAAAGCAGGATACATCGAAAGCAATCCGTCTGAAGAAAAAAGCGAATGGATCAGAAAACTGGTGGCTCTTTACCAGGATCAGATGAGCTATGCCGCTCAGATCACTGAACTGGCGACTTTATTCTTCGAGGACTCTATCGAATGGTCAGCTGAAGCGAAAGAGGTCCTTCAAGGCGACGACGTTCCAGCTGTTCTGGATGCCTTCAGCGAACAGATCAGAAGTGTTGAACCGTTTGAAGCAGATACGATCAAGAAAGCGATCAAAGCTGTACAGAAGGAAACTGGCGTAAAAGGCAAGAACTTGTTCATGCCGATCCGTGTGGCCGTGACCGGTCAGCAGCACGGACCTCAGCTGAATGATGCGATCGAACTTCTTGGAAGAGATAAGGTCTTGAGCAATTTTGAAAAAGCAAAAGAGATCATCGAAGCCTGAAAACTGATCAGAGATAAGTAAGGCAGGATAAAGCCATGCAGCCGGACTGTTTTTCAAACGGCTTGCGTGGCTTTTCCATTGACTGAAAAAGGAATCAGAAGCAAGTCGAGTCTGATTCTTGTATAATGAGACTAAATGAAAAGAGAAAGGAGTCAGGATGCATGATTCAACTGTACAATACATTGACTCGTCAGAAAGAGAAATTTACACCTTTAGAAGAAGGAAAGGTCAAGATGTATGTCTGCGGACCAACGGTATACAATTACATTCATATAGGCAATGCTAGAAGTACCGTCGCGTTCGACACCATCCGCCGATACTTCACCTACAGAGGCTACGATGTCGATTATGTCTCCAACTTCACGGATGTTGATGACAAAATCATTCGAGCAGCTGCTGAATTGGGCAAGACGGCTCCGGAAGTAGCTGAGACTTTTATTGACGCATTCTTTGATGACACAGAAGCGCTAGAGGTTCAGAAACCGAATCATACGCCACGTGTAATGGAGTCTATTCCCGACATCATCACGTTTATCGAAGCTTTGATTGACAATGACTTTGCCTATTCGTCTGACGGAGATGTCTATTACAGAACACGTAAATTTGAAAAATATGGCCAGCTGAGCCGCATTTCATTAGATGAACTGGAGTCCGGAGCGAGCAACAGGCTTGGTGATGAAACATCCAAGAAAGAGGATCCTCTCGACTTTGCTTTATGGAAAGCAGCGAAAGAAGGCGAAATCAGCTGGGAGTCTCCTTGGGGGCAAGGTCGACCGGGCTGGCATATCGAATGCTCAGTCATGGCTACAAAATATCTCGGAGATACGATCGACATTCATGCCGGCGGTCAGGATCTGACTTTCCCGCATCATGAGAATGAAATTGCTCAGACAGAAGCCAAGACGCACAAGACCTTTGCCAATTACTGGATCCATAACGGATTTGTTACAATGGACGATGAAAAAATGAGTAAATCTTTAGGGAACTTTGTGCTTCTGAAAGACCTGAGAGCGCAGCATGATCCTAAAGCCTTGCGTTTCTTCATGTCTACGGCTCATTACAGACGACCGATCAACTACTCCCTGGATGCAATCGAGGAAGCGAAGACGAATCTCAACCGCATCCAGACCGCTTACTTCAATGCGAGCCATAGACTGGATCAGGCAGCTGAACAGACTGACGATGAGCAATCCCTGATGGATCAGATTGATCAGTTCAGAAATCAGTTCATTAAACAGATGGATGATGACTTCCAGACGCAGAACGGCATCACTGTTGTATATGATCTGGTCCGATTTATCAACCGTTACGTGGAAGAAGAGGATGTTTCCGGACAAGTGCTGGAAGCAAGTCTCAATATTCTTGAAGAGCTGATGAGCATCTTTGGAATCAGCTTGTCTGTTGAAGAAGACTTGTTGGATTCAGATATCGAAGCGCTGATAGAAGAGAGAGAACAAGCCAGGAAAGACCGGAACTTCCATCGTGCGGATGAGATCAGGGATCAGCTTAAAGATCAGAACATCATTCTTGAAGACACTGCTCAAGGAGTCAGATGGAAAAGGGGAAGCGGCCATGAGTAAAGCAGCGGACCCGCGTCTGCTGAATGGGCTGGCACTCGCTTATCTGGGAGATGCCATTTATGAACTCAGAATTAGAGAGCATCTGATTGCTCAAGGTCAGACTAAGCCAAATGTGCTGCATACAAAGGCCACGACTTATGTCTCAGCTAAAGCTCAGGCTTATCTGATTCAGGCACTGATGGAAGCGGACCAGCTGACTCAGGAAGAAATTGATTATTTCAAACGAGGACGTAATGCAAAAAGCTATACAAAAGCTAAAAATACGGATGCACAGACCTACAGCTATTCGACGGGCTTTGAGGCAGTCATGGGCTACCTCCATTTAACGGAGCAGTCCGACCGTCTGAATGAACTGACAAACTGGTGCATCCAGGCAATAGAGGAAAGATAAAGGAAAGGAGCGGTGCACATGCCAAAAAAACCGAATCATAAACGAACAGGCAAAGGGGGTTTACACACGAACAAACCACAGGCCAGAAAGCCGCAGGAAAGCAGCGAAGCAGTGGAGTCAGACGAGATGGTCTACGGCAGAAACCCGGTTCTGGAAACATTGAAGTCCGACCGTGATGTCAACAAACTCTTTGTTCAGGACGGTCTGGAAGGCGGCAAGATCAGCAGTATTCTTTCTGAAGCTAAGAAAAGAAAAGTACAGCTGTCTTTTGTGCCTAAATCTAAACTGGATACCTTGTCCGATGGAGGCAATCACCAGGGTCTGGTCTTAGCGACTAGTCCGGTGAACTACGCCTCGATCGATGAACTATTTGAACTGGCAGAAAAGAAAAATGAACAGCCTTTCTTCCTGCTGCTGGACGGGATCGAAGACCCGCATAATTTGGGGTCTATCTTGAGAACTGCCGATGCCAGCGGGGTACACGGCGTCATCATTCCCAAAAGACGAGCTGTCGGTTTGACATCGACCGTTGCGAAAGCTTCAGCTGGAGCAATCGAACATGTGCTTGTGGCACGCGTCACGAACATGGCGACGACCATCGACGAGCTGAAGGATCGTGGCTTGTGGATTTTCGGAACGGACATGAAAGGCAAAGACTACCGTCACTGGGACGTGTCATCTCCAGTTGGTTTGGTCATCGGGAACGAAGGAAAAGGAATCTCCAGACTGGTCAAAGACAAAGTAGACGAGACCCTGTCTATCCCGATGGTAGGACATGTCCAGAGTTTAAATGCCGGTGTCGCTTCAGGACTATTAATGTATGAAGTTTACCGGAAAAGACATGCCCTTTAAGAATAAGTCTAATGAGTAAAATCTATTAATAACGAGAGGAGTAGAGTGACGTGAAGAAGGAACTGCTGTATGTAGACGGGTACAATATGATCGGAGCCTGGCCGGATCTGGCTAAGCTGAAGCGACAGGACAAGATGGCGGATGCCAGAGACTACCTGCTTAATGAGTTGAGCAACTACGCTAAATACGAAGGCATCGAAGTCAGGATGGTCTTTGATGCTCAGCTGGTTCCTGGCATAGCACAACGTTACGATAAGTATGAAGTGACGGTCATCTTCACAAGCGAAGGCGAGACAGCTGACAGTTTCATTGAAAAAGCAGTCGGAGAAGAAAATCTTCTGATCACCCATGTACAGGTCGCCACGTCCGATCTTGCCGAACAGTGGATCATCTTCCAGAAAGGCGCGACCCGCAAGTCAGCTAATGAGCTCTATAAAGATGTCCAGAGCGCGAAGAAAAAGATCGCCATCGACAGTGCCGTCTACCGGATGCAGAACCGCTCGCGTAATTCTCCCCTTAAAGATAAAGACAAGAAGCAATTGGAGAGCTTGTATCAGCAGATGATTGCAAGGTCTTTAGATGAAAAATAATCATAAAGTAAGCCTTATACTATTGATCGAATATGACATCTTTAGGTATAAGGTTTATTTTTCAGTCGCTTTTCATGAGAAATGTCTCACAATCTCAATAACTTTAATGACTATATTAACATTTGGATAGTATAATAATTGAAACGCTTTCAATGAAACAGACTACTACTTGAAAATGTCCTATTCTGTAATTGACCAAACAATCTACAGAAGGAGAAAAATGGATGCAGACTAACCCAGTGACTAACACACCGAGTAAAAAAAAGCCATATAGAGACATCATTGATCCGATCAATGATTCTTTGATCTATCAGATACAGTCGGGTGACCACAGTGCCTTTCCTGTTCTGCTAGACAGATGTCAAATATTAATCAATAGAGCGATAGTCAGACGGTACATAAAAGGTTACGATCGAGATGATCTTTATCAGGAGGCGTGCCTTGTCCTTGTCGAATCTTCTCAGAAATATGAATTCAATAAAGGGATGACGTTCAACCAGTACATCTGCCTTTGTATGGATAATCACTTCAACCGGCTGATTAGGTGGAATAATGCGTTAAAAAGACAATCCATTCGTGATGCCTTGTCACTAGATGGCATGATTGAAGAATCCGGCCTTCAGCTTTCAGAGTCCTTTAGCAGTCCGGGACCTGAAGATTGGCCGATCATTGAAGAAACCGTAGAGAATTATCTGGTATATTTGTCCCCGTTTGAGAGAGAAGTGTGTGTGTTGTGCTATAAAGGACATACCTATGACAGTATTGCCGAAGAATTGAAATGTAGTCGGAAAAAAGTAGTAAATGCTAAACATCGCTGTACCGAAAAATTTAGGAAGTTATTTCTTTAGGAAATAATAGGACAGGCGCTTATGTAATAGTAGGTTCTTTGAAATAGTTTCAGAAACGAGGTAGGGTTTTTCAGCTTCATAGTTTAATAAGTTTGGGGCAGGAGAAGTATTTTTTCAGTCTAAACTTAATCATTCTAGAAAAGGCATTAATCTTCACACTCGTTTGTAGATTAACGCCTTTTTCGACCTGTTACAATCAATATTAAGCACATGATAAAAGTGAAGAGCTTATCTAGCTAAGTTTAATGGCGTTGAATAGATTGTTAGTGAAAAGATTAAGCTTGCTGTCATCAATGCAATGAAGACATAAAAAAGAACCCAGATTAAATCATACTCTGGGTTCGTCACAGACATTTCAACCACATTAGGTAGCAGTTATTTTGCATATGATTTAGATAGCCTGTTGTGATACACAACTTATGCCAGTGTCTCAGCCATTTTCTGCTTGCGTCGGTCACTTTTTTTTTCTTCATGCGCCTTCTTGAAACGCTGGATGGTGGTGACATGTTCCATCAGGAAGTTGGCCGCGATTCCTATGGCGATTCCTGACAGGATACCCATAAAGGAGAGCACCGGCAGATACAGGAGCACAGTCCAGGTCTGGGCAATGGTACTGGCAACGAGCAGCTGCCCCAGATTGTGCAGGATACCGCCAGTTGCACTGACCCCGATGATACTGACACGCTTGCCACCGATAAATTTTACGAGGAGCATGCCGGCATAGCTGAGAAGCGCTCCAGCTGTACTGTACATAAAGGTAGAAATCGTTCCGCCAAGCAGGGTCGTCATTAAAAGACGCATCCAGACGACTTTCATGCTGTCTTTAAAGGGAAGCGTATAGATGGCAACAATGATGATCAGGTTCGCAACGCCCAGTTTCGCTCCCGGTGCAAAGGCAAACGGGAAAGGGATGCTACGTTCAACAATTCCCAGAATCACAGCTTGAGCCGAGAGAAGTGAAATATATATCATTTTTTGAGTTCGAGTCATGGTTATCCTTCTTTTCTTGTTCATTATGTTCACAAGTGTGTGGTTTTACTCCTGTTATTGTCGCACAAAATACCTGTCACATGCCATAAAGATTAGAACAAAATTATGTCAATCTAATCTTGTGAAAACATAGACAGAGTAATACTTTTAATGTAAGATGTACAGAGAAAAAGAATGGAAGGACAATGTACATGTATACCAGAATTAAAACAATGAAAGTGCTGCTGATGGTTCCTGTCCTGTCTCTTGGACTACTGGGATGTCAGGAAGAAGATCCTAGAGGACTGGCTGATCAGCCCTATGATCGAACAGAATTTCTACTTGGGACCGTGGCAAATATAAAAGTTTATAATGAAGGTCAGGAAGAGGCGTTGGACAAAGCGTTCGAGCGCGTGCAGGAGTTGGATGAATTGTTTGCGATGCAGAACCCGGAATCTGAAATTTCTGAAGTGAATCGTCAGGCTGGAATCGAGCCGGTTGAAGTCTCAGAGGAAGTGTTCCACGTGATGGAACGTGCTCTGTATTATGCAGAAGAATCAGGTGGTAGTTTTGATCCGACCATCGGTGCCGTCACTAGCTTGTGGAGGATCGGACAGGACGATGCAGCAGTACCTGAAGCGAATGAACTGGCTGAGGCAGTTGCACTGGTCGATTATCAGAAGGTGGAACTGAACGAAGCAGAACAGACGATCTACCTTCAGGAAGAAGGCATGGTCCTTGACCTGGGAGCCATCGCAAAAGGATACATTACAGATGAAGCGGCACGTGTATTAGTGGAAGAAGGAGTCAATACGGCTATCGTCGATCTGGGTGGCGACATCGTGGTTGTTGGTAACAGCACACGAGGGGAAGATCAACCCTGGAACGTCGGGATTCAGAATCCTTATGGGGAACGCGGAGAAATACTAGGTATCGTTCCCGTTTCAGACCGAGCGATCGTCACTTCTGGAATCTATGAGCGTCTTGTCAGAGACGGGGATGACGAATATCATCATCTGATGGATCCGGAAACTGGCTTTCCGATCGACAACAACATCTCCGGTATCAGCATCATTGCGGATAATGCTATGGATGCAGATGCGCTGGTTAACATTGCGTTTTCCCTTGGTGTAGAAGACGGACTGGATTACATCAATGGGCTTGAAGATGTAGAAGTGATCTACATTACTAACGAGATGGAAATATATGCCTCCGAGGGCATCAATGATCAGATTGAAATCAGGGACAATGACTTTGAAATGATGAACTAAGCCGATTTGACAGGCTTTTTGCTGCATGGTAAAGTATAGAAGACTATGAATTAAAACATAAGTCCTTGAAGTGAGGAAATAAATCTATGAAAAAGAAACTGGCATTGGCTTGTACTGAATGCGGATCCCGAAACTATTCGAAGGAAGTAGGAACCAAAGTACGTACTGAGCGCCTTGAGATTAAAAAATACTGCCGTTACTGTAAAAAGCACACACTACACAGAGAAACAAAATAAAGAAACAGAGCACTGATACGAACTAACCGGAAGATTCAGGTGGAAGGAGTCCTTCATGAACAAAGTTAAAACATTTTTTGGTGAAGTAAAACATGAACTGAAAGAGACGACATGGCCTAAAAAAGATGAGATGAAAAAAAATACAGCAACTGTTTTCGGCGTTATGGCATTTTTCGGCGTATTCTTTTATGCGGCAGATGCAGCCATCAGCTTTTTATTGAATATAATTTGACAACAGCTTAAGATAGTAGCATTTTCACTATCTGCATGCTATACTACGTATCGAGAGTTGACGAAAAACCTTTCTTCCATAAAGTGAAGAAGGTTTTTTTAGTATGACAAATAAAAGATAAACTAAAGGAGTCTACAATGAACGAATTAGAAAGTGCAAAAGCCTGGTACGTGCTTCATACGTATTCCGGTTATGAAAACAAAGTCAAACAGAACCTTGAATCCCGTGCGAAAAGCATGAACATGGAAGAACGTATTCTCCAAGTCATTATTCCAGAAGAGGAAACAACTACTGAGAAAGACGGCAAGACCAAAATGGAAAAAGAAAAGATATTCCCTGGATATGTCCTGGTTGAAATGATCATGTCTGATGATGCCTGGTACGTTGTCCGTAATACACCTGGTGTGACCGGGTTCGTTGGGTCGCACGGAGCAGGAAGTAAACCGTCACCGCTTCTACCGGAAGAAATCGACCAGATCCTTCGCAGCATGGGTATCAATCCACGTAAAATCGAAATGGACGTCGAGCTGGGTGAACGCATCAAGATTGTTGGCGGAGCATTTGCCGGCATGGAAGGAACCGTTACAGAGCTTGAAACAGAAAAAGGAAAAATCAAAGCTTCTGTTGAAATGTTCGGACGTGAAACCAATGCGGAACTGGACTACAACCAGATTTCCAAACTGGATGATTAAAATAACAGTTGCAATAACTGAACAGTAGTGGTAAACTATTTCAGTGTGCCTTATACACGTGTATTTTGCATGCTCAGAAGTGGGAGAGGAAAATTATAACCTCATTTAACCACTCACGGACAAAATCAAGGAGGTATGTCTCGTGGCAAAGAAAGTAGTAAACGTCGTGAAACTGCAGATTCCTGCAGGGAAAGCTAATCCGGCTCCCCCAGTAGGACCAGCATTGGGACAAGCGCAAGTAAACATCATGGGATTCTGTAAAGAGTTCAACGCTCGTACAGCTGACCAGGCAGGAATGATCATCCCTGTAGTTATTTCTGTATATGAAGACCGTTCATTTACATTTATCACTAAAACACCACCTGCAGCAGTATTGCTTAAAAAAGCAGCTGGAGTAGAGTCTGGTTCTGGTGAACCAAACACTAAAAAAGTGGCATCTGTAACACGCGCTCAAGTACAAGAGATCGCTGAAACAAAAATGGAAGACCTAAACGCAGCTAACGTTGAAGCAGCTATGCGCATGGTCGAAGGTACAGCACGTAGCATGGGATTCACTGTCGAAGGATAATGAATTCACCCCATTGCTTGCTGCCTCCGCAACCTGAGAAAAGCCCAGCTTTTCAACTAAGTGCATGAGATAATAACTCATTGCTTTTGCGGAGATCAAGTGGGAGGTTAAACCGCTAATACCACAACAAGGAGGAAAAATATAATGGCTAAAAAGAGCAAAAAATACGTAGCTGCTTTGGAAAAAGTAGACCGTGAGAAACAATATGATGCAACTGAAGCATTAGAATTAGTTAAAGAAATCGACTACGCTGGATTCGACGCTACTATCGAAGTAGCTTACAGACTAGGTGTCGACCCTAAACAAGCTGACCAGCAGATCCGTGGCGCAATGGTATTGCCGCACGGTACTGGTAAAACTCAAACTGTGATCGTATTCGCTAAAGGAGACGCTGCTAAAGCTGCTGAAGAAGCAGGAGCAGACTTCGTAGGTGACAGCGATCTAGTTGAAAAAGTACAAGGTGGATGGTTAGACTTCGACGTTGTCGTTGCTGCACCTGACATGATGGCTGAAGTAGGTAAACTTGGACGTGTCTTAGGACCTAAAGGTTTAATGCCTAATCCTAAAACAGGAACAGTAACACCAGATGTTGCTAAAGCTGTTAACGACATCAAAGCTGGACAAGTCACTTACCGTGTTGACCGTCAGTCAAATGTACACGTTCCAATCGGAAAAGTGTCATTCGATACTGACAAGCTGAAAGAAAACTTGGCAGCACTTCACGACGTGATCGTAAAAGCTAAACCTGCAAGCTCTAAAGGTGTCTACATCAAGAACATGGCAGTAGCAAGCACGTTCGGTCCTGGTGTCAAAGTGGACAACAGTACAGTTCTTAAATAAAAATTGTTGAATTCTCTTGACCTGCATAACATAGCTTGCTATACTTATGCAGGTTAAGGAATTAAACTTAATTGAATATGCATTGATGAATGAAAGTCAGGCAGTCCTTTGTCTAAACGGCAGGCTGAATGACTGGATAATACCGAAGACAGTATGTGGCTCTGGCCTTAATATCATACCGAGGATAAAGTGATGAACAGTCAATTTACACTCCCTCTATGTCTACGGTGACATGGGGTTTTTTTGTACGCTTCGTTCCTTAAAGGATGGAAAGTAAAAAACAATCCTCATTTCAATCGATCAGGAGGTGAAACATCAATGAGTAAAGCAAGTGTCATTGCAAAAAAAGAAGAATTAGTTAATGAACTGACTAAGAAATTCGAAGATGCACAAGCAGTAGTCGTAGTAGACTACCGTGGATTGACAGTAGGCCAGGTTACTGAACTACGTAAGCAATTACGTGACGCAGGAATCGAAATGCGCGTACTGAAAAACACTATGCTTCGTCGTGCGGCTGAAGCTGCTGGCCTGGAAGGAATGGAAGATGTCTTCAAAGGACCTACAGCTGTAGCATTCAGTAACGAAGAAGTCGTAGCACCTGCGAAAATCATCGCTGAATTTGCTAAAGATGCAGAAGCGCTTGAAATTAAAGGTGGCGTCCTGGAAGGTAAAGTTGCTGACGTTGATCAAATCAATAAAATCGCAAAACTACCAAGTCGCGAAGGCCTACTTTCAATGCTACTATCTGTACTACAAGCACCTATGCGAAACACTGCATTGGCTGTCAAAGCAGTTGCAGAGAAAAAAGCAGAAGAAGAAGCTGCATAAACACGCAGTCGATTCAAATTGTTTTAACCTATACCTTGGTATAGTATGCTGACAAGCAAACCAACTAATATAATTAAAATGGAGGAAAACAAAAATGGCATTAGATATTGAAAAAATCATTGCTGACTTGAAAGAGTCAACTGTCGTAGAATTAAACGACTTAGTAAGCGCGATCGAAGAAGAATTCGGCGTTGAAGCAGCAGCACCAGTAGCAGCAGCGGGAGCAGCTGACGGTGGAGCAGCAGAACAAACTGAATTCACAGTAGAATTAGCATCAGCTGGTTCAGCTAAAATCAAAGTAATCAAAGCAGTTCGTGAAGCTACTGGTCTTGGCTTGAAAGAAGCTAAAGCATTAGTAGACGGAGCTCCTTCAGCAGTTAAAGAAGGCGTATCTAAAGACGAAGCTGAAGAACTTAAAGCTAAGCTTGAAGAAGCTGGAGCTTCTGTAGAACTTAAGTAATTAACTCTCTACAAAATTAAATAATCAGTTCAGAACCCCTTTAGTTGTAACTAGTTTATGACGAAGGGGTTTTTCTGTTTCTACTATTAAAGTGTTGTCTAGTTTAACGTGCCAGCCTTTCGAGAAAAAGATAAATTTACCCATTGCGCAGTATGCTCTTCTGCCGCATACTCTGTCTCTACGCATTGAAAATGCTAGAGTCACAGCAATTCGGGGAAAATTTCCTCTACTCACTATCGCTCGGTCGATCTCAACAATAGTTGTACGTGCTAAAGCACTACAACTTGTAAGGTCTACTCGCTTCAGCTCGGTCGATCTCAACAATAGTTGTACGTGCTAAAGCACTACAACTTGTAAGGTCTACTCGCTTCAGCTCGGTCGATCTCAAGTATATCTGTAAGAGCTAAAGCTCAAACAGATACTAAGGTGTTTTCTTGTCAAGGCTAAACGGCACGTGAAACTTTTCTGTTTCTACTATTTTGTGTCATTTTCAAGTTTGTATAGGAATAAGCAAGTATATTTGATAAAATGTGTCTTTGAACAGATGAAACAATTACTTATCAGACTTCGACTTAAAATATGGAAAGGACGCAACTTATGAACAATGAAAAATATCCTCAGCGTATAGATTATGGCGTGATCTTGTCGGTCATGTTGCTGGCCATCATCAGTATCTTATCCCTCTATTCGACTACGGTCCTGATTCAGGGTGGATCCATCGGAATGACCGTCAGGCAGATCGCCTGGTACGGAATCGGAACGATCGCTGTTCTCGTCATTATGCAGTTTGATTCAGAACAGCTATGGAAAATGACCACCTATCTCTACATTGCCGGTCTCATTATTTTACTTCTGACTTTAGTCTTTTATGATAGAGAGATTGCTGCTCAGACTGGTGGGAACAGCTGGGTCACATTAGGACCTTTAGGGACAGTACAGCCGTCCGAATTTGTTAAGATCCCCCACATTCTCATGCTAGCCAAAGTAATCACCAAACATAACAGTGTCTACCGCGTTCGTGAATACCAGACAGATTTGATCCTGATCGGAAAGCTGTCAGTCATCGGTCTTATACCTGTCGTGCTCGTATTCATGCAGAACGACTTGGGAACTGCACTTGTTTATCTGGCCATTCTGATCGGTGTTGTGCTTTTATCTGGAATAAAATGGCAGATTCTGCTTCCAGTCTTTCTACTGATATCTATTGTGGGGATTACCTTGATCCTATTGGTTGTTTATAATAGAGAATTCCTCTTGAATACGGGACTTTTCAGACCTTATCAGTTTGCCCGTATCGATACGTGGCTGAATCCTCATCAGGGAGCCAACGATACCTCATATCAGATTATCCAGGCCTTTAAAGCGATAGGATCGGGTGGCGTATTCGGAAAAGGATTTGGCGTGAGTGAAGTGTATGTTCCTGTAAGAGAATCCGATATGATTTTTGCAACGATTGGAGAAAACTTCGGTTTTGCCGGCGGTGCATTTCTGATCTTCATTTACTTCATCCTGGTCTATCATATGATTAGAGTCGTATATGATACGAAAAATGAGTTCTACGCTTATATTGCGACAGGGGTCATTATGATGATCGTATTCCACACGCTTCAAAACATAGGAATGAACATCGGACTTCTGCCGGTGACAGGAATCCCGCTTCCGTTTGTCTCTCAAGGTGGGTCAGCACTCCTCGGTAATATGATGGGGATCGGACTAATCTTGTCCATGCGCTACCATCATAAATCTTACTTCTTCTCCGGAGAAGGAGAAGAGTTCCATCCGGGATCATAATAACTTGAGAGCAGGAAAGGGTGGACAACATGTTACGCGATAGAATCAAATATGTAGATAAGCTAATAGTTATACCGTACCTGACCTTGACGCTGTTCAGTATCGTTATGGTTTACAGTGCCAGCAGTTACAGTGCATTATCCAATTTCGGCAATCCTCATCATTATCTGCCTAGGCAGACGCTGTTTGTCGTAATCGGCTATGTCGTTTTTTTAATAGCATTCTTTTTTCCAATCAAATGGCTGAAAAACAAGAAGTTAGTCATCTGGGGAATTGTCATTACAGCCACCTCCCTTTTTATCCTTCTTATTTTCGGGAGGGAGATAAATGGAGCCAGACGGTGGATCGAAACGCCCTTCTTCAATATTCAGCCTGCACAATTTGCCCAGTTTATGGTGATCTGGTATCTGGCTTATATTCTGTCAAAAAAACAGCGGAAAATAGCAGAAGATTTCTTTAGCGCTATTGTGGCGCCGCTGATACTGATTTCCCTCATCGTGCTGTTTATTTACATTCAACCCGATACAGGGTCGTCGTTCATTATTGTACTCATTGGAGCGATTATGATTTTTGCCAGTGGTGTCTCACCAAAACTGGGCTTTGGCTTTGGCCTCATCGGAGTAGCGGGTCTGCTTGGCTTGTCCCGGCTGATCCGACAGTACGGTACAAGACTATTTTTCCTTAACGAATACCGCTACAATCGTTTCCTGGGTTTCTGGGATCCCTTCACACTGGCTGAAGGAGCCGGCATGCAGCTGGTTCACTCCTATTATGCCTTGGGTCGTGGAGGTCTACTGGGCGTCGGATTTGGAGACAGCGTGCAGAAGACAGGTTTCCTTCCGTTTCCTTATACTGATTTTATTGTGGCAATTATAGGGGAAGAATTTGGCCTAGTTGGAATCCTCGTACTGCTTTTAACGTTCACCTTGATGGCGTCACGTCTTTTTCTGACAGCCATACGGTCCAAGCAGACTTTTGAATCTCTTTTATGTTTAGGAATAGCAACTATGTTTATGGTACAGGCCTTCATAAACCTCGGTGGAGTAATCGGGGTAATGCCTATCACTGGGCTGACTTTTCCGTTCGTCAGTTATGGCGGATCGAGCATGGTTGTTCTGTCTGCATCGATCGGTGTAGTTGCCAATGTCTCTGTACGAATCAATTACAATAAGGATAAAGCTAATAAGTCATAAACGAGAGGGCTGGATTCCGTGCGTTTCTTCATTAAGCAGCAAGTCATGTCACTGAAAGACCGGTTTTATGTCAAGGATGAAGATGGAAGAGATCGTTATTTTGTCGAGGGAGAATTTCTCAGTTTTGCTAAAAAGCTCCGGATCTACGATGAAAATAATAATGAGGTAGTGTATATTGAACAGAAACTCTGGAATTTTCTTCCTGAATTTGATCTGTTCATGAACAATGAAAAAGTGGCTACAGTAAAAAAAGAATGGGCCTTTTTCCGCAATAACTATTCGATCATCGGACAGGACTGGCACATTGAAGGGTCAGTGACTGCACATGACTATGTCATTAAAAAAAAGAACCGTGTGGTTGCGGATATCAATAAGAAATGGCTCTCTTGGGAAGACGCTTATGAGATTAATCTTTATGAAGAACAAGACCTGGAGATTCTGCTGGGTGTCGTCATCGTTATCGACTGTGTAATATCGGCAGCTAGAGCAAACAGTTCCTCTTGAATTATAAAAAAACTGTGAAGAGCTAACGGATTATAAAGAATCCGGTCAGCTCTTCACAGGTTTTTTAGTTTTAATTAAGCTTCAAATCGGTAAACTAAGGGTGTCTACGATGCATGGCTCTCTTTGAGAGTCATTTGACGAGCGGTCAGAAGGAAGGCGATGTTGAGTCCATGAAAAAGCAAGGCTGTGTAGAAGGCTGGGGCGTATGAACCGGTAAAGTCGAAGACGTATCCTACGACAGCCATGGATAAAGCTCCGCCGATCCCTGAAACGAAGGATAGGATCGTATAGATCCGTACATAAAGCTCTCTTCCGAAAAATTCAATAGTCAGTAGAGGCAAGGCAACAGCCGGTACGGAGAAAACCGAACCGAACACAAAAGACCCGAAAATCTGAGCAGCGGGATGAGTGAATAATAAAAGTATCAGGATACCGACGATGTTGATGGCGATCATAAGAATAGTGGATCTGACGATGCCTAAAACATCGCTGACTGCTCCGATAATCAGCTTGAATGAGATGTTTCCAACCATCACAGCTGAAAGCATGATCCCTCCCACTTGTGAGGACAGGAGATTTGTCTCTGCAAAACCAGGCAGGTGCTGAGACACCCCGGTAATAGATGTATGCAGAAGACCTATAATCAGGACAAGCAGGAAAGAAGACTGTGTAAAGGAAAAGGTACTCCAGTCGGCTTTCTTGATCACTTTCTTCTGCTCCTCTCCTTCAGTGTCATATCCGTAAGGAAGGTAGCCATCATCTCTAGGGTTCAGCGAGTACCGGTAGATGATGGCAGGAAGAGCCAGAACGAACATCAGCAGGCCCATAATGATGAAGCTGTTTTCCCAGCCTATAGTCTGAATCAGTGACGTGAATATGGGAGAAAATATAGCTCCGGCAATGCCGCTGAAACCGAAGGACAGACTCATAGCAAGTCCTTTTTTCTTCTCGAACCAGTTATTTACAATAAGGGACAATGGAACCATAGCATACAGACCGGCTCCGATTCCTCGCAGGATACCAAGAACGTAAAACACCCACATCGTTTGTGTGAAGGCCATGAGGATAGTGGATATCGAAGCCAGGGTAACAGCTCCGGTCAAAAGGGGTTTCCATCCGAACTGGTTGAGTAAGGGAGCAAAGTATAAAGAAATAAAAGCTAGAGCGAGAGACGAAAGGGTAGCATGCATAGCAAATGTTCCGCGATAAATATTAAGGCTTTCAGATACAGGTGTGTAAAATACCCCGATTACGTTTAAATTGATGCCGATCGCGCTGGCAGACAAGCCGCAGCTTACAGCTAGGACGAGCCAGTGCTTTAAAGATTCAGACGGTTTCGTCATATGTATCGTTCCTCTTTTCAAATCAGTCTTAAGGTTTAGTATACTGATTTTGAGTAAGTAAAGCAAAGGTCCAGCGGCTATGGCAGATATGAAAAAAAGAGTTGCAATTCCATTTGTGTACTGGTACACTATTTAAAGCAAAGCTCCTTTAACTCTATCCAGAGAGGTAGAAAAGGATGGAAAAACTTATATATCCAGCCGTTTCCGGAGGACACTCAATAGCCAGGTCTGGTGAGAGAACTGTTCAGGAAACACATGGGTTCCATCTTATCTAAAGGTCCTTTTGCATTATGTAAAGGGCATTTTTTTATGCCCAAAAACAAGAAGAAAGGGACGATAAGTTATGGCAATACAACAAAGACCATTGATTTTAGATGTGGAGGCAAGACCTGCACCGCTGAAAGGATTACTTTTAAGTCTTCAGCATGTGTTCGCAATGTTTGGAGCAACTATTTTAGTACCGATATTACTTGACATGCCCGTATCCGTTGCCCTCTTGGCGAGTGGAGTCGGAACGATTATTTATCAGATCGCGACAAAAGCAAAAGTCCCGGTATATCTGGGATCATCATTTGCCTATATTGCAGCAATGCAAATTGCGATAGATCAGATGGGTGGCGACGTTAGTGCTGCTCAGACAGGCGTCATTATGGTCGGATTATTATACGTTGTTATTGCAGCTATCATTAACTATACAGGAACAGCATGGGTGGATAAAGTGCTTCCCCCAATCGTTATCGGCCCCATGATCATAGTCATCGGACTTGGATTAGCAGGAAATGCAGTGACAAGTGCCGGACTCGTGATGGATTCTGACTGGCGTACCATTTTCGTAGCCATCTCAACGTTTCTGATCACCGCATTCGTTAATACTCAAGGTAAAGGATTCTTTAAAATCATTCCTTTCCTGATAGGGATTGCTGGTGGATATATTATCGCAGTGCTGCTAGGAGTAGTCGATTTCACTCCGGTAATAGAAGCAAACTGGTTTGCATTACCTCAGTTGTATCTGCCATTTGAAACCACTACATTTAACAGTTATTCATTCTACTTCGGACCTGAGTCATGGGCACTGGTTCCAATCGTTTTAGTAACGGTTGCAGAACATATTGGAGATCATTCAGTCCTTGGAAAGATATGTGACCGGGAATTCCTAAAAGATCCTGGATTAAAACGAACATTGATCGGTGATGGAGTGGCAACGGCTGTCTCAGGATTCTTCGGCGGGCCGGCTAACACCACTTATGGGGAGAACACCGGTGTAATCGGTATGACAAGAATTGCTTCAGTATCCGTCATCAGAAATGCTGCGCTGATCGCCATCTTCCTGAGCTTCATGGGCAAATTCACAGCATTGATCTCGACTATTCCAGACGCAGTTCTGGGAGGCATGTCCATCCTGTTATACGGTGTCATTGCAAGTAACGGTCTGAAAGTCATGATTGAAGACAAGGTCGACTTCAACCAGTCAAGAAACCTGATTATTGCCAGCTCGATGCTCGTGGTTGGTCTAGGCGGAGCAGTGTTCGACATTGCCGGGTTCGTCACTCTTTCCGGAACAGCCTTGAGTGCGATTGTCGGCATCATCTTAAACATCATCCTACCTAAACAGGAAGCAGAATATGATCCGGAAGTGTAATGAACAGCAGTCAGTAAACCAGATCCAGGAACGTATTCTTAAACTGGAATGATACACTCGGCAGCTTCTATCTTCTGATGGGGATTGGATGGAAGATGACTCTGAAAAAACGGTTAAAGAGAATATGCGTGTAACTAAATATGATGACTCGATTTATTAATTTAATTATTCCATCAAACGAAAGTGCACCTGCCTTCCGTTCCTTTAGTAGAAAAGGAACGGAAGGCAGGTGTTTTATATTTTTTTGAGTTTAATGGGTCATTATGTGACCTGTAATAATATAATGTAATGACCTTGTATACACTATAAAATAAACCTATTATATAGCTGTAAGACGCAGAAGTCTTTTGTTGTGTTGTTAACTCATTCATCAGAACAACAGGAAGGAGTGAAGACATGTTCATTTATTCAGAAAAAATCTATACACCGAGTGGATATCAATCCGGTTATCTTGAAGTGGAAGATGGGAAGATTGAAGGTATCCACGATACTATCGAAAAGGAGGAGTATATCGATTACGGAGACAAGATTATCATTCCAGGATTTATAGATGTCCATATACATGGCTGGGCAACAGGATCGTTTATCCATCAGGGAGACGAGCAGTCTCTGGCCAGAATGTCGAAAGATCTGGTCAATATGGGTGTGACCTCGTATCTGGCGACAACAGCAACTGATCATTTAGACAACTTAAAAAGTCAAGTGATAGCAGCAGACCGATTTGGGAAAGAGTGGACCCCTGATATGGGGGCTGATCTTATCGGCGTGCACCTGGAAGGCCCCTTCATAAATGAAAAGTACAAGGGGATGCAGAAAGCCGAGTACTGTCTGCCGCCGACGGTTGAAACAGTCGATGACTTGTTGAACCCGGTCAGTGACGGCCTCGTAAAACTGATGACTCTAGCGCCGGAACTGCCGGGAGCAGCTGAAGTGATCACTTATCTTAACCAGAAAGGCATCCAGATCTCAGTCGGACACAGTGCAGCGGAATTTGAAGAGATCAAGGAATTGAAAGATTTAGGCCTTGGAGGCTTCACCCATACGTTCAGCGGAATGAGGGGAATGCACCATCGCCGTCTCGGAGTGGCCGGAGCAGCTATGTACTTCGATGATATGTATGCGGAGTTCGGTAAGCAGACTGGACTGACAGTCAGGCCGGAAGCTTTTGCAATCGTGTACAAAATAAAAGGGCCTGACAGAATCACGCTCACCACAGACTGCACGGGACTAGCTCAAGTCAGTGAAAAAACATACCATTACATTCGCGAAGCGACGTTCGAACCTGAAAGCGATAAGCTAGTACGGGTGACTGGAGATGATGGCAAGACTGAGCTCCTGGACAAGACTGACTATTCCAGTGTGAAAGACATTGAATTGGGCTTTCTTCCTTCAGTCAGAAATGTTGTCAAAAATGTCGATGCATCCATTGGAGACATCGTGAAAATGGCTTCTGAGAATCCTGCTGCCTACATAGGTGTATCTGACAGGAAAGGGCGCCTTGAAAAAGGAAAAGATGCCGACTTTTTAGTAATAGATGGAGAGTTCAACCTGTACGACACGTATGTTAAAGGAATTAAACAAAAAATTGAAAAGTAAACAAGGAGGAAAAAATTATGTGGGATAAATTTAAAGATCAGATCCAAGTATTTGGACGGTCACTGCTTCTGCCTATCGGGATAATGGCGCCAGTAGGTATGCTGATGGGATTGATGGGGGCGTTCACGCAAAGTTACATGATCGAACAGTTTCCGATTCTTGGGAATGAAACACTACAGACTGTTCTAAGCAGTACTCAACAGATATCCAGTATCATTTTTAGTAACATTCCGGTCCTGTTCGCCATGGGTGTGGCGTACGGAATGGCTAAGAACGAAAAAGGAATTGCAGTATTTTCATCGATCATCAGTTATCTAGTTCTTATAACAACGATGAATGTCTACTTAAACGCAACAGGGAATCTGGCAGATCCTGAAGTCATGAACGAACTGGGTCAAGGCATGGTACTTGGTATTCAGACGATCCGTGTTGATGCAGCCGGAGGGATCATTTCGGGGCTGTTGGCTGCCAAGCTGACAGACAAGTTTTACAGAGTACAGCTGCCGCTTGCCTTTGCCTTCTTCTCAGGTAAAAAGTCAGTCCTGATTCTTTCATTCCTGTTCACTGTTCCAATTGGACTGGTCCTGCCGTTCATCTGGGGCATTTTTACCCGCATGCTGATAGGCATGTCTCCAATACTAATGAACCAGCCGTTCGGTGCCGGAATCTATGCACTGCTTAACCGTGCGCTTATTCCTTTTGGTCTGCACCACGTTCTGGCCGCTGTTGTACGATTTACTGAAGCAGGTGGAACTTGGGTGATCGAAGGAGAATATTATGTAGGGATATTAAATGCCATGAACGAAGTCCTGTTCGAACTGGGGCCTTCTCATGAAGCATGGGGACGCATCATGCCTCAAATCAGCCCGTATTTGGCTTCCGGTCAGATGCTGACTACTTTATTCCGTATTCCAGCTATTGGACTGGCAATGTATCACACTGCTTATAAAGAAAACAAGAAGCTGGCAAAAGGGATCATTCTTACTGTTGTCCTGACAGCCTTCCTGGGGAACATTACTGAACCAATGGAATTCTCATTCATGTTCATATCTCCTATCCTTTATATTGTGTATATCATTCTGGCCGGTATCACCGTTATTCCTCTAGCGATGATGAACGTCAGTATCGGTTATATACGTGGAACGATTTTCGACTTTGTCATCTTCGGTCTGCTTTACGAAAATACTGGGTGGATCAATCTGGTACTCGTAGGGATCGCCAACTTTGTGATTTTCTACTTCGTGTTCCGTTACTTGATCGTGAAACTGGATGCCAAGACACCGGGACGTGAAGATGTGAACCGTAATGTGACGCTGCTTAACGAAAAACGTTATGGCGATATTGCTCAACTGGTTATCGAAGGATTAGGTGGAAAAGAGAATGTGGCTCAAGTTGATAACTGTGTCTCTCGTCTGCGTATTGATCTGAAAGATCAGAAAGTCGTTAATGCCGATAAGCTGAAAGAAGCCGGAGCATCCGGAATATTCTTCCCTAAAAAGAATCACGTCCATGTTGTATTCGGTCCGCATGTCGAGTTCGTCCGCAACGAAGTAGACGACTACATGGCAGGGAAATAGAAGCTTAACCTTAGAAAGGAAGACCGATGATGAGAGCATTTTATGACTCCAAAAGTAAGACAATAGATGACCGGGGGATCCGGGAGCTTTTTGAAGAACAGACAAAATACAAAGCGTGGCTGAAAATAGAGGCAGCTCTGGCAAAGGCTCAAGCAGAAGCAGGATTTATTCCTGAGCAGGCGGCTTTAGACATTGAACAGTCAGCGAAAGTTGAAAATATCGATTTTGAAGAAATGGACCGCATTTACAGAGAAATTGGGCATGGCTTTGTGCCTTTCCTTAAAGTGCTGGTCAAAGCCTGTCCAGAAGACAGTGGCAAGTACGTCCATTACGGCATTACGACTCAGAATGTGCAGCAGAGTGGACAGCTTTATGTCATGAAACAGATTCATGATAAGTTTATGCTGCTGTCAGGACAGATTCTCAAAAACTTGTCCAAACTGGCTGCCGAGCATGCAGACACTGTTATGCCTGGCAGGACACATGGGCGACATGCGACACCTATCACATACGGCTATAAAGTATCTGCCTGGATCAGTGAGTTCATTGACAGCATCGAACGATTGAGAGAATCCGAAAAACGGGTATTCCGAGTAATGATGGGCGGCGCCGTTGGAACATTCAGTACGATGCCTGAAGTAGGACCTAAAGTCCAGGCGCGTGTTGCGGAACTGCTTGGTATGTATCCGATGGACGTGCCGTCCCGAAGCATCAATACTCACAAGCTCGAGTACATGATGAACCTGTCGCTGCTGGGAAATGTCTGTCATAAGATGGCAGAGGAAGTCTACCAGACCAGTCTTGAAGAAATAGCAGAAGTAGCAGAAGGCTTCAAGGAAGGGACCGTTGGAAGCAGCACGATGCCGCACAAGATCAATCCGAAACTGGCAAAAGGCATTATTGCCAATTCCCAGAAACTGTATTCTCTTCCCGGAGTGGGGTCTTACTCAGCTGTCAGACCATATGAAGGGGACAGCAGCCAGTACATGCTCTTTGATGGGTTAATGGAAGAAGCGCTTCAGCTGATGACAGAAATTCTTTTACGTGCTG
The DNA here is from genome assembly GCF_900101165.1 of Alkalibacterium thalassium. Taxonomy (GTDB): domain Bacteria; phylum Bacillota; class Bacilli; order Lactobacillales; family Carnobacteriaceae_A; genus Alkalibacterium; species Alkalibacterium indicireducens. The sequence goes on along the minus strand of NZ_FNFK01000007.1, from coordinate 37,338 downwards.
AGGAGCTGACCAGAACCCTCCAGATCAATAAGGAGCGTATGCTGGAAAATGCTCTGAGAAATAAAGGACTCGACAACAGTGAATATGTCATGATGGAAATGGCGAAGAAACTTGGGAAAGACAATGCCCATTCTCTAGTTTATGATATAGCAATCAAGACAGCTGCTTATGGGGAAGACTTTTATACAAACCTGAAGGCAAATGATCTGATCGATGAAAAATACGACGATAAGGAACTAAAAGACCTGATCGATCCAAGAAGCTATACAGGCCTGGCTTCGCAGTTGGCTAAAGAAGCATCAAAGAGAGCAGAAAAGCTTTCTGAAGAGTTACTGTAACCATAAGTGCAGAAAGACTGTCTGGACAGGCAGTTTTTTTGCTTTATATTAATTAAGAGGTGACGTATGACTAAACTGATAATCAATGCCGATGATTTCGGCTATTCTAAAGGTATCAACTACGGGATCGTTGAATCCCATTTATCAGGAGCAGTGACATCAACGACTATGATGGCGAATATGCCCGGACTTGATCATGCACTTAAGCTGATCCCCTCAGTACCTAATTTAGGTATTGGCGTTCATCTGGCTTTGACAATGGGCAAACCGGTCAGCGACGGGACAGATAATTTAGTTGATGAGAATGGCCTGTTCAAGAAAAGAGCCTTCTACCAGACTGAATCTGCTGATCTGGATCAACTGTATATAGAATGGAAAGCACAGATAGACAAGCTTCTGAATCTGGGCGTAAAATTGACTCACATCGATTCGCATCACTATGTACACATAATGGGGGAACATGCAAAAGTGACGGAGCAGTTGAGTAAGGAATATCACCTGCCCATCAGAGTCTATGGAGATGTACTTGAGCGTTCAGCTTATCCAGATTGTTATGTCACGGAAGCCTTCTGGAATCTGTTCAACTTTCCGGCGTTCAAGGACATGTCCCGGTCCTTTTCCGAAGTTCAAGACACGCTGTTTGATGTATTCAAAGAAAACGCTGAAAAATTTAACGGATATGGAACAGTTGAAGCAAGCTGTCATCCGGGCTTCGTTGATACAGAGGTGTACTATCAGTCCTCATTCCATCTGCCTAGAATGAGGGAAGTGGAAGTTCTGTGCACTCAGGCATTCAGTCAGATGCTTCAGTCATACGGCTACGACTTAAGCCACTATGGAACACTATAATACAGAGTGATAAAGAGTCAGGAATCATCTTTACTTTTTAGAACTGCTTTGATAACGTTAACAAAAAGAGATAAGGAGAATGAGCGTGGTCGTGACCCAGTTTGACCTGAAGTTGGCTAATTATGTTCAGGATAAAGGTAAAATTGACTTTAAAGCCTGTGAAGAACTGTTCGGAAAAAGTGAGTCGACGCTTAAGCGGAGCATTTATACGTTGAATGAATACATTCCCGATCACCTGAGGTTCAGCATCAGTCATCATGAGATCAGAACGAATATGACTTATGCTGACTTCTCGGCTCTCTGTCAGCGGCTAGATATGAATGACTATTCCCCGTCACTGGAAGAGCGACTCAGTCTGATTGTGTGCTTCGGGCTGCTTGACGGCATTGTCAATATGACCGAACTGTATGCCAGGTTGAACCTCAGTTTGTCCACGAAGAAGAAAGACAGGAAAGAACTGGGCTTTCTCCTTCAACAAAATGGCATTGAAGTAGTAAACAGGCATAGGAAAGGGGTCAGTTTTGAAGGGAACGAGCGGTTTCTCAGAATGATTGCAGCAAGGAATCTGTTGTCTGTCATCGAGTTGAAAAAGAATGATGACTATGTTCCTCGGCAGGCCAATACGCCTGTACAGACTCTCCTTTACGAACTGGTGGAGCATTACCTGACAGCTTACCACGACAAAGTGAAAGACAAGCTCTGTGACTTCTTTGGTCCGGATGCCCGATTAGTCGATTATCCATCAAAGAAATTTATCTACCTCCATATGATGATCAGTCTCATACGTATTGAAAAAGGCTATACCATTAAAGAGATTATTGAAGATATGCCTGAAGTGGCTTCGAATTATCTTCTTCCAGTCCAGGAAGACAGTGATTATCTGGATTACCTGATTGCCTCGTTGAACTACAAGGAACCGTTACACTTTCCATTCAATAGTCAGCTCAAGAGGCTGACCGAAGAGCTGATCAATGTTATAGAAGAAAAAAATCAGGTTCAGTTCTATACGTATGATAGTATATATAATGAGCTGTATGCCTATTTCTATAAGTGTCTGATCAAAAACAAGCTGGCCTACTATTTTTACGATGACAAGCTGGATAATACCAAGACTGTCTTTCCGAAACTGTATGAACAAGTAAAGCGGACAGTCAGTACGTGGGAGACAGATGACGGCTGTGAGCTGACCGATCATCAGATCTCCGTGGTCTGTCTGATTCTTGAACGGTTCATTATAAAGAACAGAGTTGCCGGCCAGAATAACAGGCGGGTCGTCATCATCACAAATTCTTCTGTCGAGAAAGTTTCATTTTTTCTGGAAGTATTAAGCCAGCATGTCAATTACGAGATGGTCTCTTATCTGACAATCAACGAGTTATACAGACTTGAAGAAATGAAATTCGATGCAATCTTGACTTTTTCAAACAGGATCACGGTTCTGCTATCTGAATTAGGATGGGAAAGTATCAAGATAAATTTCTATCTGACAAGTGATGACATCAAGCGGCTGCTCGATCATGGGTTTACAAGCAGCCGTAATAAGAAACTTCTCGCAGAAGAGGTTGTCAGACAGTTGGAAACAAGATCGGATACTATGGACAGAACCACTTATCTGCAGACAGCTTTTCCGGATATTATGATTTAAAAAGGGGAGCATTATGATAAAAAGACTGGAACAAGATGGATTTGGACAAATCGGAATACCCGAGGATTGTAAATGGGGACCTCAGACTCAGAGCAGTCTGCAGAACTTCTCTATTGGAAACGAGACGATGCCTCTGGAGCTGATCCATGCGTATGCACGCGTCAAGAAAGAAGCGGCAGAAACAAATGCCGAGCTGGGGTTACTCGAACCCCAGAAAGCAGACGCCATAGCTTCAGTCTGTGATGCGATCATTAAAGGACACTGGGACAGTGAATTTCCTCTATCCGTCTGGCAGACAGGCAGCGGCACACAGACCAATATGAATGTCAACGAGGTCATAGCTCACCTGGCAAAAGGTGAAAGTGGACTGGACATACATCCAAATGATGACGTTAATAAAGGGCAGAGTACCAACGATACCTTTCCTACATCGATGCACATTGCTTCTGTCCGGCTGCTTACTGATCATCTGCTGCCAGTGCTGGGGGAGCTTGAGCACACACTGGAAGAGTTGGAAACCAGGTATAAAGATACGATAAAAATCGGACGGACTCACCTTCAGGATGCAACGCCTGTCACGTTCGGTCAGGAAGTCAGCGGCTGGAAGGAAATGATGGTTCAGAATGCTGAAATGATCCAAGCCGCATTAATTCCATTGAAACGACTGCCACTCGGTGGAACAGCTGTAGGTACCGGATTAAATACCCATCCGGACTTTGCAGAGAAGACTATCCGACGAATCAGTCAGGCATCCGGCATCGAATTTAAGGAGAATCCGAATAAGTTTCACGGCCTGACGAGTAAAGATGCCTTCGTCTTTGCTCATGGTGCGCTGAAGGCTCTGGCGGCAAATGCATTGAAGATGGCGAATGATGTCAGGTGGCTATCCAGTGGACCAAGAAGTGGGCTGGGAGAAATAACGATTCCCGCCAATGAAGCAGGCAGCTCCATCATGCCTGGAAAAGTAAATCCTACTCAGGCAGAAGCACTAACAATGGTCTCCGTACAGGTTTTGGGGAATGACACGGCAATCGGTGTCGCAGCTTCACAGGGAAATTTCGAGCTGAACGTTTATATGCCAGTTATTGCTTACAATATGATTCAGAGCATTACTTTGCTGGGAGACAGCCTCGCTTTATTTAACAGCAAGTGTCTGAAAGGCATACAAGTGGTGGAAGAAGAGATGAGCGAACTGGTAGACCAGTCGCTGATGCTGGTGACCGCTCTCGCCCCGAAGATTGGCTACGATAAAGCCAGTCAGATTGCCAAAAAAGCCCACGAAGACCAGTCGACTCTAAAAGAAGCAGCTGTTGACCTGGGGATACTTACAGAAGAAGAATTCGAGAAGTATATCGATCCGGCTGACATGGTGTAGTGTGACTGGATGCAATTCATTTAGAAAATGAGATTCTGATACCAGCTTTTTAAATCGAACAGAGGCCTGGCGCCTCTGTTTTCTTTTTTGAGCAGTTCTGTATCGATGAAACGACTGACTCTTGATGGTGACGCGCTCTATTCCGTCTTTAATTGTAGTTCGTTAGCTTTCATCAAGTCGATTATGTCGTTAAAACGCGTCTAGCGGTAGTTCAGCTTTTAAAATTTTCTAAAGATGCTGTTAGAAGACATCTAGCGACAGTTCGGATCAATAATTAATCCAGTTCTTCCGTTAGACAGACTCTAGTAGAAGAAACGCGACCGCGTTTCAGACTAATCTGTAACTAGAAACCTTGTCGCTGGAGTTCCAAGGTTTAACAGGGAGCTAAACTGTAAGTAGGCTGCCTTCTAGATGAAATATAGCAATAATCAATATCATTAAAGTTTACCTATATCAGTCAGAGGGAGAAAACTAGTCTAAAATGAACAAGGATTGTAGTCCGGCCGGTTGAATAGTATACTTAAAGCACACTGACTACAAAGCAAAAGAGGAGTATCAGATGACTGATCATTATTTTACATCGAAGCCGAGTGCTGATAAAAACGAGAAGAAAATTGAAGCCAGACTTAAGGGGCAGCAGATGACCTTTACGACAGATGCTGGAGTCTTTTCGAGAGACCGTGTGGACTTCGGGTCTAAGGTTATGATCGAAGCAATTGACGAGCGGGCATTTTCCACGGGGGAGGTCCTGGATGTCGGATGTGGGTACGGGCCGGTCGGGCTGTCTTTAGCCAAGGCTAATCCGGCACTTCACATCGATATGATTGACGTAAACGAACGGGCCCTCGAGCTGGCTAAGAAGAATGCCGAACTGAACGGGGTTTCCAATGTCTCTATTTTTCTTTCTCCCATATATGAGCAGGTCGAGAAACAGACCTATGGTGCTGTCATTTCTAATCCGCCGATCCGTGCCGGGAAACAAACGGTGCACAAGATCATCACGGATGCCAAGGAACATCTGGCGGACAACGGAGTGCTGATCATCGTTATTCAGAAGAAGCAGGGTGCGCCGAGCGCAAAGAAAGTCATGGAAGAGACATACGGGAATGTGACTCGTATCGGACTCGACAAAGGATACTGGGTCCTTCAGTCCATCAAAACGGACTGACAGGGAGACCATAAATAATAACAAGCCTATCCAATTACTGGATGGGCTGTTTCTTTAGAAAAAACTTGACTTACTCTTGCTTTTTGTGTAAACTTAATAGACGCTAAACAAAGTATGAAAATAAAACCCGTACGAAATATTGTCCGGACGCGGTTTTTGGAGCAAAACAAAAGAATGTGTGATGATTCAGGATGATTCTTTCACGACTCTTTTGTATTTTTTTTGGTCTAAAACAGGAAAAACACTTGCTTTTTAAAGGATCGTTAACAATTGTAACGAAACTGTAATATGAAAATGTGAGGGCTGAACCTGGATTTTAAGGGCTGAATAATTGTTCCTGATTATGACGACTAGTGATTAATTATGAGGGGTGAAGAGGTTGGCAGGCCAAGATGTGAAATACGGCAAGCACCGTACACGTAGAAGTTACTCACGAATTAAAGAAGTATTGGAATTACCGAACCTAATCGAAATTCAGACAAACTCTTATGACTGGTTTCTTGAAGAAGGATTGAGAGACATGTTCAAGGACATTTCTCCTATTGAAGACTTTTCAGGTAATCTGTCACTTGAATTTACAGACTATCAGTTGCAGGAACCTAAATATTCAGTAGATGAAGCGAGACAGCATGATTCTAACTATTCAGCACCACTGTACGTCAAGCTGCGCCTGATCAATAAAGAAACAGGCGAAGTAAAAGAGCAGGAAGTATTCTTCGGAGACTTCCCACTGATGACCCAACAGGGAACATTCATCATCAACGGAGCGGAACGTGTTATCGTTTCTCAGCTAGTCCGTTCACCTGGCGTTTATTTCAGCCCTAAAGTTGAAAAGAACGGCATGGAAGGATTCGGATCTACTGTCATTCCTAACCGTGGCGCATGGCTAGAGTATGAAACGGATTCTAAAGGCTTGTCCAATGTCCGTATCGACCGTACCCGTAAAATCCCTCTAAGTGTACTTGTTCGTGCACTGGGATTCGGATCGGATGATGAAATTCTGGATATTTTCGGCTCGAACGAAAGTCTGGTAGCTACTCTAGAAAAAGATATTCACAAAAACACTGCGGATTCCCGAGTGGAAGAAGCACTGAAAGATGTTTACGAACGTCTACGTCCGGGCGAGCCTAAAACGGCTGACTCTTCAAGAAGTCTTCTGACTACACGCTTCTTCGATCCTAAGCGTTATGACCTTGCGCGCGTCGGACGCTATAAAATGAACAAGAAACTGGATCTTAAAATCCGCCTGATGGGTCTGACATTGGCTGAATCACTGGTTGACAGTGAAACAGGCGAACTGCTGGCTAAAGAAGGTACACTGATCAACCGTGAAGTTATGAACCAGCTCGGACCACATCTGGATAACGGACTGAACGTAGTGACGCTTTATCCATCCGATGAAGGTGTCGTGCCTGAACCGATCGATCTTCAGATCGTTAAAGTCTACTCTCCGAATGACAATGACCGTGTTGTCAATGTCATAGGAAATGCGAATCCTGACCGTGAAGTGAAATACATTCTTCCGGCGGACATGATTGCATCCATGAGTTACTTCTTCAACTTACAGGAAGGTATCGGTGAAACAGACGACATCGATCACCTAGGAAATAGACGTATCCGTTCAGTTGGTGAACTGCTTCAGAATCAGTTCCGTATCGGTCTGTCTCGTATGGAACGTGTGGTTCGTGAGCGTATGTCCATTCAGGACACATCTACGACAACACCACAGCAACTGGTCAACATTCGTCCGGTTGTAGCGTCCATCAAAGAGTTCTTCGGATCTTCACAGCTGTCTCAGTTCATGGATCAGACGAACCCGCTTGGCGAGCTGACACACAAAAGACGTCTGTCTGCGTTAGGACCTGGTGGACTGACGCGTGACCGTGCCGGATATGAAGTCCGAGATGTTCACTACTCCCACTATGGACGTATGTGCCCGATCGAAACACCTGAGGGACCAAACATCGGGCTGATCAACAGCTTGTCCACATACGCTAAGATCAACGAGTTCGGATTTATCGAAACACCTTACCGTCGAGTGGATAAAGAAACTGGACGCGTAACTGATGAAATCGACTATCTTACTGCAGACGAAGAGGATCTTTATGTTGTTGCTCAGGCCAATGCGCCGCTTAACGACGACGGATCATTCGTCAACGATCTGGTTCTGGCTCGTACGAAGAATAACAACGAAGAACTGGAAGCTTCTCTTGTCGACTACATGGACGTTTCACCTAAGCAGGTTGTCTCTGTTGCGACAGCAAGTATTCCATTCCTTGAAAACGATGACTCCAACCGTGCCCTGATGGGTGCAAACATGCAGCGTCAGGCTGTGCCTCTGATCGATCCGGAAGCACCGCTTGTCGGAACAGGAATCGAGCACATAGCAGCGCGTGACTCTGGAGCAGCAGTCATTGCAAGACATTCAGGTACTGTTGAATACGTTGATGCGAAGCAGATTCGTGTCAGACGTGAAGATGGTGCACTGGATAACTATTATGTAGCTAAATTTAAACGTTCTAATGCAGGAACATCCTACAACCAACGTTCACTGGTACGTCATGGTGAACAGGTTGACAAAGGAGATATTCTTGCGGACGGACCTTCTATGGAAAATGGTGAAATGGCGCTTGGACGCAATCCGCTGATTGCCTTCACGACATTCGACGGCTATAACTTTGAGGATGCGGTCATCATGAGTGAGCGCCTGGTCAAAGATGACGTCTATACATCGATCCATATTGAAGAGTATGAATCTGAAGCCCGCGATACGAAACTAGGCCCTGAAGAAATCACGCGTGAACTGCCTAACGTTGGCGACGACGCACTGAAAAATCTTGATGATCGTGGAATCATCAGAATTGGTGCAGAAGTCCATGATGGAGACATCCTTGTAGGTAAAGTCACACCAAAAGGGGTATCTGAGTTATCTGCGGAAGAAAAACTGTTACATGCGATCTTTGGAGAAAAAGCACGTGAAGTAAGAGATACATCACTAAGAGTGCCTCACGGTGGCGGAGGGATCGTTCACGACGTGAAGATCTTTACCCGTGAAGCTGGAGACGAACTATCTCCTGGCGTCAACTATCTTGTCCGTGTCTTTATCGTTCAGAAACGTAAGATCAACGTCGGAGATAAAATGGCCGGTCGTCACGGAAACAAGGGTGTTGTATCCCTGATCCTTCCAGAAGAAGACATGCCGTTCATGCCGGACGGGACACCTGTCGATATCATGCTTAACCCGCTTGGGGTACCATCACGTATGAACATCGGTCAGGTCATCGAACTGCACATGGGAATGGCCGCACGCAAGATGGGCATTCACATTGCAACGCCGGTATTTGACGGAGCGAATGAAGATGAAGTCTGGGAAACGATCAAAGAAGCCGGTATGGATGACGATGCCAAAACGGTACTGATCGATGGACGTACTGGTGAGCCGTTCGACAACAAGGTCTCTGTCGGAGTCATGTACTTCGTCAAGTTGGCCCACATGGTCGACGACAAACTGCATGCCCGTTCAACTGGACCATACTCTTTAGTTACGCAGCAGCCGCTTGGTGGTAAAGCCCAGTTCGGTGGACAGCGTTTCGGAGAGATGGAGGTATGGGCACTGGAAGCATACGGTGCGGCTTATACCCTTCAGGAAATCTTGACATACAAATCAGATGATGTTGTCGGACGTGTGAAAACGTACGAAGCCATCGTTAAAGGCGAAACCATTCCAAAACCTGGTGTACCGGAATCATTCCGAGTACTAGTCAAAGAGCTTCAGTCATTAGGACTGGATCTTAAAGTGCTGGACATCAACGAAGAAGCCATCGACCTTCAGGATTCGGATGAAGACGATGAATTCGGAAATGTCGATTCGCTTGAAAAGATGAAAAAAGAGCAGGACGAAAAGCGTGCTGAAGAAGCAAGACTGAAAGAACAGGAAAAAGCCCTTGCTGAGTCACAAGAGCAGGAGCAGGAGTAAGTCAGAAACACATTAAAAGATAGAAGTGAGAGGACAGAAGATGATACAGCATTCTTTCCTCTCCTTCATCTTTTCGCATGTAAGAGGAGCACTAGGGCAGCTCTATAATCTACTAAAGGGAGGTAGCCCCTTTGATCGATGTAAATAAATTTGAAAGTATACAAATAGGTCTGGCTTCGCCGGACAAGATCCGCAGCTGGTCTTACGGAGAAGTTAAGAAACCTGAAACAATCAATTACCGCACACTGAAACCTGAAAAAGACGGACTGTTCTGTGAAAGAATATTTGGACCGTCAAAAGATTATGAATGTTCATGCGGGAAATACAAACGTGTCCATTATAAAGGGATCGTCTGTGACCGTTGTGGCGTAGAAGTCACTAAATCTAAAGTTCGCCGTGAACGTATGGGTCACCTTGAACTGGCAGCACCGGTCACACATATCTGGTACTTTAAAGGAATCCCGAGTCGTATGGGACTTGTACTGGATATGTCGCCACGTGCGCTTGAAGAAATCATTTATTTCGCTTCATATGTTGTCACTGATGCCGGTGACACACCACTTGAGAAGAAACAGCTGATGACTGAACGCGAATACCGCGAACGCCGTGCACAGTACGGAAACAGTTTCCAGGCTGAAATCGGTGCGGAAGCGATCAAGACATTATTGAACGACGTAAATCTTGTGGAAGAAGTCGAAGAGCTGAAAGAACTGCTTCAGACGGCTACAGGACAAAAACGTACTCGTGCGATCCGTCGTCTGGATATTCTGGAAGCTTTCAGAAATTCAGGAAACGATCCGGCATGGATGGTCATGAACGTTGTACCAGTCATTCCACCTGAACTGCGTCCGATGGTTCAGCTAGAAGGTGGACGGTTTGCAACAAGTGACTTGAACGACTTGTACCGTCGTGTCATCAACCGTAACAACCGTCTGAAACGCCTTCTGGACCTGAATGCTCCGCATATCATCGTTCAGAATGAGAAACGTATGCTTCAGGAAGCTGTCGATGCACTAGTTGACAACGGCCGTCGCGGACGTGCAGTAACTGGACCGGGTAACCGCCCACTTAAATCTCTTTCTCATATGCTGAAAGGGAAACAGGGCCGTTTCCGTCAGAACTTGCTGGGTAAACGTGTCGACTATTCTGGTCGTTCCGTTATCGTTGTTGGACCAAGTCTGAAAATGTACCAGTGTGGCCTGCCTAAAGAAATGGCAATTGAGCTGTTCAAGCCTTTTGTTATGAGAGAGCTGGTCGCAAGAGAAATTGCAAACAACATCAAGAATGCGAAACGTAAAGTTGAACGCATGGACGAAGAAGTCTGGGCTGTACTTGAAGATGTCATCAGAGAACACCCTGTTCTTCTTAACCGGGCGCCTACGCTTCACCGTCTGGGTATCCAGGCTTTCGAACCTGTACTTGTTGAAGGAAAAGCAATTCGTCTTCACCCATTAGTGTGTGAAGCATACAACGCCGACTTCGATGGAGACCAGATGGCTGTTCACGTTCCATTAAGTGACGAAGCCCAGGCTGAAGCCCGTATTCTGATGCTTGGTGCTCAAAACATCCTGAACCCTAAAGATGGGAAACCCGTTGTAACACCTTCACAGGATATGGTACTGGGTAACTACTACCTGACTATGGAAGATGCGGGTAAAATTGGAGAAGGCATGATCTTCTCAAGTCAGTCTGAAGCAATTCAAGCATACCAGACCGGCTATGTTCATCTTCATTCAAGAGTAGCGATCCATGCATCTGCGCTGCCTGAAAAGCCGTTTACTGAATGGCAAAAGGACAAGTACTTGGTTACAACAGTCGGAAAACTGATTTTCAATGAAATCATGCCGAAAGAGTTCCCGTACTTGAATGAACCTTCTCAGGACAACCTGGAGAAACAGACTCCGGATAAATACTTTGTCCCTTATGGAACGGACATCAGAGAGCACATCAAGAATGCTGAACTCGTGTCACCGTTCAAGAAGAAAAACTTAAGTAACGTCATTGCTGAAGTCTTCAAACGATTCCAGGTCACTGAAACATCAAAAATGCTGGATAAAATGAAGAACCTTGGCTACAAACACTCAACTAAATCAGGAATCACTGTCGGAATCGCCGACATTTCTCACCTGGAAGAAAAAGGTGAGATCCTGGATCAGGCACACAAACAGGTGGACCGCATCAACGCGTCTCACCGTCGTGGTCTGATAACTGAAGAAGAGCGCTATACTGCAGTCATCGATGTCTGGACGAAAACAAAAGATACCATCCAGGAACACTTGATGCGCTCATTGGATAACCACAACAACATCTTCATGATGAGTGATTCCGGTGCCCGTGGTAACATCTCCAACTTTACCCAGCTTGCTGGAATGCGTGGACTGATGGCGGCTCCGAGTGGTCGTATCATGGAACTGCCAATCACATCAAACTTCCGTGAAGGGCTGTCCGTTCTCGAGATGTTCATCTCTACACACGGTGCCCGTAAAGGAATGACCGATACGGCGCTTAAGACAGCTGACTCCGGTTACCTGACTCGTCGTCTGGTAGATGTAGCTCAAGACGTCATTATCCGTGAAGAAGACTGTGGCACGAAACGTGGATTGGACGCTGAAACACTGAAAGACGGCAACGAAGAAATCGAGCCGCTTGAAGAACGTATCATCGGACGTTATGCACGTAAGACAGTGAGACATCCGGAAACAGATGCCGTACTCGTTAAAGAAAATGATCTGATCACTGAAGATATCGCTAAAGTAATCATCGAATCAGGAATTGAAAAAGTAACAATCCGTTCCGTCTTTACATGTAACACTAATCATGGGGTATGTAAGAAATGTTACGGACGCAACCTGGCAACTGGCCGTGAAGTCGAAGTAGGAGAAGCAGTTGGTACAATTGCTGCTCAATCTATCGGTGAACCGGGTACTCAGCTGACCATGCGTACGTTCCACACAGGTGGTGTTGCCGGAGACGATATCACTCAGGGTCTCCCTCGTGTTCAGGAAATCTTTGAAGCAAGAAACCCTAAAGGTCTTGCAACAATCACTGAAGTAACTGGGGAAGTCGTGTCTATAGAAGAAAACCCTAGCGAAAGAACTAAAGAAGTGACGGTTAAGGGTGCAACAGATACCCGCAGCTACACTCTGGCTATCAATGCCCGCCTCCGAGTGAAAGTCGGCAGCTTCATCGAACGTGGGGATGCATTGAGTGAAGGATCAATCGAACCTAAACAGCTCCTTGCAGTAAGTAACGTCATTAAGCTTCAGAACTACATGCTTAAAGAAGTACAGTACGCTTACCGCAGTCAAGGGGTTGAAATCGGTGATAAGCACATCGAGGTAATGGTTAGACAGATGCTTCAGAAAGTTAGAGTGATGGATCCAGGTGATACAAGCATCCTGCCAGGTAGCCTGGTAGATGTAGCGGACTTCAAGGAAGCCAACAGATCAACCTTATTATCTGGTGGACTTCCAGCAACAGCACGCCCAGTTCTTCTGGGTATCACCAAAGCGTCACTTGAAACAAACAGTTTCTTATCTGCTGCATCATTCCAGGAAACAACGCGTGTCCTGACCGATGCTGCTATAAGAGGTAAGAACGATAAATTGATTGGTCTGAAGGAAAATGTCATCATTGGTAAATCTATTCCAGCCGGAACAGGTATGAAGGTTTACAACGACATGAAACCTAAAGAAGTAGGCGTCGTCAGCGAAAATGTCTATAGCATTAATGAAGACGTTCAACCTGCAGATCAGACTACAACAGAGTAATTAAACCGGAAGGAAGTCGGGGCAGCTTCGGGCTGCTCTGATATACCTTTTGGGTAAATAAATTAATTTCCAACAGGTTGTTGACATAACCGCCCCTGCGTGGTACTATGCTATAGGTGCTTTTGTGTTCCGATTCTTGTGCTGGAGTGATCTGGCCTGATTGAGTTAACAGTCGTGCTGACTGGTACGCAAGAGACAAAAACAAGCCATATATCAAGAAGGTTTCTGGCAATGGAAGGCCGTCGCATTAAGCGATTATTCTTTTTTGCCCAAAAAGGAACCGCCTGGATGTGTGGACCTAGAAAAGCAAGTATAACACAGTAAAAATGGAAGGAGGAAACACAATATGCCTACAATGAATCAACTGATCCGTAAGCCTCGTAAATCTAAAACAAGTAAATCAGAGTCACCTGCGTTGAATAGAGGGTACAACACTCAAAAACGCAAACAGACGACAGTATACTCTCCACAAAAACGTGGTGTTTGTACTCGTGTGGGAACAATGACTCCTAAAAAACCTAACTCAGCTTTACGTAAATATGCTCGTGTACGTCTATCTAACATGATCGAAGTAACAGCATACATCCCAGGTGAAGGTCACAACCTTCAGGAACACAGCGTGGTACTTATCCGTGGAGGTCGAGTAAAAGACTTACCGGGTGTACGTTATCACATCGTTCGTGGAGCGCTTGATACTGCCGGAGTAACAGACCGTAAACAAGGTCGTTCTAAATACGGAACTAAGCGTCCTAAATAAGTAAAATAAAAGTGGAGTGAGGCGTACAGGTCTACCCGACATCCGCCCAAAATATTATAGCGAGCAAGCCAAAGGCTGCACAGCGAATGTTTTGGGTGAATGGAGCGGAGAGCTGCCGAACGAAACTGGATAAATAAAAGTGGAGTGAGGCGTTAAGCTCAGCCTGACATCCACCTAGAAAATAGCAATAGATGAAGGTCGCATAAGCCTTGCTTATCGACATAACTAATCTGTAAACGGCTAAAGCCGAAACAGCTTCGTCAAGCAAGTCGAAGACTGCACAGCGAATTTTCAAGGTGAATGGCACGGGGAGTTGCCGAACGAAACTGGATAAATAAAAGTGGAGTGAGGCGTTAAGCTCAGCTTCATAAAATAACTCGAAATTAATATTCCCGAAAGGAGGAATTTGAATGCCTCGTAAAGGTCCTGTAGCAAAACGTGATGTATTACCAGATCCAATGTACAACTCTAAACTGGTTTCCCGTCTGATCAACCGTTTGATGGTTGACGGTAAGCGTGGAAAAGCATCAACGATTTTGTATGATGCATTTGATCAGATTAAAGAAACAACAGGAAATGATCCTATGGAAGTGTATGAACAAGCACTGAAAAATATCATGCCTGTATTAGAAGTTAAAGCTCGTCGTGTAGGAGGGTCTAACTACCAGGTTCCTGTAGAAGTACGTCCTGATCGTCGTACGACTCTGGCACTTCGATGGTTAGTAAACTATGCTCGTCTACGTGGAGAAAACACCATGGAAGACAGACTGGCTAAAGAAATCATGGATGCAGCAAACAACACTGGTGCTGCTGTCCGTAAACGTGAAGAAACTCACCGTATGGCAGAAGCGAACAAAGCGTTTGCTCACTACCGCTGGTAAGATAACCAGAGCAGTCTTCGGTCGCATGGAGTCGATTCGTGCGACGGAAAAACTCTGTATCTTCATTGACAGTTATCCGAGGATCATGTCAGAATGATCCAAAATTATTAAAGAGAGGTGTAATGATTAGTGGCCAAAAGAGAATTTCCTCTAAAGAGAACCCGTAATATCGGAATCATGGCGCACATCGATGCTGGTAAAACAACCACGACTGAGCGTATCCTTTATTACACTGGCCGAATCCACAAGATCGGTGAAACGCACGAAGGTGCTTCACAGATGGACTGGATGGAGCAGGAGCAGGAGCGTGGAATCACAATCACTTCCGCTGCAACAACTGCTCAGTGGAAAAACCACCGTGTAAACATCATCGACACTCCTGGACACGTGGACTTTACCGTTGAGGTAGAACGTTCACTACGTGTACTTGATGGAGCGGTTGCTGTACTGGATGCACAATCAGGTGTTGAACCACAAACAGAAACAGTATGGCGTCAGGCAACTACTTACGGCGTACCTCGTGTTGTTTTTGTAAACAAAATGGACAAACTGGGAGCTGACTTCCTGCACGCGAATGAAACCCTTCATGACCGTCTACAGGCTAACGCTCACCCAATCCAACTACCGATCGGTGCTGAAGATGACTTCAAAGGTATCATCGATCTAGTTAAAATGAAAGCATTCATGTACGGTAACGACCTTGGAACTGAAATAACTGAAGAAGATATTCCAGCTGACATGGTTGAACTGGCTGAAGAATGGCGTACTAAACTAGTTGAAGCTGTTGCTGATCTAGATGAAGAGATGATGATGCGTTACCTTGAAGGAGAAGAAATCTCTGAAGAGCAATTAAAAGAAGGTATTCGTAAAGCAACTCTAAGCGTTGAATTCTATCCAGTACTAGTTGGGTCTGCTTTCAAAAACAAAGGGGTTCAGTTACTTCTGGACGCTGTAGTAGATTACCTGCCTTCTCCACTTGATGTACGTGCCATTGTTGGTCACAAACAAGGAGATGAGACTGCAGAAGTCAAAGTAGAAGCTGGCGATGATCAGCCGTTTTCTGCATTGGCATTTAAAGTTATGACTGACCCATATGTTGGTCGTCTGACTTTCTTCCGTGTCTACTCAGGTACTCTTGAATCTGGATCTTATATCCTGAATGCGACGAAAGATTCTCGTGAACGTGTGGGACGTATCCTTCAAATGCACGCGAACTCTCGTGAAGAGATTTCAGAAGTATTCTCTGGAGATATCGCTGCTGCTGTTGGTCTTAAAGATACAACAACTGGGGATACACTATGTGACCTTGAGAATCCGGTAATCCTTGAATCAATGGAATTCCCTGAACCAGTTATCCAAGTTGCTATTGAGCCTAAATCAAAAGCTGACCAGGATAAAATGGGTCTTGCACTACAGAAACTAGCTGAAGAAGATCCAACTTTCCGTGCTGAAACGGATCACGAAACAGGCGAAACGATTATTTCCGGTATGGGAGAACTTCACCTGGACGTTATCGTTGACCGTATGAAGCGTGAATTCAAAGTTGAAGCCAACGTTGGAGCGCCTCAGGTTTCTTACCGTGAAACATTCACTAAACAAGTACAAGCAGAAGGTAAATTTGTTCGTCAGTCTGGTGGTAAAGGACAGTTCGGTCACGTATGGATCGAGTTCACACCAAACGAAGAAGGCGCAGGTTTCGAATTTGAAGATGCTATCGTTGGTGGGGTTGTTCCACGTGAATACATTCCTGCAGTTAAAGCTGGTCTTGAAGCATCACTGGAAAACGGTGTTCTTGCTGGATACCCTCTAGTTGACGTTAAAGCTAAACTTTACGATGGATCTTACCACGATGTCGACTCAAACGAGACTGCATTTAAAGTTGCTGCATCACTGGCACTTAAAAATGCTGCTCAAAAAGCAGGCGCAGTTATTCTTGAGCCAATGATGGCTGTTGAAATCACTGTACCTGAAGATTATATGGGAGACATCATGGGTCACATTTCTGCTCGTCGCGGAAATATCGAAGGATCTGAACAGCGTGGAAACGCAACTGTTGTTAAAGGACAGATCCCGCTAGCTGAGATGTTCGGATACGCAACAACGCTACGTTCTGCTACTCAAGGACGTGGAACATTCACAATGCAGTTCGATCACTACGAACAAGTGCCTAAGAGCATTGCTGAAGAAATCATCAAGAAAAACGGTGGAGAAGCTTAATCAGCTCTTTCTGAGACAGACGCTACTATCCAGTCAAGTAAATACTGGACAGGAGGTCTGATCTGCCAAATCGATTGATTTTATACCGGCCTACCGGTATAATTAACTAGAGTAAATAGGAAAAGAAAATACTATTTTCTATTTTAAAAAAAGAAGATAATCCTAAGGAGGAAATGTTTAAAATGGCTAAACAAAAATTTGACCGTACGAAGCAACACATGAACATTGGTACAATCGGACACGTTGACCACGGTAAAACAACTCTAACTGCTGCTATTACTACTGTACTATCTAAAAAAGGATACGCAGAAGCTCAAGCATATGATTCAATTGATGGTGCTGCAGAAGAAAAAGAACGTGGAATCACAATTTCTACTTCTCACGTTGAGTATGAAACTGATACTCGTCACTATGCACACGTTGACTGCCCAGGACACGCAGACTACGTTAAAAACATGATCACTGGTGCTGCTCAAATGGACGGAGCTATCTTGGTAGTTTCTGCTGCTGACGGACCAATGCCTCAAACTCGTGAGCACATTCTGCTTTCACGTCAGGTTGGAGTTCCTTACATCGTTGTATTCCTGAACAAAGTTGACATGGTCGACGATGAAGAATTACTAGAATTAGTAGAAATGGAAGTTCGTGACCTACTAAGCGAATACGACTTCCCAGGCGACGACATTCCTGTAGTTGCTGGTTCTGCTCTTAAAGCTCTTGAAGGCGACGAAGCTTACGAAGAGAAAATCCTTGAACTTATGGACGCTGTAGATGACTACATCCCTGCTCCAGAACGTGACTCTGCTAAACCATTCATGATGCCAGTTGAGGACGTATTCTCAATCACTGGTCGTGGTACGGTTGCAACTGGTCGTGTTGAAACTGGTGAAGTTCGCGTCGGTGACGAAGTTGAAGTTATCGGAATTAAAGACACTGCTAAAACAACTGTTACAGGTGTTGAAATGTTCCGTAAATTACTAGACTACGCTGAAGCTGGAGACAACATCGGTGCGTTACTACGTGGTATGTCACGTGACGATATCGAGCGTGGACAAGTTTTAGCTAAACCTGGTTCAATTACTCCGCATACTAAATTTGATGCAGAAGTATATGTTCTTTCAAAAGAAGAGGGTGGACGTCACACTCCATTCTTCACTAACTACCGCCCACAGTTCTTCTTCCGTACAACAGACGTAACTGGTGTTGTTGAACTTCCAGAAGGAACTGAAATGGTTATGCCTGGCGATAACACTAACATGAGCGTTTCTCTAATCGCCCCAATCGCTGTTGAAGATGGTACTAAATTCACTATCCGTGAAGGTGGACGTACTGTTGGAGCTGGCGTTGTAACTAAAATTGTTGAATAATATTTTTCAATGAGCTAGTTCAAGAGAGCTTAGAAGATTTTTCTTCTAAGCTCTCTTTTTTTTGCCTTTAAATACTATATTGCAGAAATAGTTAAAGAAGTTCAGATTTTAAGGCAATCTCGGGTGGTCGAAATGACAAACATGATGAGCTCCGGAGCAAATGAGATAGAACCGGAACTCAAACGGAAAATGGACCTGAGTTAAGGAGCAATCGAGATAGAACCGGAACTCAAATGTGAAATGGATCTGAGTTAAGGAGCAATCGAGATAGAACCGGAACTCAAACGGGAAAAGCATCTGAGCTAAGGAGCAATCGAGCCAGGACAGACACTCGGGAAGAAATAGCCGGTGGACAATGCTGGAACCGAGGCAGTACCATGCATTATGTAAAAGAAAAAGCCGAGATTATCGGCTTTTATCATCATAACTGTTCATAGAGGATGTTTTCGTCCCGCGAAAACAGTCTTCATAAATTAAAGAAAAGGCCGACCGTCTGCCCGGGCTCCCATTTTAATTTGAAGCGGAACAGGTTAAGAACGCCTGAGCAGGAACGTTCCACAGTGATCCATTCTTGTTTCACTATCGTTTTAAAGAGACTAGCCGATATCTTCCAACTGAATATCACCAATACAGTACTGGCCAGAACAAAGAATATACCAGAGAGATGCGGGGGGACTGAAAAAAATGATTAGAAATCAGTTTCTTCAATATAAGATTCAAGTCTGGTGAGGGGAATCTAAGTTAAACGTTGCGGAGGTTTTCTAAAAGTGCCAAGCCTCTCTAAAATCCTAATCCCACCAGAACTACCGAAGATCACTCTATACTAAATAAGAAGCGAAAGAAATAAAAGAAGAACATTAGCTTGAAGCAGCATGCAGCTCAAATGTGGCAGAATAGTGAAACCTGATGAAAAAGGCTGAAATGTGCGAGTGAAAAAGGGTGCAGGGAGTGGCAGGAACCCTTATAATACAAGAAGTGTTGTTTAATACAGGACAGACTGAAAAAACTGGGAATAAATCAATAAAAAGCTTGAAAACACTTGATTCTAGTCCGTGTTGTCTGTATACTTGTATAGGTGTCTGTGAGAGACGTTTATTTCGGCGGGATCTATTGAACCTGTGTATAAATAGAAATCGCTGGTAGGCATCAATCATAGAACCGCGGCTAGGAAGCGAGAGGTTACGACACACCCGGATGCATTGCCATGGAGGGTGGCCGAAAATTTTCGTGGAGCTAGGTTTATTTCTTAAATAAGCGAAGGAGGGAAAAACATGGCAAATCAAAAAATTCGTATTCGTCTAAAAGCTTACGAGCATCGAGTACTTGATCAATCAGCTGACAAAATCGTGGAAACGGCAAAAAGAACTGGGGCAAACGTATCTGGTCCAATCCCATTGCCAACTGAACGTAAATTGTACACAATCATCCGTTCACCACATAAATACAAAGATTCACGTGAGCAGTTTGAAATGCGTACACACAAACGTCTTGTGGATATCTTGAATCCAACACCAAAGACAGTTGATGCGTTGACTAAACTTGACTTACCGTCAGGCGTAGACATCGAAATCAAATTATAATTAATCAGCAACACAACTTAAACTATAAAAAACTAACATAACGGAGGTGTACTCATGACCAAGGGAATCTTAGGAAAAAAAGTCGGAATGACTCAAATCTTCAGCGAATCAGGTGAATTAGTACCTGTAACAGTTGTTGAAGTGAAACCTAACGTTGTACTGCAGGTTAAAACTGTTGAAACAGACGGTTATAACTCAGTTCAGTTAGGAATCGAAGATAAACGTGAAGTTTTATCTAACAAACCGGCACAAGGTCATGTTAAAAAAGCTAACACGGCTCCTAAGCGCTTCATTCGAGAATTCAGAGATGCAGAGCTAGGTGACGTAGAAGTTGGAAACGAAGTATTAGTAGACACATTTGCAGAAGGCGATATCGTCGATGTAACAGGAACGTCTAAAGGTAAAGGATTCCAGGGTGTTATCAAACGTCACGGCCAAAGCCGCGGACCTGAAACGCACGGTTCTCGTTACCACCGTCGTCCTGGATCAATGGGTATGGCTACTCACCCTGCAAGAGTATTCAAAGGCAAAAAACTAGCTGGACGTATGGGTGGCGACCGTGTCACTGTACAGAATCTGGAAATCGTTCGTGTTGATACTGAACGCAACGTTTTACTGATCAAAGGTAATGTACCTGGAGCTAAAAAATCACTTGTACAAATTAGAACTGCAGAAAAAGCAGACAAGTAATATCAGGAAGGGAGGACTAGCAGAATGCCAACTGTAACGTTATTTAAACAAGACGGAACGCAAAATGGCGATGTAACATTAAATGATGCAATCTTTGGTATCGAACCAAACGAAAGTGTCGTTTTTGATGCGATCACTATGCAGCGTGCGTCATTAAGACAAGGAACACATGCAGTAAAAAACCGTAGCGCAGTGCGCGGCGGAGGACGCAAACCATGGCGTCAGAAAGGGACTGGACGAGCTCGTCAAGGCTCAATCCGTTCACCACAATGGCGTGGAGGAGGTACCGTATTCGGACCTACACCTCGTTCATACAGCTACAAGCTACCTAAGAAAGTTCGTCGCCTAGCGATCAAATCTGTTCTTTCTACTAAAGTAATAGATGAAGAAATCGTAATCGTAGACGGACTGAACTTCGATGCACCAAAAACAAAAGAGTTCAGAGCGGTACTCAATAACCTTGATGTCAACAGAAAAGCTCTGGTTGTCTTAGAGGATGACAATGAATTCGCAAAACTTTCTGCACGCAACATTCCAGGAGTTAAAGTTGTAGCTCCTAACAATGTATCAGTGCTAGATGTTGTTGCGCATGACAAACTCATCTTGACGAAGGCTGCTCTGGAAAAAGTAGAGGAGGCTCTTCAATAATGAATGCACGTGACGTAATCTTACGCCCGATCATCACTGAAGCTTCTATGTATGCTATGGACGAAAAAAAGTATACCTTCGAAGTTGATGTTCGTGCTAAAAAACCAACAATCAAAAAAGCTGTTGAAGAAATTTTCGATGTAAAAGTTGATAAAGTAAACGTAATAAACACTGCGCCTAAACCTAAGCGCATGGGACGTTATGAAGGATATACTAAAAAACGTCGTAAAGCGATCGTTACCTTATCTGCTGATTCGAATGACATTGCATTGTTCGGAGACGAAGAATAATAATAATTGAAATTTAAATGCTATTCACGAAACTAGTTTAACAAGGAGGGGAATCACGTGGCGATTAAGAAATATAAACCAACCACAAACGGACGTCGTAACATGACTGGGTCAGATTTTGCTGAAATCACAACAAGCACACCAGAAAAAAGCTTGCTGAGACCAAACCCAAAACGTGCTGGACGTAACAACGCTGGTAAAATCACTGTCCGTCATCAAGGCGGAGGCCACAAGCATAAATACCGTGTGATCGACTTCAAACGTCAGAAAGATGGCGTTCGCGGTATCGTTAAAACGATTGAATATGATCCAAACCGTTCTGCTAACATCTCATTGATCCAATATGAGGATGGAACAAAAACATACATTCTTGCACCTAAAGGACTTAAAGTAGGAACAGACATCTACTCTGGCGTAGATGCAGACATCCAAGTAGGTAATGCACTGCCATTGGCAAACATTCCTGTTGGTACGTTCGTACACAACGTTGAGTTAAAACCTGGTAAAGGCGGACAGCTTGTTCGTTCAGCTGGTACTTCTGCTCAAGTTCTTGGTAAAGAAGGTAAATACGCACTGGTTCGTTTAAGCTCTGGTGAAAGCCGTCTGATCCTTCAAAGCTGCCGTGCAACAATCGGTACTGTAGGAAACGAACAGCATGAACTAATCAACATTGGTAAAGCTGGACGCAGCCGCTGGTTAGGCAAACGCCCAACTGTCCGTGGATCTGTAATGAACCCGAACGATCACCCACACGGTGGTGGTGAAGGTAAAGCACCAATCGGACGTCCAAGTCCAATGTCACCTTGGGGTAAACCTACTCTTGGTAAGAAAACCCGTAAAGGTAAGAACCGTTCAGATAAACTTATCGTTCGTCGTCGTAAAGCTAAAAAATAAACGATAACGGACTGACTGAAAAACGCAACGATTATAAGGGGAAGAACCCCAAAAGGAGGGCAATACATGAGCCGTAGTTTGAAAAAGGGACCTTTCGTCGATGATCATCTGATGAAAAAAGTTCGCGAAATGGATGACGATAACAAACGTGTCATTAAAACATGGTCACGTCGCTCAACAATCTTTCCGAACTTTGTAGGTCATACCATTGCCGTATATGATGGAAGAAAACACGTGCCCGTCTATGTTCAAGAAGACATGGTAGGACACAAACTAGGTGAATTTGCACCAACAAGAACGTACCGCGGACACGGAAAAGACGACCGCACGACTAAACGTTAATAGCGAAGGGAGGATACATTCATGGCAGAAACAGTAACAGCAGCAAAAGCAACAGCTCGCATGGTACGCATTGCACCACGTAAAGCACGTCTGGTCGTTGACACCATTAGAGGAAAAAGTGCTGCAGAAGCTATTTCTATCCTTCGCTTCACTAACAGAGGAGCAGCGGAAGCGGTAGAAAAAGTCTTGATGTCAGCAATTGCAAATGCTGAACACAACTACGATATGGATATCGAAGAATTAGTCGTAAGTGAAGCCTATGTCAATGAAGGAGCAACCCTAAAAAGGTTCCGCCCTCGTGCAAAAGGTGCAGCTTCAAGAATCAACAAAAGAACAAGCCACATTACAGTAGTGGTATCAGAGAAGAAGGAGGGGTAATCAATGGGACAAAAAGTAAATCCTCATGGACTGCGTGTTGGCGTCATCAAAGATTGGGATGCTAAGTGGTACGCAGAAAAAGATTTTGCAGATAAATTACATGAAGATATTGCTGTTCGTGAGTACATTGCTAGGAAATTAAGCGATGCTTCCATTTCTCGCGTAGAAATCGAACGTGCAGCAAACAGAATCAATGTATCGATTCACACTGCTAAACCAGGAATGGTCATTGGTAAAGGTGGATCAGAAGTTGATGCATTGAGAAATGGCTTGAACAACTTGACTAACAAGAGAGTACACGTGAACATCGTGGAAATCAAAAAAGCAGACCTTGATGCTACACTAGTAGCTAAAAGTATCGCTGACCAGCTTGAAAACCGTATTTCATTCCGTCGTGCGCAGAAACAGGCGATCCAACGTGCTATGCGTATGGGAGCTAAAGGTATCCGCACAATGGTAGCCGGTCGACTAAACGGAGCAGATATTGCCCGTAGCGAAAGCTTTTCAGAAGGGACAGTTCCTTTGCATACACTTCGTGCAGACATCGATTATGCTAACGAAGAAGCTGACACTACTTACGGTAAACTAGGTGTTAAAGTATGGATCTATAAAGGAGAAGTTCTTCCTGAAAAAATCGAAGACAAGAAAGGAGGGAAATAATCAATGTTAGTACCAAAACGTGTGAAACACCGTCGTGAGTTTCGTGGGAAAATGAGAGGCGAAGCTAAAGGTGGTAAAGAAATAGCATATGGACAATATGGTCTGCAAGCTGTTGATTCAGTATGGATCACAAGTAGACAGATCGAATCAGCTCGTATAGCGATGACTCGTTATATGAAACGTGGTGGGAAAGTATGGATTAAAATTTTCCCTCACAAACCAGTGACAGCTAAAGCAATCGGCGTACGTATGGGTTCTGGTAAAGGAGCTCCTGAAAGCTGGGTAGCACCTGTTAAACGTGGGAAAATCATGTTTGAAATCGGTGGCGTATCTGACGAAGTCGCTCGAGAAGCATTGCGTTTAGCTTCACACAAACTACCTGTGAAAACTAGGATAGTAACTCGTGAAGAAAGTGGTGACTCAAATGAAGGCTAATGAATTAATAGGCTTATCCACTACTGAATTAATTGAAAAAGAAGCAGAATTTAAAGAAGAGCTATTCAACTTACGCTTTCAATTAGCTACTGGACAATTGGAAAACACCGCTCGCATTAAAGAGGTCCGTAAAAGTATCGCTCGTGTAAAAACTGTTCTGCGTCAGACTGAAGCAGTATAAGTAATACTGAGTGTAATAGCTTAATCAAAGGAGGCTAAACAATGGCTGAACGTAACGACCGTAAAGTGTATCAGGGAAGAGTCGTTTCTGACAAGATGGATAAAACCATCGTAGTTGAAATCGCAACTCGCAAGTCACACCCTAAATACAAAAAACAAATGAAATACTCAACTAAATTCAAAGCTCATGACGAAAACAACACAGCTAAAACTGGCGACATTGTTACAATCATGGAAACTCGTCCATTGTCTAAAGACAAAAGATTCCGTCTATTAGAAGTGGTAGAAGAGGCTATCGTTCTTTAATCAGAACACAATACCGCCAGGCGGTAGGTACACAACGAAAAGCTATAAAGCTTTATCGTGAGTTTGAAAGGAGGATCCTAACGTGATTCAAACAGAAAGTCGAATGAAAGTCGCTGACAACTCTGGTGCACGTGAAGTGCTGGTCATTAAAGTTCTAGGTGGCTCAGGCGCTAAAACGGCTAACATCGGTGATGAAGTAGTTGTAACTGTTAAACAGGCAACACCAGGCGGCGTTGTTAAAAAGGGAGACGTTGCTCGTGCAGTAATCGTCCGCTCAAAATCTGGTGCGAGACGCCCAGACGGTTCATATATCAAATTTGACGAAAATGCATGTGTAATTATTCGTGAAGACAAAGCACCACGTGGAACACGTATCTTCGGACCAGTTGCTCGTGAATTACGTGAGAATGACTTTATGAGAATTGTTTCGTTAGCTCCGGAAGTTCTATAATTCCGATAAACGTCATAAGGAGGTGCGCTAGAGAATGTTTGTTAAATCAGGAGATAAAGTTAGAGTTTTAGCTGGTAAGGACAAAGGTAAAGAAGGAACAGTCCTATCTGCTATGCCTAAACAGAACAAAGTGATCGTTGAAGGGATCAACATCATGAAAAAACATACCCGTCCTACAGGTATGGGACAAGAAGGCGGAATTGTTGAAACAGAAGCACCAATTCACGTATCTAATGTTCAGTTGATCGATCCTAAAACAGGAGAATCTACACGTGTAGGTTATAAGATCGAAGATGGCAAGAAAGTTCGTTACGCTAAAAAATCTGGCGAAGCACTTTAATAAAAAGTAGGAAAGGAGGGCATTCATAAATGACACGCCTTAAAGAAAAATATAACAATGATGTACGTCCATCATTAGTTGAAAAATTTGAATACAGCTCTGTTATGCAGGCACCAGAAGTTGACAAGATCGTTATCAACATGGGTGTAGGTGACGCTGTTTCAAACACGAAAAACTTAGACAAAGCAGTAGAAGAATTAACAAAAATTTCTGGACAAAAACCAGTTGTCACTCGTGCGAAAAAATCTATCGCAGGTTTCCGTCTACGTGAAGGTATGCCGATCGGTACGAAAGTTACCCTGCGTGGAGCTCGCATGTATGATTTCCTGGATAAATTAGTTTCTGTTTCATTACCTCGTGTACGTGATTTCCGTGGAGTGAGCAAAAATGCATTTGACGGCCGTGGTAACTACACGCTGGGAATCAAAGAGCAACTAATTTTCCCTGAAATCGACTACGATGATGTAGATAAGGTTCGCGGAATGGATATCGTCATTGTTACAACAGCTGACACAGACGAAGAAGCTCGTGAGTTACTCGGACAATTGGGAATGCCGTTCCAGAAATAACCTAAACTACCTATTAGGAGGGTAATATTAGAAATGGCTAAAAAAGCAATGATCGAAAAAAACAAAAAACCAGCCAAGTTTTCGACTCGTGAGTATACCCGCTGTGAACGTTGCGGACGCCCACACTCCGTGTACAAAAAATTCAAATTATGCCGTATCTGCTTGCGTGAGCTAGCATATAAAGGTCAAATTCCTGGCTTGAAAAAAGCAAGCTGGTAAACAACAAGGGACAGCACGGTAAATGGACTTCACATTTTGAACAGATCATTCGGTATCAGTACTGCATGAACATAAGAAATGATGGAGCCAGCCGAGCGGGACTGAATTAGAAAACTTGCCGTAAAGGAGGCTACAACGAATGGTCATGACAGATCCAATCGCAGACTTTTTAACTCGTATTCGTAACGCCAACAACGCGCGTCATACGAAAGTGGAAATTCCTGCTTCTAACTTAAAAAGAGCTATGGCCGATATCCTGAAATCAGAAGGTTTCGTCAAGGATGTTGAATTCGTGGAAGATGACAAACAAGGAATCGTCCGCATTTTCTTAAAATATGGTCAGAACAACGAACGTGTAATCACTGGTGTTAGACGTATCTCTAAACCAGGCCTACGCGTTTATGTTAACGCAGAAGACATGCCTAAAGTACTGAACGGACTGGGTATCGCCCTAGTATCGACTTCAGAAGGCGTCGTTACAGATAAAGTAGCACGTGCTAAAAATATCGGGGGAGAAGTCCTCGCATACGTTTGGTAATCATTAAGAAAGATGAAGGAGGTGCCGGACTTTGAGCCGTATCGGAAATAAGCCTATCACTATTCCTGAAGGTGTAGATGTAAACATCGACGGAAACGTGGTAACAGTTAAAGGGAAAAACGGAGAATTATCCCGTGAAGTCAGCCCTGTTATTGATATTAAAATCGAAGATAATGAAATGACGTTCACTCGTCCAAACGATTCTAAAGCTAACCGTACGATCCACGGAACTACTCGCGCTATCGTGAACAACATGGTAGAAGGTGTATCTGTCGGATTCGAAAAAGTTCTAGAACTGAATGGTGTTGGTTACCGTGCACAGTTGCAGGGAACTAAACTTGTATTGAACGTAGGTCTTTCTCACCAAGTTGAATTCGAACAAGTTGAAGGATTGACAGTTGAAGTACCATCTAATACTGTTATATCTGTTAAAGGTGCAAGCAAAGAAAAAGTTGGCGCATTAGCTGCTAACATCCGCGCTGTACGTCCACCTGAGCCATACAAAGGTAAAGGAATTCGCTACAGAGGCGAACACGTACGTCGTAAAGAAGGTAAAACAGGTAAATAATAAGTATAAGTGGAACCTGATCCATCAGCGTATCGTGTTCTGC
The DNA here is from genome assembly GCF_900101165.1 of Alkalibacterium thalassium. GTDB lineage: Bacteria > Bacillota > Bacilli > Lactobacillales > Carnobacteriaceae_A > Alkalibacterium > Alkalibacterium indicireducens. The sequence goes on along the minus strand of NZ_FNFK01000007.1, from coordinate 9,864 downwards.
TTCTCTATTTGCCAGTTGACCGGACGATCTCTGTAACAGGAGAATTCTATATAAAGAGGTGACAATTGTGATTTCAAAACCAGATAAAAACAAATTACGCAAGAAAAGACAAAAACGTATTCGCAGAAACCTTTCTGGTACTGCTGAGCGCCCACGTTTGAACATTTTCCGTTCGAATAAAAACATCTACGCTCAAGTAATTGATGATGTAGAGGGTGTAACGCTCGCAAGTGCATCTTCCTTGGATACTGATGTTTCAGGTGATTCAAAAGTTGAAGAAGCTGCTGCAGTAGGCGCACTAGTTGCTAAACGCGCAGTAGACAAAGACATTACTGAAGTAGTCTTTGATCGTGGAGGATATCAATACCACGGACGCGTACAAGCACTAGCTGACGCAGCACGTGAAAACGGACTTAAATTCTAAAGAAAAGGAGGAGTTACAGTACATGACAACTCATATTGATGCATCTAAATTAGATATTGAAGATCGCGTAGTAGAAATCAACCGTGTTACTAAAGTTGTTAAAGGTGGACGTCGTATGCGTTTCGCTGCTTTAGTCGTTGTTGGAGACAGAAACGGACATGTCGGTTTTGGTACCGGTAAAGCTCAGGAAGTACCTGAAGCGATCCGTAAAGCGATCGATGACGCTAAAAACAATCTTGTGGAAGTACCTATGGTTGGAACTACTCTTCCACACCAGATTATCGGACGCCATGGTGGCGGTAAGATTATTCTTAAACCAGCTGTTGCCGGTTCTGGAGTATCTGCTGGTGGACCTGTACGTGCGGTACTGGAATTGGCTGGAGTACAAGACGTATCTTCTAAATCAGTTGGATCCAGCTCGCCAATCAACATGATCCGTGCAACAATTGACGGAATCAGCAACTTGAAACGTGCTGAAGATGTAGCTAAACTACGCGGAAAATCCGTAGAAGAATTACTTGGATAAGGAGAGATGACTCAATGGCAAACTTGGAAATTACTTTAAAACGCAGTTTGATTGGTCGTTCTCAGAAACAGATCCAGGCAGTTCAGACTTTAGGTCTTAGAAAGCCAAACCACACAGTGGTAAGACCTGACAATGAATATGTTCGAGGAGCAATCAAACATATCGCTCATTTAGTCGATGTTAAAGAAGCCTAATGAGTACAGAGACTAACTAAAGGAGGTGCCAGAATTTATGAAACTTCATGAATTAAAACCTGCAGAAGGATCTCGTAAAACACGTAACCGTGTAGGTCGCGGATCATCTTCTGGTAACGGAAAAACATCCGGCCGTGGACAAAAAGGGCAGAAAGCTCGTTCAGGCGGAGGAACACGTTTAGGTTTTGAGGGTGGACAGACACCATTGTTCCAGACTCTACCAAAACGCGGATTTACTAACTACAACCGTAAAGAATTTGCTATTGTTAACTTAGACACACTTAACCGATTCGAAGAAGGTACAGAAGTTACTCCAGAACTACTTGTAGAAACAGGAGTAATCAAAAACGAAAAATCCGGTGTGAAAGTTTTGGCGAAAGGAAACGTCGATCACAAACTAACTGTGAAAGCACACAAGTTTTCTGCTTCTGCTAAAGAAGCGATCGAAGCTGCCGGTGGATCAGTAGAGGTGATCTAATGATCGAACTGATAAAGGGCGCTATCAAAGAAAAAGATGTTCGTACTCGTGTATTATTCACCTTAGGTATCCTGATTGTGTTCCGTCTCGGAACGCATATTACGGTACCAGGTGTAAATGCACAGGCATTAACAGAATTATCAGATACCGGCTTGTTCAACTTGCTCGATACCTTTGGTGGTGGAGCCCTGGGGAGTTACTCAGTTTTCGCTCTAGGTGTATCTCCATACATTACGGCATCGATCGTCGTACAGCTCCTGCAGATGGACGTCCTTCCTAAGTTCAAGGAATGGTCCGAACAGGGTGAAGTGGGACGTAAAAAGCTGAACCAGGCCACGCGCTATTTAACAATCGTTCTGGCATTCTTCCAGGCGATTGGTATCTCTTATGGATTTAATGCGCTGACTGGACTGGGACTCGTAAGAAATCCTGGACCGGCGACGTATGTTACGATCGCAATCATCCTTACAGCAGGAACGATGCTTGTTATGTGGTTAGGTGAAATGATCACCGTTCACGGATTCGGTAACGGAACATCATTCATCATCTTCTCAGGGATTATTGCTCGTATTCCACAAGATGTACAGCAGTTCTATAACACTGAGATCCGTAATGCAGGAGATGAAATCGTCAGTGCCTGGGCATTAGCTGCAGGAATCATCGTCGTTTTCATTCTGCTCGTTATTCTCGTAACGTTTATGGAAAATGCAAAACGTAATATACCTGTCCGTTATTCAAAACGTGCTAGCACGTCCAAGGACAGTGCTGTATTGCCACTTAAAGTTAACTCAGCTGGAGTTATTCCAGTTATCTTCGCCAGTTCGTTTCTTATGACTCCGCAGATCATTTTAGGTTACTTTGCTCAAGGTAATCAGAATGCTGCATGGTTCCAGACATTGAATAACATTTTCAATCTTCAGGAACCGCTTGGAGCAGCTCTGTACACGATCCTGATTGTTCTCTTCACGTACTTCTACGCCTTTATTCAGGTCAACCCTGAAAAAGCCGCGGAAAACCTGCAGAAACAAAATGGATATATACCTAGTGTCAGACCTGGACGAGCTACAGAAGAATACATTGGCTATATGCTTATTCGTTTAAGCACAGTTGGAGCGATTTATCTAGGAACGATCTCATTGCTTCCGATTGTGGCTTCTGCTTTGTTCAATCTACCCAGTTCGATTGCTTTAGGAGGAACAAGCCTGCTCATCGTTGTCGGTGTGGCACTTGACTCCATGCGTCAGCTTGAAGGATTGCTGAGCAAGAAGAGTTACCAAGGTTTCATTCAGCGCTCATAATGGTAGCCCATTGAAAATAGACGATTTGCCCCTTAGTCTTTACTGCTTGCCAGTAGAGGGTGAATCGGTCTTTTTTCGGTTAATGCTGAAGAAATTCTTACCAACTTAAGGAGGAAGCAAGATGAATGTGATCCTGTTAGGTCTTCCCGGAGCAGGGAAAGGGACTCAGGCTGCACGTATATCTGATAAATTCAATATACCGCATATTTCTACCGGAGATATGTTCAGGGCAGCTATGAAGAACAAGACTCCACTGGGTTTGGAAGCAAAAAAATACATGGACGAGGGAAATCTCGTGCCAGATGAAGTAACAAATGGAATTGTCAAAGAACGTCTAGAACAAGACGATGCCAAAAGAGGGTTTTTACTGGATGGCTACCCTCGCACGTTGAATCAGGCACAGGCTTTACAGAAAGCTTTGGCTTCGAAGAACAGAAGACTGCAGCATGTTCTGTACATTAAGGTACCTAAAGACATTTTAATGGAACGTCTGACCGGCCGATTCATGTGTTCAAACTGTGGTGCTACGTATCACAAGACAATGAATCCACCTAAAGTGGAGGGCACTTGTGATAAATGCGGCGCACACGATTTTTATCAGCGTGAAGACGATAAGCCTGAAACAGTTAAGAATCGTATTGATGTGAATGAAGAACAGACAGAAGTACTTGTCAAGCATTATGCTGACTACGATCTGGTTCGTGAAATTGACGGCGAACAGGATCCTAAAAAAGTATTTCAGGACATTGTGGACCAGTTAAACTAAGAAGTCCGATGTTTTATAATGAATCCTTGCAATGATTGTGTGCGCATGATATAATAGTACGAGCGTCAAAAAGCTGGCGTTTTACATTATTATAGTAGATAATCAAGTGAGAATACTTTGTTCTCACTATTTCATGTGTACAGAAGTGAGATATCAAAGGAGGAAACCAGGCGTGGCAAAAGATGATGTTATAGAGATTGAAGGAACCGTCCTAGAAACTTTGCCTAATGCAATGTTCAAAGTTGAATTGGAGAACGGGCACGAAATTCTAGCACACGTTTCTGGCAAAATTCGTATGAATTACATCCGGATTCTGCCTGGGGATAAGGTAACGGTAGAAATGTCTCCATATGATTTAACTCGTGGACGCATTACGTATCGATTTAAATAAACTTAGGACTCCGAAGACTCAAGGAGGGAAAGTTCATGAAAGTAAGACCATCAGTCAAAAAAATATGTGACAAGTGTAAAGTGATTCGTCGTAACGGCCGTGTAATGGTTATTTGCGAAAATCCTAAGCACAAACAACGTCAAGGATAATATAATAACAGGAGGTGCTCATACATGGCTCGTGTAGCAGGTGTAGATATTCCACGTGACAAACATGTGGTAATTTCATTAACATATATCTATGGTATCGGTAAGACAACAGCTCAGAAGATTCTTGAAGCTGCAGGCGTACCAGAGGAAACTCGTGTACGTGAACTGACAAACGATCAATTAGATGCAATCCGTGCTGAAGTCGATAAACTGAAAGTTGAAGGAGATCTTCGTCGTGAAGTGAACCAGAACATCAAACGTTTAATCGAAATCGGATCATACCGTGGCATTCGTCACCGTCGTGGTCTTCCAGTACGTGGTCAGAACACTAAAAACAATGCGCGTACGCGTAAAGGCAGAGCAATCGCTATTGCCGGCAAGAAAAAATAATCACCTAAGTTAGGAGGTCAATCTACGAATGGCTAAAGCAAAAAGACCCGCTCGTAATCGTAAACGTCGAGTGAAAAAGAATATTGAACACGGAGTAGCACATATCCGTTCAACATTCAACAACACTATTGTAATGATAACTGATGTACATGGAAACGCGATTTCATGGTCATCTGCTGGATCATTAGGATTCAGAGGTTCTCGTAAATCAACACCGTTTGCTGCTCAAATGGCTGCTGAAGCTGCTGCAAAAGGCGGAATGGAAAATGGCATGAAGTCTGTCGAGGTTACTGTTAAAGGACCTGGATCAGGCCGTGAAGCGGCAATCCGTTCTCTACAAGCAACTGGTTTGGAAGTAACTGCAATTCGTGACGTAACACCGGTACCACATAACGGATGCCGTCCTCCAAAACGTCGTCGCGTTTAATAATAGATGTCGTTTTAGGATAGCGTGGACTAAACGTTTTGAAAGGGGTAAACGGACTATATGATCGAAATTGAGAAACCGGTAATAGATACAGTTGAGATCAGTGAAGATGGAAAATTCGGCAAGTTTGTCGTTGAACCGCTTGAGCGAGGATACGGAACTACTCTGGGTAACTCCCTGCGTCGAATCTTACTATCATCTTTGCCAGGTGCTGCCGTCACAAATATTCAAATTGATGGCGTTTTGCATGAATTCACTGCGATCGATGGAGTAGTAGAAGATGTTACTGCCATCATTTTAAACTTAAAAAAACTCGCGCTTAAGTTGTATTCTGATGAAACTAAAACAATTGAAATAGATGTCGAGGGACCGGCAACTGTCACAGCTGCTGATATTATTTTTGACAGTGATGTTGAAATAATGAACCCGGATCTATATATTTGTACAGTCTCTGAGGGTGGACACTTACACGCCCGCATGGAAGCACAAAAAGGCAGAGGGTATGTACGCGCTGAACACAACAAACACGATGATATGCCGATTGGTGTATTGCCGGTTGATTCGATTTATACCCCAATCAGCCGAGTGAACTACCATGTCGAAAATACGCGTGTTGGAGAAAAAGAACAGTACGACAAGCTGACGCTTGATGTATGGACAGATGGTTCGATCTCTCCTGAAGACGGAGTAAGTTTAGCAGCTAAAATCATGACCGAACACCTGAATATATTTGTCAACTTGACAGAAGAAGCCCGCGAAGCTGAAATCATGGTTGAAAAAGAAGAAACACAAATGGAAAAAATGCTTGAGATGACTATCGAAGAGCTTGATCTGTCTGTACGTTCTTACAACTGTCTGAAGCGAGCTGGAATAAACACTGTACAGGAACTGACAAATAAAACTGAACCAGAAATGATGAAAGTCCGTAACTTAGGACGTAAATCACTGGAAGAAGTTAAACTTAAATTAGGCGAGCTCGATCTGGGCCTGCGTGATGAAGAGTAATTACTCATACTAACTGATATACCTAAACAGGTATGTTATAAAAAAACTGACCGGCATGTCTGACATGACGGAATTGTAATCTTGTAGTTAAGGGAGGATTTCGACGAATGGGTTATCGTAAATTAGGACGTACTAGTTCACAGCGTAAAGCAATGCTTCGTGATCTGACATCAGATCTTTTCATCAACGAGCGTATTGTAACTACTGTGACTCGTGCGAAAGAAGTATCTAAACTTGCCGATAAAATGATCACATTAGGTAAGCGTGGAGACTTGCACGCTCGTCGTCAAGCTGCTGCATTTGTTCGTAACGAACTGGCAACTGTATCAGAAACTGAAGACGAAATCGTAGTACAAACTGTACTTCAAAAACTGTTTGATGATATCGCACCTCGTTTCGCTGAGCGTAACGGTGGATACACACGCGTACTGAAAACAGAACCTCGTCGCGGAGACGGTGCACCAATGGCTGTACTTGAGCTTGTTGAAGGATCTGCAGCTTCTGCTGACGAAGATGCTGAGTAATCAGTAATCGATATAATGATTTGACCAAATCACTTTTGGATGTATGATGAGCGTTACGATGATGGACTAGTTTCCAAGTGTCTAGCTCAGTTTCCCCCGGAGGATTCCTTCGGGGGGAGCACCATATATCGCAAAGTGTTTTTTTATATGTTTAAATAGTGAATGGCTTAATCTAGTTTCGTGAGCATACCTTTAGCAGGAATTTCTGCGTAAAGAATCGTTCCCCAGCATAGCGAGAATGGCAGTGAGATAACCTTAAAAGCCTGTAATGTAAAGGGATACATAAGGCTTTGGCTATTGTTATCTCAGACTGTTTTTGGTAATCTTGTAATGTTGAGTTGCTGTCTTGACACCTAAGACGCTGCACTTAAAGACTGAATCAAAAAGTTGAGGTAAATCATGTCTGAAATTATAAACGTTAAAAACGTCACTTACACATATGATGATGAAGATCAGCGTCCGGCTCTGAAGGGTGTATCTTTTTCGATCAATAAAGGCGAATGGGTTGCAATCATCGGACCCAACGGCTCTGGTAAGTCCACTTTGGCCAAGACGGTCAACGGGCTGATCGAACCCGATAGTGGAGAAGTCGCTGTCGGCGGTCTTGAGCTGAATGAAAAGAATGTATGGTCCATTCGTGAAATGGTCGGCATGGTCTTTCAGAACCCTGATAACCAGTTTGTCGGATCGACTGTGCAGGACGATGTAGCCTTTGGACTCGAGAATCTGGGAATTCCCAGAGAAGAGATGCTTGAACGGGTCCGAACAGCTCTGGAAAAAGTGAACATGCTCGAGTTTGCTGAACGTGAACCAGCCCGTCTATCCGGAGGTCAGAAGCAGCGTGTAGCTATTGCAGGAATCGTTGCACTGAGACCGGACATCATGATCCTTGATGAAGCAACCAGTATGCTGGATCCTCAGGGAAGAGAAGAAGTTCTGCGTACAGTCAAGGAAGTGAAGGAGCAGGAGAATTTATCTGTCCTGTCCATCACTCATGATATTGACGAAGCGGCAGCTGCCAACCGGGTACTGGTCATGAGAGACGGCCAGATGATCCAGGAAGGAACTCCGGAAACGATCTTTTCATATGGAGAAAAACTTGTCGAAATGGGACTGGATCTGCCTTTTCCTGAAAGACTGAAGGCATCACTAAAAAAAGAGGGCATCGATGTGCCCAAGGATTATCTGACTGAAGAAGGGATGGTTGACTGGCTATGGACATACGTTTCGAAGAAGTAGGCTACACCTATCAGCCGGGCACACCTTTTCAGAGTAGAGCGCTTCATGATATCAATCTGACGATCAAAGACAGTTCCTTTACTGCCATCGTCGGACATACCGGAAGTGGAAAGTCGACTGTACTTCAGCATCTGAATGCGCTGAAAAAGCCGACGAGTGGTCAGGTTACTATCGGCGACCGTGTCATCACAAATTTTTCTGAGAATAAAGGACTCAAGTCTCTACGTAAAAAAGTGGGAATCGTTTTCCAGTTCCCGGAAGCTCAGCTGTTTGAAGAGACGGTTGGAAAAGATATTGCATTCGGACCGAAGAACTTCGGCCTGTCCGAAGAAGAAGGCCTCGAGAAAGCCAGAGAACTCCTGCCGCTCGTTGGACTGGACGAATCCTTTATGGAACGGTCACCTTTTGACTTGTCCGGGGGCCAGATGCGCCGCGTGGCTATAGCTGGAGTGCTGGCTCTCGAACCGGAAGTTCTGGTTCTAGATGAGCCGACAGCTGGTCTGGATCCTCAGGGACGTAAGGAAATTATGGACATGTTCTACACTCTCTACAAGGAACAGGGACTGACTGTTGTACTGGTCACGCACCAGATGGATGATGTGGCGACATACGCTGATCACATGATCGTTCTTGAAAAAGGAACAGTCATGAAAGAAGGACACCCGAGAGAGCTGTTCAAGGAAGCCGGCTGGTTGTCCAGTATGCAACTGGGCGTGCCGTCAACTGTGCGCTTTGCTCATGAGCTGGAAGAAAAGTTTGAGTGGATATTTGATCCGCTGCCTCTGACTACAGATGAGCTGGCCCAGCAGATGAAAGATAAGTTAGCGAGCAAAGCAGGTGAAGGATTATGATGGAAAAACTGATATTCGGACGCTATATCCCGGGTGACTCATTTATTCACCGGTTGGATCCTCGTGCGAAGCTGATGGGAGCCATCTGGTTCATTATCATCATCTTTCTTGCGAATAACTGGCTGACCTATGTTCTCCTGACCGTTTTTGTTCTGACGGCTGTCAAGCTGTCTGAGATCAGCCCGAAATTCTTCATTAATGGTGTGAAGCCCCTGATCTGGCTGATTCTCTTTACTGTAATCCTGCAGATCCTGTTTACGAGCGGATCGACGATCTGGTTCAGACTTGGGCCGATCGTTATTTCACAGGAAGGGCTCCTGAATGGGGTATTCATCTTCATGCGATTCGTCCTGATCATTTTCATGTCGACGATCCTGACATTGACGACGATGCCACTGTCTCTGACAGATGCTATCGAGTACCTGCTGCGTCCGCTTGCAGCAGTAAAAGTTCCCGTTCACGAAATTGCTCTGATGCTGTCGATCGCCTTACGTTTTGTTCCAACGTTAATGGATGAAACGGAGAAAATCATGAATGCCCAGCGTGCGCGAGGCATCGATTTTGGTGAAGGAAATGTTTACCAGCAGATGAAAGCTATCGTCCCACTTCTGATTCCTCTGTTTGTCAGTTCATTCAACCGGGCTGAAGAACTGGCTACGGCTATGGAAGCACGTGGTTATAAAGGTGGAGAAGGGCGTACCAAGTACCGCCAGCTGGAATGGGTTAGCAGAGATACCATGATAATGGTGGCATTTGGCCTTCTGTCGGCCGCATTATTGGTACTGAGAACTTAATCAACGGGGATGGGAAAAAAGTCACCTTTTAGTAATAATTTATAAATCTGAGTAATTAAAAACACCGTCAAATCAAGGATCATTTTTTAAACTGGACCCCATGTCAAGGACAGTTTGATAAAAACCCCTTATAATTTATTATCGCTCCTTCTATGATAACGTCATAGGAGGAGCGATAATACGTTTAAGCCTGGATCAATACTTAGATTTTGGGTGGGGATTATCCAACAAAAAAATGAATAAGAAGGATTTTAATAGCCTAGAAACCCTTGGTTTCTCAATCTTTAGAGACATGCATACAGAACGCGTTTATCCAAACTGGATGTTACGTTATTTTGAAACATTGACTGAAAGCGAACAGAGGGTGTACTTCCACTCCTTTCGCCAGGTGACTGATCAAATGTATTC
>NZ_FNFK01000008.1:14781-63304 GCF_900101165.1 Alkalibacterium thalassium | reverse complement strand
AAGTTTTCCACATTGCTGGAAGGCTGACACGACATGCGCGTAAAATAAAAGTCCGCTTGTCCACAGGTTACGTTTTCTCTTCACTGTTCTGGACAATATTGGAGAATATTCAACAGCTGGTTCTGTTGCATTAGCTACTCCAGAAGATCATATTAATTTTTTGACGATTGTAAGACCAAGGGGTCTTTATACTCTTTTTTTCATCTTTTTGTTTTCGATCTAATCGAGAAGGATATAAAGTGGCATGATAGACAGTTAATACTTAAAAATGTCTAAAAAAGCAGTGAGTTTAATAGAAATAGTTATCCACATTTAGAGGTATGAATAATTCAGGATTTATTAGTTATTAGAAGTTCAAAAACAAATCAAAATTTAATAGCTATCGTTTCAAAAATAATGAGAAAATCCTTACTTGAATTTGTATCTGATGAGGAAGATCAAGTCTCAGTTGAAAATGTTATTAAAGCTACATTGATAGGAACTCATGTAAATAAAATAGGAAGTAGTACGAATATTTTTAAACGTACACTCGAAAGTGTCCCAGAGATAAATTCAGAGTGCTTTGTTCTGAATGGAGACAAACTAACTAGTTTTATGCAGGCGATATCGAATCAATCATCATCTTCAAAATCCCCTTTATCTCTAGGTAAATATATACTTGATGAAGAAGCAGAAGCATGGTTGGATGGCAACAAATTTTTTCAAAGACATGCTGTAGTCGTTGGAAGCACTGGCTCAGGTAAATCTTGGTCTGTAGCAAGGTTATTGGAACAAGTATCCGAGTTAAATGCTTCTAATGCAGTTGTCTTTGATATCCATGGGGAATACAAATCTTTAGAATCCGCTGGTTTTGTTCACTACAAAGTAGCAGGTCCTAATGATAAGCCTAAAAATGACGTTATATTTTTACCTTATTGGCTATTAACATACGAAGAAATGTTATCAATGCTTTTAGACCGCTCAGACAATAATGCTCCTAATCAAGCAATGATTTTTTCAAATAGTGTTCTTATCGAAAAAGAATCTTTGCTTAAGGAGAATGATCTTTTACAAGAATATGAAAATTTTACGTTGGATAGTCCAATTCCATATAAGCTAGAAAATGTTTTAGAATTTCTAAAAATAAAAGATCTAGAAATGGTAGAAGGTTCAAGAGGACCGAAACAAGGGCCGTTCAATGGAAAATTAACTAGGTTCATCCAAAGACTCAATGCTAAAATGAGTGACAAAAGGCTTTCTTTTTTATTTAATGAGTCCAATGATTTGCTAAAATTGGATTACTTAGATGAATTAGCTGAAAAGTTAATTGGCTGGTCATCGAATGAGACTTCAGGAGTGAAAATTATCGATTTTTCAGAAGTTCCTTCGGATATACTACCTTTGATTATTGGTTTAGTGACAAGACTCATTTTTAGTATCCAACAATGGACTATTAGAGAAAATAGACACCCGGTTGCACTCTTTTGTGATGAGGCTCATTTATATATACCCTCGAGCTCTGATAATACTCTAGATAATCACGCTAATCAAACTTTTGAAAGGGTTGCAAAGGAAGGAAGAAAATATGGAGTAGCCCTAGTAGTGATTAGCCAACGTCCATCAGAAGTTAATAGAACTGTACTTAGTCAATGTAATAATTTCGTAGCATTGAGACTTACAAACGTGGATGATCAAAATGTTGTAAAAAGATTATTACCGGACAGTTTGGGAAACTTTGCGGAATTACTCCCAGTATTAGATATCGGGGAAGCTATAGTAGTTGGGGATTCATCTTTGTTACCAAGTAGAATAAAAGTACAAGAACCGACATTAAAACCAACGTCAGGAACGATTGACTTTTGGGATGAATGGTCCGACAGAACTACGCCCACAACTATCTCTACCTCAATTAATTCAATGAGGAAGCAATCTCGCCAATAGTATATACTTTAGAAATTGCCTTTCGTTAATAATTAGTCAGTAACTTTTTTTCTGATTGTTTTTTAGCTGGTCATAAATTTCAAATGATGAAGATATTTCAATCACACTTTAAATCATTAAATTATAACTATTACTAACAGTTCCAAAATAAGACTACTGGTATAAGAGGATAAATAGATGTACCTTATGACAGAGAACTAATTTATCGAGTTAAATTAATTGATTGATCAAGCACAGAGAGGCAGCGGATCCCTGTTCAATTCAAGCTGTTTAAGTCTGTGTAAAAATTAAGAAGTCAAATGATATGCGTTTTTTTGGGATTATAAGAACTGCATAATTTGTCTATAATTTGTCTATATTTTGACTAAATACAAGTGTAATATAACTGTAATCATCATATAGCTTAACAAAATTCAGTTTGATGCTATTATAAGTTTAGCTTAAAAAATAAAAGCGATTAAACATGAACTTATTGATTATGATAATTTTAGCATATTAAACGAGACTATTTTGAATTTTGGAGGAACTATTTTGAAGAAGAAGTTTACACTTGGCTTATTAGCCTCTGTCATGCTCGCTGGTTCGTTCCCTATTGTCGGCTCACCGGTCCAGGCTGAAAATTTGCTTGATGAATTAAAACAAGAAAAAGAAGAAGTTGAAAATCGTTCAGGTGAATTAGACGGTAACATTGAAAACACTGAACAGGAAATGGAAGAGCTGGCTCGCGAAAGAGAAGAACTTGAAGCGAGTATTCAGGCACTTCAAATCAGCATTTCAGAATTGACAGAAGATTTGATTGACCAGAATGATCGTCTGGATGCTGCAAATAAAGAAATTGACCGTTTAAATGAACAGATCGATCACTTAAATGTACTGATTGAACAGCGTAACGAAAAACTAATGCAGCAAGCTCGTTCCACACAAACCCAGTGGAACCCGACGAGAATCATACATATCATTCTGTCAGCAGAAAATTTGTCAGATCTGATCGGTCGTATGGGTATTGTCAGCCAGTTAGTATCTGCTAACCGTTCTATTATTGAAGACCAGATTCGTGACCAGCAGCTTGTAAAAGAATCTGAAGAGCAGGTACAAGCTGAGCGAGTAGAAGTACAGAATACACTTAACGAAATGGAAGCAACTCGTGAACAGTTGAGTTCTCAGCAGGTGGCGCTCGATGATGAAATTATGCACGTCGCTGAATTGTATGAAATGAATGAAAAAGAGAAAGAATCATTTATCAGTGAACAGTACGTTCTGGCGCAACAGGCGATGACCTTGTCTTCTGAAATTCAGTCTGAAGAAGAACGAATTGAAGAAGAACGTCGTCTTGAAGAGCAACGCAGACGTGAAGAAGAAGAGCGTCGCAGAGCAGAAGAAGAAGCTGAACGTCAGGCAATCGCTGAAGCAGCTAGACTGGAAGCAGAGCGTGAAGAACAAGCACGTGCCGAAGAAGAAGCGAGTCAGCAGGCAGCGGCAGAGCGTGGTGAAGCCGAATCTCGTGAACAGGCAGCGGCAGAACACCGTGAAGCCGAGTCTAGCGAGCATGCAGCCCCTCAACAGCGTGAAGAAGAAGCCCGTCAACAAGCAGCGGCTCAGCAACGTGAAGAAGAAGCGCGTCAGCGAGCAGCGGCTCAGCAACGTGAAGAAGAAGCGCGTCAGCGAGCAGCGGCTCAACAACGTGAAGATGAAGCGCGTCGTCAGGCTGAAGCAGAAGCAAGAGCTGCAGCCCAAAGAAGAGAACAGGAAGCAGCCGCAGCCACTTCATCTCAAAGTGGTGGATCGAGTTCTAGTCCAAGTCCAAGCTCAAGCAGTACGCCATCAAGCGTAAGCTGGAGCAGACCGGCAAGCGGACGTCTGACTTCACCATTTGGGTTCAGAATCCACCCGATTTTCAGAACACGTAGATTCCACAGTGGAATCGACATTGCCGGTAGTGGAGCAATCACTGCGACACGTTCTGGAACAGTCAGAACAGCGGGATTCAACAGAGCACTAGGCTACTATATTGACATCGACCACGGTGGCGGATACGCAAGCCGGTACGCTCACTTGCAGCCGAACATGCTGGTATCAAGAGGTCAGTCAGTGTCTCAAGGACAGAGAATCGGTACGATGGGAACGACTGGAGATTCAACAGGTGTCCACCTTCACTTTGAAATTCATAAAAATGGCCAACCTGTCAATCCACTGAACTACGTCAGCGGGTATTAATCACTGACATTAGACGAATAAAAAAAGACATTAAACTAAAAAACCGGGAGCCTCTCAAGTAACACGTGAGATGCTCCCGGTTTTTAGTTGTACTTATGAAAATGATATATGCTGACTTGAGTAAAAGTGGGTGTTAAGGGAGGTACCGTTTGTCGCGTTTTTCAAATGCCTGACTAGAAAAGACCTGGAACAGTCCACTGTTTACCGAAAGGCCTAAAGCAATCGCACCTGAAATCAGAAAGGTTTCCGTGGCGTACATGAGCGCCATTTCTGAGCTGCCCTCGATAAATGCTCGCATCATATTGTAGGCAGAACCTCCTGGAACAAGAGGGATAATTCCGGGGATAGCAAAGACGATTACTGGCATTTTAAAATGTCTAGCATACCATTGGCTGAAATAGGCCACTAAAAAAGCTGCTACGCCGACACCTACAAATAAGTCGAGTTCTAGCTGGAAAGACAGGATATAATAGACGATCCAGCCGATCGCTCCTGCAAAACTGGAAGCAAATAAGGTTCGTGTTGGAACATTGTAGAGCACACCAAAACCAAATGTGGCGACAAGTGCAGCTATAAAGTAGGTTAAATGATTCAAATTCATCTGAAAACTCCTTATCTGTTATAAAAATGTCAAGACCATTGCGATCCCTATGCCTATAGCTCCGGCGGTCAAAAAGGCTTTGGCAAGTACAGCCACTCCAGCGAGGAGATGACCGGCCATCAGATCTCTGAAGCTGTTTGTGATAGCCATACCGGGAACAAGAGACATGACACTGCCGATGATAATGATATTGACATCATCTCCAAAACCTGAGGTCGTAAAGAGCAGAGCCAGCAGCCCAATGAAAAATGATGCCACCATTTCAGCAAAGAAGCTGACATTCGTCCAGTCGTTGATCACTTCGAACAGGATATGTCCCAGTCCGCCTGCGATAAAGGCGGGAAGCATATCGTCATAGGTTCCGCCGAACAGAAGTGGAAAGCTGCCACAGGCAAATGCAATAGCCAGGTTGCGCTGCAAGGTTGAAAAATTTCGTGGCGTATTTTTTATATTGGTCAATTTAAGTTTAACTTTGTCTGGAGCCAGTGCACGCTGAGCCAGCTGTCTGGACAGATCATTTACCATCGAGACCTTTTCAAGATTTGTCTGTCGATCAGTCATTCTCAGAAGTTCAGTATGGTCCTGGCCATCTTCACCTTGTACGGTCAGTATAAGTGCTGTGGGCACAACGAAAACATTAATGTAGACAAGGTTGTAACTTTTCGCTATACGGTAAAGGGTATCTTCAACTCTGTACGTTTCAGCCCCATTTTCGAGCATAACTCGCCCGGCTTCGACGCAGACATCAAGGATATCAGCTACGGGATACTTCTGCATTTCTACTCCTCCTGAATGTGTTCAATACGCTAAGTATAACGAGTTTTCTTGAATTTTGCGAATAGAAGTTGATGAGAGGAGATTAAAATAATGAGTTTTAGCATGAAAAGATAATATATACGTAGAACACTTGATGAGACCTTTGAGGCCTGCTGTTATTATGTTAGAATAGATCAGTCTGTTTATGCACAGTGACACAACTGAATGTTTAGGAGCGATACAGTGAACACAATTAATCAAACACTCAAGCAATACTATGGCTATACCTCTTTCCGCCCCGGTCAGCAGGGAATCATTGAAGCGATCATGAGCGGTCGGGATGTCATGGGAATCATGCCGACTGGTGGAGGGAAATCACTATGCTACCAGATTCCTGCTGTCGAAATGGACGGCTTGACGCTCGTTATCTCTCCACTTATTTCTCTGATGAAAGACCAGGTGGATGGGCTGCTTTCAATGGGCATCCGGGCAGGATTTTTGACCAGCCAGCTCTCTCTTGATCAGCAGAATGAGATTATCAGACAGGCAATCAGAAGCGAGGTCGATCTGCTTTATGTGTCTCCTGAACGACTGGAAAACGATTATTTTCTGAGCCGTCTGAGTCAGATGAACATCAATCTGATTGCTGTAGATGAAGCTCACTGTATTTCACAGTGGGGACATGATTTCCGTCCAAGTTATCAGGCGATTCCAAAAGTCCGGGCATACTGTTCGACGTATCCGCCTTTTGCTGCCTTTACTGCCACGGCAACTCAGAAAGTCAGAGAAGATATTGCGGAAAAACTGGAACTGGACGATCCTTACGCCTTTACAGCCAGTTTTGACCGACCAAACCTGACATTTTCCATTGTGCACCCCAAGAAAAAACAGCAGAAGCTGCTTGATCTGCTTAAAGATAAAGAATCCAGTGTAATTTACTGCAACACAAGAAAGAATGTAGAACGGGTCCATGCGTTTCTAAAGAAAAAGGGGTACGGTGTCGGGTATTATCATGCCGGACTGACTCCAGAAGAGCGAACCCGGTATCAGGAAGACTTTTTGTATGATAAGACCCCGATCATAGTTGCGACAAATGCCTTTGGAATGGGCATCGACAAAAGTAATGTGCGTCGCGTTATCCATTACAATATGCCGCTTGATATGGAAAGTTACTATCAGGAAGCCGGTCGTGCCGGACGAGATGGAGTACCTGCTGAAGCGGTCCTGTTTTATTCGAGTCAGGATATCATTACGAATAATTTACTGATCGAACAGGGGAATCACCCGCATGCAAAGAAGAATCTGAATACGATCATTTCCTATTGCAAAACGGGCCAGTGTCTCCGCAAAATCATTCTGGATTATTTCGATGAAACACCGCAGTTTGAGACATGTGACAACTGCTCGAACTGTAATGGAGAAACGGAACTTGTCGATGTGACCAAAGCCTGCCAGAAAATTTTGTCTTGCATCTACAGAATGAATCAGCAGTACGGGATGGGACTAGTGACGGATGTTTTGAGAGGGAAAGATAATGCGAGGATCAGAGCGCAGGGGTTCGATGACCTTTCGACTTACGGCATCATGAAAGAGTCAGCTGATCAGGAAATCAAGGACATCATTGCGCTTATGGTGAGCGAGCAGTTTCTTCACGTGGGAGGGGACCAGTATCCAATCCTGAAATTCACGGAGAAGTCTGTGGATCTGCTACATGCCCGCAGCCAGCTTTTAATGACCAGACATCAGAAGGCTGAGCGAACAAAAGCCAAGCAAGCTGATGTAGAAGAATACGATGAAACGCTGTTTGAGCAGCTTAGAGCGTTACGGAAAGACATTGCTGCGGAAATCGGGAAACCCCCGTTTGTTGTGTTTACAGATAAGGCATTGATGAGTATGGCGGCCGTATTCCCACAGACACCAGCAGATTTCCTTTCCGTTCATGGAGTGGGAGAGGCGAAGCTGGAAAAATACGGTGAGGACTTTCTGGAACTGATCACTGACTACTTGGCGAACAAATCCTGAAAACGGACCACCGCATAATAAGCCCTTAAGCGTGACGATTTATTTACAGAATAGTAAAAGCCTCCTTATCTTATGATGAGAAGGCCGTCCTTAAGGTTTTTTCATCAGGTTGAATATGCTACAATAAACGAGTTTGAATGAATCAGAGAAGCTTTTTTATGAAAGGAAGCAGGAACAATTATGACAGATATAGAACAACTTATTGCATCAAACCCTTTACTGACTGACATCAGAAACAGTGAAGAAATTTTTTGGAACAATTTAATGTATCTTCCTGTTGAAGAAGCAATGAAACAGACTAAGTACTCGGTGGCCGATATTGAGGATGCAGAGGCGCGTCTGCAGAGATTTGCAGCTTTCATCCGTGTAGCTTTCCCGGAAACTGAAGCCACTGATGGGATAATAGAATCACCGGTGTCAGAAATTTCAGACATGAAGAGCTACTTGAATGACACACTTGAAACGACTCTAGGTGGCAAATTGTTACTTAAACGTGATGATCTGCTGCCTATATCCGGAACGATCAAGGCACGTGGTGCGATTTATGAAGTGCTTAAGCATGCAGAAAATCTTGCGCTTCAAAAAGGAATGCTCGAAAGTACCGAAGAAGACTATGCTGTATTTGCAAGTGAAGCATTTAATGAATTTTTCTCCGCCTACCATATTGCTGTAGGAACGACAGGGAATCTGGGAATCAGCGTAGGCACGATGGCGCGTAAACTTGGATTTAACGTAACGGTTCATATGTCAGTAGAAGCCAAGCAGTGGAAGAAAGACTATCTAAGAGACAAAGGTGTCGAAGTTATCGAGCACGACACAGACTTCTCCAAGGCTGTAGAAAATGGTCGTGCTGAATCAGATGCGAATCCTAACAGCTATTTTGTAGATGATGAGCATTCAGTGGAGCTCTTCTTAGGCTACACAGTAGGTGGTTACCGAATGAAGAAGCAGCTTGAAAGAGAAGGCATCACTGTTGATGCTGACCACCCGTTGTTCGTCTATCTGCCTTGTGGGATCGGCGGGTCTCCAGGTGGGATCACATTTGGTCTGAAGCAGGCTTTCGGCGAACATGTGCATTGCTTTTTCGCAGAACCGACTAAAATGCCGAGCATGCTTGTCGGGCTGCTGACTGAAAAATATGATGATGTATCTGTCTTTGACTTCCAGCTGGGGGGACTGACTATCGCTGATGGTCTGGCTGTTCCTCGTACATCAGGCCTGGTTGCTAAACTGATGAGAACGTTCTTCAGCGGTGGATACTCAGTTCAAGATGATGTGTTTAAAGGGCTGCTTTTCAGCTTGTATGACACTGAATCGATTTTCCTTGAGCCAGCTGCAGTCGCTGGACTGGTCGGGCCTTATCGTCTGATGACGACTGATAATGGCAAAGGCTACATCGAATCATCAGGTCTGTCTGATAAAATGGATCAGGCTACTCATATTGCCTGGGCAACAGGCGGATCAATGGTCCCTGAAAAAGACCGAGCTGCTTTTCTTGAAGAAAGCAAAGCGTATTCCATCAATTAAATGAATAAAGTAAAGACCCTCAGCTGTGTGCAGCCCCAAAAAGTTAGATTTTTCGGTTCTAACTTTTAAAGGTCACTATAGCTGTGAGGGTCTTTTTTACACATAACAGGCATCTGATAGTCTGATAGGTCCTTAATACCCGTGGGCCGCGATAATTCTGTGAAAAAAATAAGGCTGTTCTGAATGTGTTATCAGAACAGCCTGTGTACATAAGTTCTTAGTTACATATTCATATCAATGACCATGCGGCCTTTGAATTTACCTTCTATCATTTCATCGAAGATATCATTAATGTCTTCGATCGGACGTTTTTCAACTTTAGGGACGACCAGTCCTTCAGCTGCAAAGTCAAATGCTTCACGCAGGTCTTCACGGGTACCGACTAAAGAGCCGACGACTTCTATTCCATCCAGTACGAGACGAGGGATGCTCAAGTCCATGGCTTCCGGTGGGAGTCCGACTGCGACGACAACACCACCTGCACGAACACAGTCAATGGCAGAGTTGAAGGCGGATTTTGCTACAGCTGTTACTATAGCTGCATGGGCTCCACCAATTTTTTCCTGCATAACTTGTTCAGCATTTTCTTTTGTCGGGTTGAGGATCAGATCTGCACCCACTTCTCTAGCAAAATCAAGCTGTGTGTCGTTGACATCGATCGCTACGACTTTAGCATTGAAGACATTTTTGGCATACTGCAGAGCAAGGTTGCCCAGACCACCTAAACCGTAAATCGCAATCCACTGGCCCGGTTTGATTTTAGACTCTTTTATAGCCTTATAAGTTGTCACACCTGCACAGGTCACACTACTTGCAGCAGCAGGATCCAGCCCATCTGGAACTTTTACTGCATAGTCAGCGGTCACAATACACTGTTCGGCCATCGCGCCATCCACAGAATAACCGGCATTCTTTACTTCACGACATAACGTTTCACGGCCGTTCACACAGTATTCACAGTGGCCGCAGCCTTCGAAGAACCAGGCAATACTGACGCGGTCACCGACTTTTAAACTAGTGACATCATCTGCTACTTCTCTGACAACACCAATTCCTTCATGGCCGAGGGTAACGCCTGTCTTGTCACCAAAGTCTGCATTTTTAACGTGAAGATCGGTGTGGCAAACACCACAAAATTCCACATCAACGAGTGCTTCTCCTGAACGAATCGCTCTGATATCCTTGTCTTTCACTTCAACTGTCTTGTCGCTCGTTACAACTGCCGCTTTCATATTTTTTCTTCCTTTCTTGTTAAATTCTTACTGTTATTATATATGAACTATATTGATCGTTCAATCACAAAGTGTGCTATACATTTAAATTATAATTACAACATAGCTTAATTATATTGATAAAACATGAACAAGTTAAAACTTAAAGGGTCACTTTTATAGTGCAAGAAAGAAACTTTTCGATTACTGAAGAAGAATTCTTAATAATGTTGTTTATACAGAACTTTTTCAATGAAAACTGTTCTCTTAGTTGATGAATCCGTCTAAAAAACGGTATGATAGTAGTAAGCATTTTATCCATTGATTCTGGAATGTTTGCAATACAATTAGAGGGAGACTTTTAGATTAATGAAAAACTATAAACGTTTACCAAAACACATTGGCGTGATTCCAGACGGCAACAGGAGATGGGCCGTCCATAAAGGGTTAAAAAAACATGATGGGTATGATCATGGGATCGGACCTGGGCTCAAATTATACGAAGCCTGCCTTGAGCTCGGTGTAGAAGAAATGACCTATTATGGCTTTACTATGGATAATGTCAAGAGACCTTCGCTTCAGACAAAAGCGTTTCAGAAAGCATGTGTCGATTCAGTGAATGAACTGAAAAAACGTGACGCAGATTTACTCGTCATAGGAAATACGGATTCCAAAGTATTTCCTAAAGAACTGCTTCCTTATGCAATGAAGCGGACAAAATTCGGCGAAGGCAGAATGAAAGTCAATTTCCTCGTCAATTACGGTTGGAACTGGGATCTGAATTATGGACTGAAAAATGGAGAAGCTTCTAGTGATAATAATGTCATCGACCATATAGCATCTAAAGGTATTTCCCGTATGGACTTGGTCCTGAGATGGGGCGGACGAAGACGCTTGAGCGGTTTTCTGCCGATCCAGTCTATTTACTCTGATATCTATGTCATTGATGAATACTGGCCGAACTATAAAGTTGAGCATCTGCATGAAGCACTGGAATGGTATCAGGAGACTGATGTCACGCTAGGCGGATAACTATAGATATAACCAGTGAAGAGAGTAAGCAGACCGATTCGGTCTATTCTCTTTTCATAAAGAGGAGACTGAGCATATAATGACGAACGATAATCGGATCATCGTCCTGGTTGGACCAAGTGGGAGCGGTAAAACGACAGTGGGGGACCTTCTGACAAAGAGAGGGATACCGAAACTGGTGACGACGACAACCCGTGAGCCTCGCGAAGGAGAGATAGATGGAGTTGATTACTATTTCAGAAAAGTTGAGGAGCTGGACTCGGATGATTTTGTTGAACAGACTGTCTATAATCAGAAACTTTACGGTCTGACAAAGAAGGAAGTGACTGAAGCGCTGAAAAATAAGCGAGTCGTCCACGTTTCTCTGGATAAAAATGGAGCGCGTGCCATGAAAGAGACTTTTCCAAAAGAAACTGTCGTAGTCTTTATATATGTTTCAACTGAAGAGATGAAAAAGAGAATGAGAAATCGTGGAGACAGTGAACAGAAAATTTGTGAACGTCTATCTTTCAGCAGACAGACAGATGAACTGAAACCATTGGAAGAAGCAGATCTGATTATTGAAAACAAGTCTGTTGAGAATACTGTTGATAAGATCCTGAGTCTAATTAGCAAGAAATCAGACCAGCCTATGACTGAAAACGAGGACTAGCCTATGGAAATCGATCCAAAAACGATTGTATGGTATCCCCTTTTTACCTTGCTGATTTATCTGATTTTGAGCTTGTTGTTCGACCTTCCGTTCTGGACACTATTTCTCGCCTTATTTCTCGTTTTTCTTTATATTTTAGTGATTATAATAATTGAAATAAAAAAGTAGGAAAACAAAGCCCCACAAGCTGACTGTCTCTCAATCAACTTGTGGGGCTTAGTCTATTCAGATTAGTCTGTCATTCTGTTCAGGAAGTGAAATTGCTCGATGCGAAGCTGTCCGGCACATCAATTCCGCTTGCGTTATAGTTTTCACCATTCATGATGGAATTTTTAACAATAACATAATCGACTTTACGAAGCGACTCAATGTCATTCCCTCCAGCGTAGGAGATGGAAGACTGCAGATCCTGTTTCATTTCAAGGAGTGTATCAGCGATATCTCCTTTGTATTCTGTCAGCATCTTTTTCCCTTCAACGTTTTTACGCTCGCCTTTCTGGTGAGAAGAGGCGCTGCCGAAGTATTCTTTATACGGTCTGCCATCGATCATCACCATTTTACCTGGAGACTGATCGTGTCCTGCGAACAGGGAACCGATCATGACCATAGTTGCACCAAAACGAATGGATTTTGCGATGTCTCCATGAGTACGGATACCGCCATCGGCAATCAGTGGCTTACGGGCTGCTTTGGAACAATGAGAAAGAGCAGCAAGCTGCCATCCACCGGTTCCGAAACCAGTTTTCAGTTTAGTTGTGCAGACTTTACCTGGACCAATACCGACTTTGGTTGCATCTGCACCGGCGTTTTCAAGTTCACGTACGGCTTCTGGTGTGCCGACATTACCGGCAATTAGAAACGTCTCTGGAAGATGACGCTTCACGTGGCGGATCATATCGATGACCAGATCAGAATGACCGTGGGCCACATCGATTGTAATGTAGTCGGGTGCAAGATTTTCTTCAGCTAGTTCTTTTACAAAATCATATTCATCTGTTTTGACGCCTAGACTGATAGAAGCATACAGACCGCGTTCATGCATAGTACGGATGAAGTTCATACGTGTTTCTTCTTCAAACCGGTGCATGACATAGAAATAATTATTTTCTGCGAGCCAGATGGACAGTTCTTCGTCCACTACTGTCTGCATATTTGCAGGAACTACAGGCATGGCAAAGGTGTGCTTGCCTAATGTAATGGATGTGTCACATTCTGAACGACTTCTGACGATCGATTTCGCCGGAATAAGTTGTATATCTTCATAATCAAAAACTTTCATGGTGTACTCCTCTTTTTTGCCGTCTTGAAAGACAGATAGTAGGGAGAAAAACATGGGTTGAAATTGAGTTTCCCTAAACTACTTTACCGGAAGACAGACTTCATGTCAAAGCCACTTTGCATTTAGATATGTCTGAATGTCGAACACGAGTGTAACGGTTGAAAGTCAGATGTATACACGGTAAACTGGTAAATTGAAAACATAAATAGGTTGCGAAAGGGTAGAATAATGGAAGAAGCAAAAGAATATATAGTTAATAAATTCGGCAAGCCAAAAAATCTGTTTATCCTGGCCATGGTGCTCAGCATTCCATTTCTCTTTTTAGTCTGGATGAGTTTTTATGACTGGGGATTCATCGGTCTACTGGATGAAGTGATAGGGAATGAGTTTCATGAAGAGAGACGAGCTCTTCTGACATGGGAATTCATCTTTGTCACACGTCTGGGTGATGGCTGGTTCGTGGGACTGTTTACGATCCTTTTTTCTCTCTATATCTGGCGTTCCAGAAAAAACACGCGACTGGCGGTCTGGTATTTTCTGACAGTCAGTGTCGGAGCCGGAGGTGTGAACCAGCTGGTCAAGTTTTTCTTCAGACGACCACGACCAACACACGTTGAGCATCTGATTGTTCAGGGCGGCTACTCATTTCCAAGTGGGCATGCCATGGGTTCGATCATTACTTATGGTGCGCTCCTGTTTCTGATTATTCGGGCCAGTAAAAGCTGGAAACCCGTTATTATCGCTTCGTTGACACTTATCCCACTGATTGGTCTGATCGGCATCAGCCGAGTGTATCTGGGTGTGCATTATCCGTCAGACATCATTGGCGGCTACTCACTGGGGCTTGCGGTTCTCTCACTGAGTATCGGACTTTACAGTGCCTCGCTTCAGAATAAAGGGTACAAGAAAGGTGAGCGGTAAATAAATCCCCCTTGCAGCAGGACATAGGTCCTTCGCATGGGGGATTCTTTTATCTACAGTGCATTTAGTTTATATAATACCAATAATCATCGCGATCGCTCCGAAAGCAATGGCTGTCCAGTTCAATCCTTTTTCATTGCTGGCAAGACCGACAGTTCCTAAAATGATTGCTGCTAACCCTAGAGGGATATTCCAGATGAAAAATCCGATCAGGGCTATCGCCATGGCGGCCCATCCGATGATTTTGCCTACTTTATCTGATTTCATGATTCTCTCTCCTTGTCTACCTGTCTCACTCTTACTTTAAAAGTATACCTTACTTACTGGAGTCAGACAATTAAGTCAGCTCTTTTTTTTGACATAGTCAGCGATTGGATAATCTTCAACGGGAAGCAGAGGCGAGAGATGTCTAACAAGATCCGCCAGACATTTTCCGACTAAAGGACCTGCCGTCAAGCCTGTCGATCCAAGACCGCTGGCTGCATACACGTTTGGAAGATCGGGAACTTCTCCGAAAAATGGAGCAAAGTCAGAGGTATAGGCTCTAGTCCCAGCCCTGTAAGCTGTAATGGAAGCCTGATGCAGTTCTGTCGAAAAGAAAGCAGCGGCATCATCGATCAGTGTGCTGACTAGTTCTTCGTCGATCGTCAGATTGAATCCTTTGTCATTCTCATGCGTCGCGCCTATCACTACTTTCCCGTCTTCAAATGGAATAATGTCCGCTTCGCCTTCAGGCATGATGACCGGCCAGTTTTCAGTATGATGATCTGCCAGCTGGACTTCCGCCAGCTGACCTTTCTGTGGCCTGATATCAACGTGATAGCCTGCAGGATCGAGCAGATCCGGGAGCCAGGCTGCAGCGGAGAGAACGACAGAATCAAAAATGCCTTCAGAGTGGTCGGTCAGGACTGAATAGCCCTGATCTGCTCGCTTGAATCGGGCTTTTTTCTTGATCACTGCAGCCCCATTCTCAACCGCTCGTGATAAAAGCAGCTCAACTAACCGGCCACCGTCAACGCGTGCCCCTCCGGAAGCCCAGAGTGCTGAATTTTCCCCTTGATAGAGTGGGATTTTCTCTCTTATTTCATCGGCAGTTAAAATAGCGAGCTCACCTATTTCCGGTGCGTCGAGGCGTCGTTTTTCTCCTGTTTCAAGCATTTCAGTCAGATACTCGGGCTTCTTTTTAAACAGAAGGGTGCCGACTTTCTTGTAAACTGAAGAGGGAATTTCCTTTCCTTGCATGACTTCAGAAAGAAAGTCGGGGTAGAAAGCAGCGCCTTCTTTGACCATGACATACCATTTTTTGTTTCGACGTCTGGAAAGCCATGGGCTGATTATTCCTGCAGCAGCTGATGTTCCCTGTCCCGTTCCTTCGTCATATATCGTCAAATCGATAGAAGGATCTTTGCTCAATTCATAAGCGGCAGAAGCACCGACGACTCCTGCTCCAATTATAGCAACGCGTTTACTCATAATGTGTCAAACCTTTCTTTTGCTCTCTTTCCAAGTTTAACATGTCTGGTAAAAAAGAAAACATGAAGGAATAAAAATAAAGGTTGTCTGAAATAACTTGATAAGTAGGAAATGTTCAGTATATACTTTTTACATAAATTTATTAAAACAGTTTTATTAGATATTATATTATGCATAAGTAAAAGTAGAGGAAATAACAGGAGGACAAGCAGTGGACAGACAGCTTTGAAGAAGTTTTCTTTACCGACTCAGTTGAAACAGGCCGGACAGCAGGAAAAAGAAAGAGATTGATTTACATACAGTATAATCCCCTTCTGGCCACCAGTGATTTAAAAAAATTGAAATCAGTTTAAATTTCTCAAAAAAGATGTTGACGGATCCATTTCATAGGTGTAGTATGAGAATCACATTAAAAAACAGACGAAAGGAAGGTCAGTATGCTTACACGATCTGCTCAATCCAGACAACTGAATATGGCTTGGAACAGCTGGCGCAGATCGTTGTATAGATGAAGACTTTCTTTCATAGATACAACGTTTAGAACAAATCTAAATTTTGTATCTATGCCGGCTCACTTTGACGAGGATTTTTTTACACCGCATAGATGATAAGTTATCTATGTGGTTTTTGTTTATCTTAAGGCAATTTCCACGATTCGATTCAATTCGTGGAAATTGCCTTTTTTTGTACCGCTAGGAATGGATGGGAAAAAATCTTCAGTCAAATGAGTCTTAATTAAAGGAGTGGATGCAGATGGAATCTGACTGGGACTGGCGAAATAAAAAACTGACTGACAAACGGATAAATCTAATTAAGAGAGGACCAATCAATCATGAAAAGAAAAGGTATAATCATCACTTTAGGAGCTATTCTAGTTTTACTTATCGGAGTCTTTGTTGCCTCGCTGACTAGTTCAGATAACGACACGGCTACATATAGCGGGAGCGATAACGGAAGCGAACAAGCAGGTATTGAGAATGAAGAACAGAGAACAGTAAGAATTGGTATTCTACAGACCACCAGCCATCCCTCACTGGACGAAATTACGGCGGGGGCAATCGAAGGGCTGGCTGAACATGGCTATGTGGAAGGAGAGAACGCAGAGATCGACTTTCAGAATGCTCAAGGGGATCAGAACCTGATGAACACGATGGCGCAAGCTCTTGTTGAAGACGGGGCAGACCTGCTGATCGGTATCGGGACGCCGGCTAGCCAGGCGTTTGCCAATGCAACCAGTGAGATTCCAATCATCATGGGTGCCGTGTCCGATCCAATCGGTGCCGGTCTGGTGGAGTCAGAAGACGAGCCGGGAACGAATGTCACAGGTGTGAAGGATCAAGCACCGGTCGAAGCTCAGCTGGAGCTGATGAATGCCGTTCTTCCGGAAGCCTCAACGATCGGGCTGTTATACAGTTCAGGTGAGGACAATTCCAGGGCTGAAGCAAAACGAGCGACAGAAGTGATTGAATCTATGGGGCTTGAACCGGTCACTTATACGGTATCAAGTACGAATGATATTCAGCAGATGGTTGCATCCATGTCTCAGGAAGTCGATGTGATCTACCTTCCGACTGACAATACGATAGCAAGTGCATTCGACACCGTGGTCAGTGAAGCGGACCGTTACGACATGCCGCTGATTCCGACAGTCGATCTGATGATCGCTCAAGGTGGGCTGGTCACAGTTGGAATCAATCAGAAGCAGATGGGGATCGAATCAGGTCGGATGGCTGCAGAAGTACTGAACGGACAAGACCCGAGTACATTCCCTGTTTTTGTCCTGAGTGAAGGGGATATTCTGGTAAACCAGGAGAAAGCGGAACATTTGAACGTCACCATTCCAGAATCTATTCTGGAGGATGCCGTCATCATCGAAACTAGGGAATAAGAGAGGGAATCAGTTTATGGTCATATCAGCAATTGCACAGGGGCTGCTTTGGGCAGTGCTCGGCATCGGCATTTTCACAACTTATCGGATTCTGAACTTTCCGGATCTGACAGTAGAAGGCTCATTTCCTTTAGGAGCTGCGGTCGCCGTTACAGCTATTGTCAATGGACTGCCTCCCGTATTGGCTATGGTGCTGGCAGTTCTAGCTGGGATGAGCGCGGGTCTGGTAACGGGTCTCCTGTATACGAAAGGAAAAGTCCCAGTTATTCTTGCCGGCATTCTAGTTATGACGGCACTGCATTCCGTGATGCTGTATGTGATGCAGCGTCCGAACCTGAGTCTTTTAAATCATCCAAGAATCTTTAACGGCCTGGCCTTTTTACCCAATTATTTCGACGCAGTAGTGGTCGGTCTAGTGGTAGTCAGTCTGGTGATTGGTCTGCTACTGTTTTTCTTCTACACCAGCTTGGGTCAGGCCTATATTGCGACAGGAGACAATGAAGCAATGGCTCGATCGTTCGGCATTCAGACAGACCGCATGAAAATTATAGGGCTCGTCTTTTCCAACGGAATCATTGCGCTGGCAGGCTCTCTCATTGCTCAGAATAATGGCTATGCGGATGTTAATGGAGGAACTGGTGTCATCGTCATCGGGCTGGCTTCACTGATTATTGGGGAAGTGGCCTTCAAGGACGTGACTCTGGGCGAACGACTGATTTCCATCGTCATCGGAAGCATTTTGTATCAGCTACTTCTTCTCGGTGTAATAAGACTTGGCTTCGATACGACTTATATCAGGTTATTCAGCGCATCCATACTAGCTGTCTGTCTGATGATCCCACAAATCAGGCAGGTGCTTAAACTGGATACACTGATCAGGAAGGAGGGGTAAGCCATGACAACACTGCTGACTTTAGAGCAGGTAACTAAAATGATCCAGAATGAATCCGATAAGAATACGACGATTCTAGATCATATCGATCTGACCATCAGAAAAGGAGAGTTTGTTACAGTCCTTGGAGGAAACGGCGCTGGGAAATCGACTTTGTTCAACAGCATCAGCGGCACGATCGAACTGACCAGCGGCAAGCTTTACATTAAAGATAAGGAAGTAACCAGACTACCTGAAGAAAAAAGAGCACGTCATATCGCCCGGGTCTTTCAGGATCCTAAAATGGGGACTGCCCCACGAATGACGGTAGCGGAAAACCTGCTGCTCGCTATGAAACGAGGGGAGAAGCGGTATCTGCTGCCGAGAAAATTGAAGGCTCAAAGAGACTCATTCCAAAACCTGTGTGCCTCAGTTGGAAATGGACTTGAAAAACATCTAGATACACCTACGGGGCATTTATCTGGTGGGCAGAGACAGTCATTGAGTCTGCTTATGGCTGCATTGACAAATCCAGAGCTCCTGCTTCTGGATGAACATACTGCTGCACTGGATCCCAAAACAGCAAAACGGCTGATGGAACTGACACAGGAGGTCATTGAAGACAATCACCTTACCTGTCTGATGATCACGCACCGGATGGAAGATGCCCTGAAGTACGGCAATCGGCTGATCGTTCTGGAAAATGGAAGAATCAAACTTGATCTGAATGCCCGTGAAAAAGCACAAATGACGCTGGAAGATCTGTTTGTTCTGTTTGAAGAAGAAAAAGCCCAGCTTATTTAACTGTAATAGAATTTCTGATGGAAAAGTAAATGAATAGGAGAGTGCAAGGATAATGGAGACAGCAAAAGGATTTTTTGGAACATTTGGCGGCAGTTTCGTCCCTGAAAACCTTCAGGCGGCTTTGGATAAGATTGAGGCTGCTTTTGACGAGGCTAGAGAAGATGACGCGTTCAAGAAAGAATATCAGTCGATTCTAAAAGAATATGTCGGCAGAGAGAATCCCCTGACCTACGCCGAACGGTTGTCAGAACGCTTCGGCGGCCCGAAAATCTATCTTAAAAGAGAAGACCTGAATCATACAGGAGCGCACAAGATAAACAATGTGGTGGGACAAATTCTTCTGGCCAAACGAATGGGTGCGCATCGCATTATTGCAGAGACAGGAGCGGGACAGCATGGAGTAGCGACTGCGACGGCCTGCGCGATGTTTGGTATGGACTGTACGATCTATATGGGTAAACTGGACACCGAGCGCCAGGCACTCAATGTATTCAGGATGGAGCTGCTCGGAGCAGAAGTGGTTCCTGTCGAGCAAGGACAAGGGCGGTTGAAGGATGCCGTTGATGTCGCTCTAGGAGATCTGATCGAGAATTATGATCACACATTTTATCTCCTCGGTTCAGCCGTCGGACCGCATCCCTATCCGTCCATCGTCAAGTATTTCCAGTCAGTGATCAGCGAGGAATCGAAGAAGCAGATTCTTGAAAAAGAAGGCAGGCTGCCTGCAGCGGTTGTTGCAGTGGCCGGTGGAGGAAGCAATGCGATTGGCTCCTTTGCTCACTATATTGAAGATACTGATGTGCGTCTAATCGGGGCGGAGCCTGAAGAAGCAGCGACGATGAGCAAGGGAAAAGCGGCGGATCTGCATGGATTCAGAACCCTTGTCCTACAGGATGAAAACGGCAACCCGGCACCAACCTATTCAATTGCTGCCGGTCTGGACTATCCGGGAATCGGACCTGAACATAGTCATCTGAAAGACAGTGGACGTGCTGAATACTATACAGTATCAAAAAAAGAGGTCATGTCTGCCTTCAAGACCTTGTCCGAAACTGAAGGAATCATTCCGGCGCTAGAAAGTGCCCATGCTGTCGCCTTAGTAAAAAAACTGGCGGATGAATTTTCTCCTGAAGAGCCTGTGATCATCACTATTTCTGGTCGTGGAGACAAAGATGTGGCCTATGTCCGGGAGCTGCTTGACTCGGGTGATTTTGACTAGCACAACTTGATGACTGAACGTAACTGAAAGAGGAAGGGGCCTTCGCTGAACAATGTTAAAGGCTCTTTCCTCATTTTGTGTATAATAAAATGAGGAACTAAATACTTAGATAGAACAGGGGAGACAACTAATGGGATTTAACAGTAAAGACTATCTTTTGGGGCAGATAGACAAGCAGCATATTCGTACGAAGAAGAGTCGGTATAAATTAGATCTGGACCATGAAGAGTATCATCTGAGCGATGAACTGAGACGGGAGATTCTATCGAGCGATATACAGACACTTCAGAATTTAGTCAGAGAAGGTAGAACTACATACGCCGAAATTGCGATGTGCTTTTGGAATGAAACAATCAGGCAGAAAAGATACAATGCGGTCATCTCTCTGAATGAGACTATTATTCAGGAGGCTGAAGAACTGGTCTTTGATGACGAGCATGACCTGCTTTATGGTATGCCGGTCCTCGTTAAAGATAATATCAGTGTGAAGGGGATGCCTGTTACAGCGGGGGCTGCTGTTCTTAGAGATTATATAGCTGAGGAAGATGCAGAACTTATCCAGCTTCTTAAAGAAAAGGGGGCACTGATTCTGGGGAAAACAAACTTGACCGAATGGGCAAATTTTATGTCTACTGACAGTTCCAATGGATATTCTGCAGTAGGTGGACAGACGATGCATCCCTTGGGACAGTTTGATGTTGGAGGATCGAGTGCAGGAAGTGCCGCTGCTGCGGCCTTGAGCCTGTCCCCTGTTACCGTCGGGTCGGAAACGGCCGGGTCTATCATCTATCCAGCCAGTCAGAATGGTGTGGTCGGACTTAAACCGACACTTGGTCTAGTCTCTCAAGACGGCATCATTCCCATTTCTAAAACGCATGATACTGCAGGACCGATAGCGAAAACAGTCAAGGATACGTATCTGCTTTTTAAGGGAATGGCGTCAGCAGTTTCAGAAGAAGCAGAGTGGTCTGAAGCAGGATTTAAAGGTGTGAAAACAGGTATCCTGGAAAACGAATCGATCAAGTCCCTCTATAGAGAAGAAGACGAAGAAATAATAGAAGATGTTCGGCAGAAGCTGAAAGAAGCCGGAGCGATCCCATCTGAGTATTCTTTAGATGAAAAGGCACTTGAAGTAGACTATGTTCCGGTTCTGAAGTATGAATTCAATACAGGGATCAAGTCTTTTTTCAATCAGAGTCGGACCCATCCACTGACTCTTGAGAAAATTAGAGCGTTCAATGAAGAAGAAGGGGAAGATCAGACGGCCCCTTTCAATCAGGAGCTGCTGATTCAGTCAGCCGGTGTTGAAGAGACTGCTGAAGACATCACTCAGATCATCACATCCAATCAGACGGTTACACGACAGGCACTGGAAAAAGCCTTTGACTCCGTGGATGTTCTTCTGACATTAAGTAATTATGCGACCGCTATCTATTCCGCATCCGGTTATCCAGCAGTCACCGTTCCTGGATATGTTCGCGCAACCGGTGAGCCTATTGGCATAACCCTTATCGGCCAGGCCGGAGAGGATGTCCTGTTAATGGAACTGGCCTATGCTCTGGAGCAGATTATTCAGTAAAGGGTACAGACAAGCAGGTCATTATATCAGGGTGGTTAAATTAGAATAAAGCCATTTGGTTTTAATCTTATTATAGTAAAGCGGCTGGACTTCGTATACACTAGTAAATACACTAATTAATAGGGGAGATACTATGGGAAAAACAGCTATAAACAACGGACGTCTAATTGATGGACTTGGCGGACAGCCGGTCAGCGATGGGCTGTTTGTATTTGAAGGAAACACCTTGCTATACGCAGGAGAAGCGGAAGGATACACATTGACTGGAGATGAAACGATAGTCGATGCCGGAGGAGGAACCATCCTCCCAGGACTTATCGATGCCCATGTTCACGTCATGATGGAGTTTGAAGGGGTTCAGAAACGACTGGAGACTCCTTTTTCCTACAGATTTTACCAGGCTGCCCAGTATATGAGGAAGACACTGGATGCCGGAATCACATCTGTCAGAGATGCATTAGGGGCAGATTTAGGTGTGAAGAAAGCTGTGGAAGAAGGATTGATCGCCGGTCCGCGTCTGCAGCTGAGCATCAATGCACTGACGATCACCGGTGGACATGGTGATGGCTATACTACATCTGGTCAGACGGTTGAACTGCTTCAGGCCAATTATCCGGGTATGCCTGACGGGCGGGCAGACGGTGTGGAAGAAGTCCGGAAGAAAGTCCGTGAACTGCTTCGTGCCGGAGCTGAGGTCATTAAAGTCCATGCGACGGGTGGCGTACTCAGCCCGACCGACCATCCGGAGTTTACCCAGTTTTCTCTGGAAGAACTGAAAGTCATTGTGGAAGAAGCACGTTTCAGAAAAGGTGTGCGAGTCATGGCCCACGCTCAGGGAGCTGAAGGGATCAAACAGGCCGTCCGGGCAGGCATCCATTCAATTGAACACGGCATCTTTCTGGATGACGAAGCTATTGATCTGATGAAAGAAAACGGAACATTCCTGGTACCGACCTTGCTGGCGCCAGTATCCGTTCTGGAACTTGCTGAAGAATCCGGGATGCCTGATTCAGCTGTAGAGAAGTCCAAGGAAGTCATTGAGATCCACAAGGAAAGTGTCACTAAAGCTCATAAAGCAGGAGTTAAAATAGCTATGGGTACTGATGCTGGAGTCATGCCTCACGGACTCAATTTAAGGGAACTGGAACTCATGACCGATGTGGGGATGACACCGATGGAAGCAATCGTGGCTACCA
Source organism: Alkalibacterium thalassium (assembly GCF_900101165.1). Taxonomy (GTDB): domain Bacteria; phylum Bacillota; class Bacilli; order Lactobacillales; family Carnobacteriaceae_A; genus Alkalibacterium; species Alkalibacterium indicireducens. The sequence goes on along the minus strand of NZ_FNFK01000008.1, from coordinate 40,139 downwards.
CAAAAACGGCAGCTGAGTGTTTAGGATGGGAAGACAAAGTCGGCACCCTTGAGAAAGGAAAACTGGCTGATATTGTCATCGTTAAAGGTGACCCCCTCGAAGACATTGCGAGCCTGGCGGACACCGATACCATTCAATATGTCGTCAAGGACGGCAAGGTCGAAAAAGACACCTTAACTAAATAAGATGATTTGAAAACAGCCGACTGGATCGGCTGTTTTTTCGTTCTGAAAGGGTTGAGAGGATGATACTAGTCAGCTGACGAGTATCGTCTATATAGAAAAAGTGAAAAGTCGTCAGTGGGATGATGCTGGGTGTAGTGTGGGAGGATCTTATAGCCAACTCGCTATGTCTTATCCACACGAGTGTGTTGTAAGATGCGTTTTACAACCAACTCGAATCCTCTTTTTTTTCTTCAGTTTGTCACAAGATTCCCCCCCCCATCCCCCTGGTCTGTTCAAAAAACACGTAAACTAAGAGCCTGCAGCTGAATCTACGCTAAACGAGGCGACTCCCCATATAAATATAGCAGTTAAAAAAACTCAAACAATTTTAGTCAGTTTTTCGATAAAAAGACAATGAGTATAGTAAGGAGGCGAACGAAATGGAGATATTAAAAGCAAGACAACCATCCGACTTGCTCAGAGGACTGAATTACTTGGATAAACGGTTTGAATTGAAGGAGCCGGAGAAGCGTTACCTGATTAATCTGCAGAAAGGATTAAGTGGAGAGACCGCATTTGACGATAAAATAAATAAGCATATCGATAAGCAGGCCATCGTACTGAATGATCTGCTTCTATTGAACAAAGGACTGTCTTTTAAAGTGGACTCCCTGCTGATTGCCTCACACGGGGTGTATATATTCGAAATCAGGAACTATGTTGGACGCTACGTCAGGCATATGGAAGGCTTCAGTACGATACATGGGGAGGAGGTGGCGAATCCGCTGATTCAGCTGAATAGATCGGCATCTGTTCTTAGTCAGCTTCTGAAAGAGTGGGGAAGTGAGCTGAAGGTCACAGCTCATCTGGTGTTTATCCATCCACAATTCAGTTTATACAATGCGAGAGTAGAGGATCCAATCATCCTGCCGAATCAGATCGATGAGTACCTGGAGGATCTCAATACAAAAAGCCGAATGCTGAGCAGGGATCATCACGATCTGGCCAGACGCATACTCAAACTGCATGACGATGACAGTCCCGTGCAGAATCAGCTGCCGTATTATTCCTATAAGGAGTTGAAGAAAGGGTTATCTTGCAATGCCTGCGGATCTTTTGATCTTCTGATTACTCAACGGTCCTGTTACTGTAAATCCTGTTTCGTTAAACGTGCAGTAACGGATGTAATTCTGGATAATATAGAAGAACTGCAGTTTCTCTTTCCTGAGACCACTCTGACGACGGCTAAAGTAAACGAGTGGTGCGGGGATGCGGTTCATTTCAGACGGATGAGAAAGGTGTTGAAAGAGCACTATACAGCGACAGGAGCCACTTCCGGGAGAGTATATGAGCAGACAGTGCCCCGGCGCTGATGAAGACAAAACTGGCAGTACAAAAAATGCCCGACCATAGGGATCAGCCTGCAGGAGAAATACTCCGTACAGGACTGGAATCCGACTGGGCGGGCAGAAAACTGACTGGTTGTTCAGTCAATTTAGTTCAAACTAATTATTCACTTCAAAAGCTGGTTCCAGATGGCCGTTTTCGGCAAGATCATCAAGGAAATCATAGACTTCCTGGCTGGTAAAGGCGTCCTTAAGGGCCTGGATAGCATCAGAATCCTGGTTATCTTCTCTTGCTACAAGCTGGATCGCGAAAGTAAAGTCTTCATCATCTTCCAGGATAAGTGCATCTTCAGGTGTCAGCCCAACTGATTCAATATAAGTCGGATAGTTGAATACCAGTTCCACACCGTCTTCGTAGGCAGCTGACAAGTTTAGCAGATCGATACTTGTAAAGGTCAGATCATACGGATTTTCTTCAATATCATTTACAGTGGCTTCGAAGCTGACATCCTCACTCAATGTGATCAAATCGTAGTGATCCAGAATCATCAGAGCACGGGCTTCGTTTGACGGGTCACTTGGAAGTGCTACTTCTGCTCCTTCTTCAATATCATCGATCGATTCATAGACTGGAGAATAGAAGCCTACAATCGCATTATAGATAGGCTGGATAGCTACCAGGTTACCGTCTCGTTCTGTGTTGAACATTTCCATGAACGGTTCGTGCTGGGCGAAGTTGGCATCCACTTCATCATTAAGAAGAGCTTCGTTGTACTGGATATTGTCGGATACTTCTACAAGTTCGACACTGTATCCATCCTCGATCACATCTCCGGCAATTTCAACGATATCGGTCATCGGAGGAAGGTGAGAAGCGACTTCAATGACGACCTCTTCACCATTGCTGTTTCCCGATTCTTCTGTTGTTTCTTCATCTGTTCCATTTATCTCATCGACTGTTTCTTCAGTGGCGTCACCGCAGGCAGCCAATAGCAGAGCAGTACTTCCTAAAATTAGGGTTTTTTTGAACATAATAATCTCTCCTTAAGTCTTTTTCATTCATCATCTTTTATCCAGTTTTCTTGCAAGAGCCAGTCCGAGCCATTGAAATATCTCAACGAGTACAATGATCAGGACAATGGCGGTATACATAATATCTGTTTCGTAACGCTGGTAGCCAAAGCGGATGGCAAAATCACCGATCCCTCCTCCACCGACAACGCCCATGATCGTCGAGTAGGACACGAAACTGATCACAGCAGTTGTAAAGCCGATGACCAGACTGCTCCTGGCTTCCACGTAAAGGAATTTCCAGACCAGCTGCCAGTTTGTTGCGCCCATAGATTTTGCCGTTTCGATGATGCCTTTTGGTACTTCCATCAGAGACTGTTCAACGAAACGGGCATATAAGGCAATCGCAATCACTACCATGGGGAATGATGCAGCAATGGGGTCGCCAGTCGCTCGGCCGTATACTTGCCGGACAAAGGGCTGCATGGCTACAACTAACAGCAAGAAGGGGAACGACCGGATCACATTCACCAGAATATTTAAAAGGCGATTGACGAACCGATTAGCCATAGGCCGAGTGTCAGCTGTCAGATACAGTAGCGTGCCAACTGGTATTCCAAGAAGAATAGCAGCAAGCATGGCGAAAAACAGCATGATGCCTGTCTCCCATAAACTGTCGAGCAGACGCGGTGCGAATTCAATGATGCGTTCTATATATATCGAAATAGAGTCAGTCACTAGTCAGCACCTCGATTGCACGCTCAAGATACGGTCGATCAGTCAGTTTGTCTTCTGAACGAGTGATATCTACAATTTGCCTGACTTTACCGTATTCCATTAAAGCCGCCCGTGTGCACAGGGCTTTGATGACCGGAAGTTCATGTGTGACAACGACAATGGTCATTTTGAACTCTCTGTGTGCCTTTTTTAAAACAGCTACGATGTCTTCTGTAGTATTCTGATCCAAAGCGGATGTCGGCTCGTCGCATAATAGTAGTTTTGGCCGTGTAATAAGGGCACGGGCTATACCAACTCGCTGTTTCTGCCCCCCGCTGAGCTGCTGAGGGTAGCTGTGCTTCTTGTCGCTCAACCCGACGAAATCGAGGACTTCGTCTACGGTCAGAGTTTGATCATAGTTATGGAGAGTCAGAGGTAATCTGATATTTTCAGCTACTGTTTTATTGTTGAGCAGATTGAACTGCTGAAAAATCATGCCAATTTGCTTCTGTTCCATACGCAGGTCTTTCTTTGACAAATGAGTCAAATCAACACCGTCTACGGTTACGGAACCAGCATCGGGTGTCTCAAGTGCATTGATCATACGGAGAAGAGTCGACTTTCCTGCCCCGCTTTCACCTATGACACCGAATGCTTCACCTGTCTTTATGTCGAGTGAGATATCCGTGAGTGCAGCCAGTGTCTGGTTTTTACTGAAAAACGTTTTTTCTATCTGACGGAGTTGTATCAAAGTGTCTATAGACCTCCTTCATTTACGTCGCTGTTTAAACAACACTGCCAATTATATGTAGGAACAGCAAGGGAAGCAATAAAATGAGTCATTAATGTGTAATAAAAAACAGATAATGTCCAGCATGGAATAGACGAAGGTGATTGACGAAGAAGGAATGGGAAGCGGTAAATCAAGGATTTGGAAGCTCAGGTAGCTTTCAAATAGTAAGTGGCAAAAGAGAGTTTTTGAAACAATATTGTACTTTACATGAGTTTTCTGCGATAAAAAACCACCTGCTGAGTGAACAGCAGGTGGCAAAAAAGGAGTGGTAACTTGTCACTTTGGAGGAGTGCAAGTAACCAAAAATAAGTTGGTTGTTGTGGGTATGAGTAAAGTATAGTCTTTAAATTTGAATTTACTGTGACTAATCCATGATGAATTACCGCTTTCTTTTTCAAAGTAAATCAGGAAGATAAGGAAATGAATATAATAAAAAGCCACCTTTTCCTCTAGAAAAGGTGGCTGGGGATAAGACTAAACGTCTCAGTTTATTTGAGTAACCCATTCAATCCGGGGAGAAAGAATAATGGTCTCAAATAGTGTTTATCTTTTCAAAGATGATGAATGATTCGGGGGAAACATTCATCATCTTTTTGGGGAGAAAAGAACCGTGTACTTAAATTCCACATTCATAGTGTAGCAAAACTATCTGGAAAAATCCTTAAAATTGCCTAAGCATTCATCCAAATAAAATGATAATTTACTCACTTAATGCATCGACCATTGCTTTGTTGAAAGCAGGAAGATCATCAGGCGTACGGCTTGAAATCAGACCTGAGTCATCTATAACAACTTCCTTGTCATAAAAATTGGCTCCGGCGTTTTTAAGATCCACCGCCACCTGCTTAACTGAAGTGATGTCTTTTCCTTTTACTACTTCAGCATTGATCAGAAGCTGAGGTCCGTGGCAGATAGAGAAAATAGGTTTACTGTCGTTTGAGAACGAACGGGTAAACTCCAGGAATCGGTCATCCTTACGCAGCTGGTCTGGAGAAAATCCCCCAGGAATCAGTAGGGCATCGAAGTCTTCCGGAGAGACATCATCAATGCTTTTATCGATAGTCACCGATGCTTCTCCTTTTTTACCCTCTACTGTTTCACCTGCTTCAAATCCGATCGTAGTCAGTGTATGACCTGCCTTTTCCAGTTCTTCTTTAGGGGAAGTAAATTCCACGTCTTCAAATAGTTTTGTTATAACGACTGCAACTTTCTTGCCCATTCTTGTAATTCCTCCTTCATTTATTCTAGTCACAGTTTATCGACTCACCATAGATCCTTCAAGTAAAACGATTCACGGTAGAGATACTCAATTTTTTATTCAATAAGCTGCTCTGTTTTATGTTATGATGAAAAAAATACGACATTTTAAGGAGGAGTATTCCCTTTATGAATATTGCGTTGATTGCCCATGATAAAAAGAAAGATGATATCGTAAAAATTGCAGCAGCTTATAAGGTCATTTTGGAACAACATGACCTCTTTGCTACAGGAACGACAGGAAAGCGAATTTCAGATGAAACAGGTCTGAATGTCCACCGGTTTAAATCTGGTCCGCTCGGCGGGGACCAGCAGATTGGTGCCTACATCTCTGATAATAAGATGGATCTGGTTATATTTATCCGTGATCCTCTTACTGCACAGGCCCATGAGCCAGATATATCTGCATTGCTCCGCCTGTGTGATGTCTATGAAATTCCTCTAGCTACAAATATAGGGACTGCTGAAGTTCTGCTTAGAGGACTGGATGCCGGCTTTTACAGCTGGCGAGATGTCTCAAGAGGCCAGGACCGCGATTCACTACATTTTTAAAGGGGTGCTGACATGCTGCTGATTATCGGATTAGCATTGCTTATTTCAGGCTATTTGTCATTCAGGTTTTCAGATCAGCTTAACCCTGGAAAGCGCGGGCGTAGAGCACAGACGGAGTTTCCGGAATGGTTCCCGCAGCTTAAGAAAATTGGCGGGCTGCTGTTCATGCTTACTGGCCTGCTTCTGATGATAGCTTACTTTATAATTTAATTAACTAATGGAAGGATTGTCGCTATGATTATTGGTCTACCTAAGGAAATAAAAAATAATGAATACCGTGTAGCTCTGACCCCTTCGAATGTCGGACGACTGACAGACAACGGACACCGTGTCCTTGTAGAAAAAGGAGCGGGGGAAGGAAGTGGGTTTATAGACGAGCAGTATGCTGAAAACGGTGGAGAGCTGACAGAATCGGCCGGTCAAGTCTGGAAACAGGCTGAAATGATCATGAAAGTGAAAGAACCGCTGAAAGAGGAGTACACTTACTTAAGAAAAGGGCTGATCCTCTTTACTTATCTTCATCTGTCAGCTGCTCCCGAACTGACTCAAGCACTGGTGGATCATGAAGTGACGGCTATCGGCTACGAGACGGTTGAAAAGAACGGCAAGCTGCCGCTGCTGACGCCGATGAGTGAGGTGGCAGGAAGAATGGCTGTCCAGATCGGTGCGCATTATCTTGAAAGACATGCGGGGGGAGAAGGAATTCTCCTAGGTGGAGTAACCGGTGTGCCTAGGGGGACTGTAACGATCCTCGGTGGCGGAGTGGCAGGAGAGAATGCTGCTCGGATGGCTGTTGGGATGCGTGCAAAGGTAAACATCATCGAACTGAATCCTCAGCGGATGAGAGAACTCATCCAGTTGTTCGGAAGCAATGTGCAGACCCTAGCTTCAAATCCAGCCAACATTGAGAAAGCTATAAGTGAATCTGATCTGGTGATTGGTGCTGTTCTTGTGCCGGGACGAAAAGCACCAAAACTGGTGACAGAAGACATGGTTAAGTCAATGAATAAAGGAGCTGTGATCGTCGATATTGCTATTGATCAGGGGGGTAATTTTGAAACGTTGAGCGAGCCGACAACTCATGATGAACCGGTAGTGGAAAGGCACGGCATTCTCCATTATGGTGTGGCCAACATTCCAGGGGCCGTACCAAAAACGTCGACAGTGGCTCTGACTAATGATACGGTTCCTTATGCTCTGAAGCTTGCGGAACTGGGTGTTGAAGATGCACTGAAACGTGATGCAGGTCTCGCCGCCGGTCTGAACGTATACAAAGGACATGTGGTCAATAAGGCAGTGGCTAAGGATCTAGATTATGAATTCAAAGCTTTTGAAGAGCTGACTAAATAAACTTTACGATTAGGGACAGGAGATGCAGAACGATCTGCATACTCCTGTTTTTTGAACAGGAATCATAGGGCTGTGAGGAGATAACATTTGAGGCCTACTTAAGTCTGAAACAGGTCGAAGCTTACAATAAATGTCTGAAAAAAAAGCCCAGTCACAGGGTGATGGGCTTTCAGTCAGCTTGTCCAGAAGGTTAGCGGTCTCTCAGCCGACTGCCACCCCGGGGTGTGAAGGAATAGTACTTGAAGCACCATAAGGCACTCAAGCCGATAAGTATATAAACGATACGTGTTCCCCATTCTTCAGCATTGCCGAATAAGGTTTCTGCAGCATTGAACCCGAACAAACCGATAAGTAATAGATGAATGCCGCCGATGATAAGTAATGTCAGTGCGGCGCGGTCAATTATTTTCAAAATGAGCTCCTCCTAAATGTTCTTATATTATAATCATACGAAATTTAATGAAAAATGTCGATTGTTTCTCATTGAGCAGGGGATAATTTTAACCTGCCCCTATGAAAAGGTGAAAATGGATAGAAAAAAGAAATTAAAGTGGGCTCATAAACACTCTATGTTATACTGAAAAAGTAAAATCGGAAGTGATGTGTAATCACTTCCAGAAACTTGTGTCCAGTTAAATGGATCAGTCTATCATCATCAGCAGGAGGGATAAAAAAATGGTAAAAAGTGATATCGAAATAGCTCAGTCAACAGATATGTTCCCGATTGGAGACATTGCTCAGAAATTAGGAATCGAAGACAATGCTCTTGAACATTACGGCAAGTATAAAGCGAAAGTGGATTACAGTGCACTACATAATCATGCGGGGAAAAACGGCAAGCTGATCCTGGTGACGGCTATCAATCCGACTCCAGCTGGAGAAGGGAAAACCACGACCTCTGTAGGTCTGGGAGACGCGCTTCAGAAAATTGGCAAGAAAACGGCCATCGCTTTGCGTGAGCCCTCGCTTGGACCGGTTTTCGGAATCAAAGGTGGGGCTGCTGGCGGTGGATACGCTCAGGTGATTCCAATGGAAGACATCAACCTTCATTTCACAGGTGATATTCATGCCATTGGGGCTGCCAACAATCTGGTAGCGGCGATGATCGATAATCACATTTATCAGGGAAATGAACTGAATATAGATCCGAGACGCGTGACTTGGAGACGGGCAATGGACATGAATGACCGTCAGCTCCGCTCGATCGTCAGCGGGATCGGCGCTCAAACGAACGGGATGCCAAGAGAAGACGGGTTTGATATTACCGTTGCTTCTGAAATCATGGCTGTGTTGTGTCTGTCCAGTTCAATGGCTGAAATGAAAGATAAACTGAGAAACTGTCTGATTGGTTACACCTTCGATAATGAACCAGTGAAGCTGGGAGAACTTCAAGCTGAAGGAGCGGTATCGGCGCTGCTTAAAGATGCGCTCAAACCGAATCTGGTTCAGACTCTGGAACATACGCCGGTATTCATCCACGGCGGACCATTTGCCAATATCGCTCATGGCTGTAACAGTATGCTGGCCACAAAAATGGCATTGGCTCATGCAGACTATGTCGTAACCGAAGCGGGCTTCGGTGCTGATCTGGGAGCTGAAAAGTTCATCGACATCAAATGCCGCCTGGGAAATATCAAACCCGATGCAGTGGTCATTGTTGCTACGATCCGTGCGCTTAAAATGCATGGGGGGGTAAAGAAAACGGATTTGGATCAGGAGAATACGCAGGCTTTGAAAAAAGGCCTACCTAACCTGCTTAAGCATATAGAAAATATCCAGGAGACTTTCTCTCTTCCTGCTGTCGTTGCGATCAATACTTTTCCTGGTGATACTCAAAATGAACTGGATGTGCTGAGGGAAGCTATTGAAGAAACGGGAAGCAAGGTTGTCCAGTCAGATGTCTGGGCCAAAGGCGGAGAAGGCGGAGTAGAACTGGCTGAAGAAGTCGTCCGAATGACCGAAGAAGAGTCTGACCTGAGCTACGCTTATGAACTGAGTGACCCAATCGAAGAAAAAGTAGAAAAGATCGTCCAGTCTGTCTATGGCGGAAAAGGAACGGAATGGAGCAAAAAAGCTAAGACGATGGCGAAACGTCTGGAAAAAATGGGGTATGGGGATCTGCCGATCTGTATGGCGAAAACACAGTATTCCTTGTCAGATACAGCGACTGCTTTAGGTCGCCCAACAGATTTCAATGTCAACATCAGAGATTTGACTGTGTCTGCAGGGGCAGGATTCATCGTCGTCCTGACAGGAAATATCATGCGTATGCCTGGTCTTCCGAAAGTGCCTTCTGCGGTACATGTGGATGTGGACGATAATGGCAAAATTTCCGGACTGTTTTAGGAGGCTTAGGAATGAACGAACTGACGATTGAAGGCTATCTGACTGAACTCGGGAAGAAAGAAGGAAAACCGGGAGGAGGAAGTGCCGCTGCTTACATTGCTTCAATGAGTGCTGCTCTTGTCCGCATGGTAGCAGATATTCAGAAAGACAAGAAGGCCTATGCTGATTATTCAGAAGAAATTACACAGGCTCTGGAAGCGTCACATGATTTGAGAAAAGCATTTGAACAGCTGGCAAAAGATGATGCAGTTGCTTTTGAGCCTGTTCTGATGGCATACAAGCTGCCCAAAGGTAATGAAGATGAAAAAGAAAGACGCCAGGAAGAAATTCAGAAAGCTATTAGAGGCGCTGCTCAGCCACCTCTTGAGATGCTTGAAAAAAGTCACGACTTGATCGATCTGATCGAGCAGCTGACCCGCATGAAAATGAGAGGGACAATCGTGAATGATCTGATGGTGGCGACATTGTTTATGGGGACAGTACTTGAAACAGCTGTCTTGAATGTCACGATAAATACGAAACTTCTTTCAGATAAAAATGAAAGAAATGAACTTGAGAAGAAAGCAATCGAGCGCCTGTCAACCGGTAAACAGCGAATCAGCCAGCTGCGTCAGACCATCGAATATTTTCTGGAAAAAAATGAGTGGCCGGAATCTATTTAGGGTACAATGGTGAATAGGACATGGGGAGAAACGTGCTGTTCACCTGTTTATTATCAATCATTAAAGACGGAGGGACTTTATGACTAAAGAATTGAAAGGTAGACCTGTAGCTAAGGCATTACTGGAACGGACCATGAATACGGTGGAAGACCTTAAGAAAATTGACTGCTATCCGACTTTGGCCATTGTAAGAGTAGGAGACGATAAATCATCCATTTCTTATGAGAATGCGGCGATAAAGACTATGCAGCAGTCTGGTATTGCAGTGGAGCCTGTCATTTTTAAAGAAACAGCAGATGCCGAAGAGGTCCTTCAATCGATAGAGGCACTCAACCAGAAAGCTGATATTCATGGGATACTGGTCATGCAGCCGCTGCCGGACACTTTGGCGCGCAATGACATTGCGCGTTGCCTTAACCCAAATAAGGACATCGATGGACTGACACCTGAAAATCTTGGTCGGGTAGTGGAAAATGATCCGACCACTCTCGTCCCGAGCACGCCTAAAGCAGTCATGGCTTTACTTGAATTTTATGGAATAGCAGTTGAAGGAAAAGATGTCTGCGTCATCGGGAGCAGTCCGGTCGTCGGCAAACCATTGTCCATTATGCTGCTGAATGAAGAAGCGACTGTTTCGAATGTTCACGTAAAGACGAAGGATATCAAGCATTATACGTGCCAGGCCGATATCGTGATTTCAGCGACAGGTGTTGTTGAACTGGTAAAAGCAGAACACATCAAGGAAGGCGCCATAGTCATTGATGTAGGCTTCGGATATAAAGACGGCAAGCCTGTGGGTGATGTCAGCTATGATAATGTGTATGAAAAAGCTGGAGCGATCACCCCCGTACCTGGGGGAGTCGGATCGATCACGACCGCGATACTGGCTGAACAAGTCGCTCAAGCTGCATGGAATCAGCGTGCGGATTAAAGGAGGAAGAAAGTATGGGGAAAGAAGACTTACGAAAGGGAATGCTCCTCTCTCTTGAAAAAATCGGCTGGCTCGAAAGAAACCGTACGGAAAACGATCTGCACGATCACTTGTTTGAGTCGGACTTATGGAAGAATGCTGACTCCATCGGTGTGACTGTTTCAAGCGGTCGGGAGTGGGACACACGAACGATCATCGAACGGGCCTGGGACGAAGGGAAGACGGTCTGTGTGCCGAAATCGATTCACGAAACAAAAGATCTCCATTTTTATGAAATCAGTTCGTTCAGACAACTGGAAAAAGGGTACTTCGGACTTGAAGAACCCTTACCGGAAAAGACCACTCGTCGTGAACCGGAAGACTTGGATCTGATGATCGTTCCCGGCCTGATTTTTACACCGGCGGGCTACCGCATCGGATACGGGGGCGGATATTTTGACCGGTTACTTGCTGGTTTCAACAAGCCTACTGTCTCGCTGCTTCATTCCAATCAGATCGTCGAATCTTTTCCGATTGAAGCACATGATGTGCCGGTAGACTTTCTGATAACCGAGCAGGGGTTGAAGAAAACTGGACTTGATCAGTAAATTATCGTCACCCTATTGAGGATATCGGGCAAGTCGCTTATAATAGAGAAGGAAAAAGAGTAAGAGGAAAACGTTAAGTGCTGGGTGGATGGGATGTTGCCTCCAGACGAAGAAACGGTAGTTTTGCGATTTTTCTCTGCATCCGCTTGAAAACTGAATAGTTTTTTAGTGAGGACTCTTTAATTTTACTGGGGCTGCCGTACTCAGTTTAATGCCCTTTTTCAGTCTGTTGAAAAGTAGAAGTTCCGTGTAGTAGCTGATACTGTCTAGCTACACGTACCAGCCTCTCGAGAAAAAGATAAATTTACCCATTGCGCAGGATGCTCTTCTGCCGCATACTCTGTCTCTACGCATTAAAATGCTAGAGTCACAGCAATTCGGGGCAAATTTCCACTACTCGCTATCGCTCCGGCGATCTCTAGTATATCTGTAAGAGCTGAAGCTCAAACAGATACTAAGGTATTTTCTTGTCGAGGCTGAACGGGCACGTAAAGCTTTTCTTATTCGTTGGCTGAAAGAGAACTAAAATTAAAGGAGATCTTCGATATGACTGCAACACCACATACTGGCAGACGCCAGAACAAATGGATTCACTATGGGTTTATCGGTCTGGCTGGACCTTTATGCCTGGCTTTCCTCATTCCTTTCGCACGCGCACAAAGCGGAATGGGTGGACTCAATCAGCTGCTTGACGGAACTGGAGATCTACAGACGATTCTGACAGACATGCTCTTCCTTGCATTCTTTACAGGACTGCTACTGCTGATCAGTGTGGCTGTATCCAGACAGCTGGAAGAAGAAAGTATGCTCATCAGTCTGCTGCTGGGCCTCCTGGTTACAGGTGCACCTTTTCTGCTTTTCTTTCAAAGAGAACTGTTTCAGATCAATCTAGTTTATGAAGACAATGGCCTTATTTATGGCATCGCCTTCTTATACTATATCTGGCTGCTGGTTTTCCGGGCTGTCCGCTTATCCAGGTGGACAATGAAGAACCGGACATTAGGCATTGCCATTGTTGGCCTACTGGTCGCAATGAATATTACGCTCGGGATGGTAGGCGTTACGACACCAGTGGTCCGTATTACGTTCGCTTTCCTGCCAACCGCTTTGATCGGGATGCTTTTCGGACCATGGATAGGCGGATTTGGGGCAGTTATGGCTGATATTTTAGGTTTTATCATCGGTCCGGGTATCGGTGGATTCTTCCCTGGCTTTACCTTGTCAGCCTTTCTGACAGGACTTATTTACGGGCTGTTTCTTAACAAACGTGACGTGACTTTGAAACGCATCATAATGGCTGAAGTGCTGATCGCTCTGTTTGTCAATCTGACATTGAATACGATCTGGCTTCATATTCTGACTCAAAATCCGATTGCTGTTCTTCTGCCGCCTCGACTTATTCAGAATGCCATCATGGTCGTCGTTCGCATCGCAACCGTACGGTTCTTTGCCGGCAATAAACAGATGAAAAAGATTTATGCTAAATTCTCTACGGCGCGGCATTAAATAAGGCATTTGTACTGTCACTAAAATTAAATACTATGAAATCAGATACCAGTACCCTTCTGGATGAAATGAAGATAGCCTTCTTTCATCCAGAAGGGCTTTTTTAGCTCAGTAAGAAACTGACTGCCGCTGGTATTTTTCAAACCAGGAAGCAGCATCTATCCAGCTGATGTGTCTGATTTCTTCCAGTCGGATCTGTCTGATCGAGCGGTCACGACGTTCAATAAATACGACAGAACCTCTAAAACCTTTTACAAGCCCTTCTGTATCGGGAAGATAGTTTCCATCTTTTATCATATCGATCTGAATGGCCAATGGTTTTTTTGAGGTGTAACTCTTATAAAGAGAGGCGCTGATGTCTTCGAGTGTCTGTTTCTCTTTTGGAACGATCACGGCTGACTGGCTGGCTTTTTTCTGCTTTTTCAATGCTTCAGCATGGTCAGACAGCATCATGCCCATCCATTTCATTTTTCCCCGATCCTTGTACCCTAAAGCATCAGGGGACAGTTTGATTACATCTTCCTGCATGTTGATCCGCTCCTTTCATTTTAGTTTTTAAGTATGAATTTAACTCTTTTCTGCTTGCTCTTTGAGGCATGTACAGAAAGCAGTTTATTTCTGGGTACCTGATCGATGACCGCCAAGAAGCTTGGACCGGTACATTGCCATCCCGCCGCTGGTCAGGCTGCTGGCGTGAAGTAGAGAAGTGTAACCATATTTATGTCTGATGGAGTCGATCGTCTGATCCAGATCCTCCTGGTTGATCAGCTTTTCAGCGGAATCAAATAATGAGAGCTGAAGTGCGGACTTCGGTTCGATTTTCCCGAAGGTGACATTGACCACCCGGACAGGAAGGGATCTGTAGTGACGATGGAAGAGAATCAGGAGCCCTTCAATGATTTTTTTAGATGAGTCTGTTTTTTCAATCGGCAGCTGGTGACTGAAGCCGCGGTCCATGACATCTTTTGAGTAACCGATACTCAGTTTCACCAGTCCAGTCGTCAGATAATGTCTGCGCAGGCGCCCGGCATTCTCCTCAGCCATTTCACGTATCACGATTTCCACTTCATGCTTTACGGTGTAATCTCTGTTCAAAATCTGATTTTTACTGAAAGAGGTCTCTTTAGGTGTGAATGTATCAGACAGTCGGGTCCGGTCGATGCCGTGGGAGTGAAAGAAGAGCTGCTCACCAATGACTCCAAACCGCTTCTTCAGTTTTCTGACATCAGTCTGTGACAAGTCATGGATTGAACGAATACCGATTCGCTCGAGGTGTTTCTCCGTTTTCGATCCGATCCCCCAGAAATCTTTCAGAGGAGAGATTTTCCAGACCGTATTCTGCACATCATCATAATGCCAGGCTGCGATAAAATTGCTTTTCTGATCGTGTTTAGCCGCATGGTCCAGAGCGAGCTTGGCCAGAAGAGGGTTGTCTCCGATACCTACAGTGACGACTAGCTTCATTTCTTTCCATACGAGGTACTGGATGCGCTTGGCTATATCTTCAGTACTGCCGAACAATCTGTGGGAGCGTGTCACATCCAGAAAAGATTCATCGATACTGTAGACATGAAGGTCTTCGTCCGAAACAAAGCGTTTGAAAATGTTCACGATGTCCAAGTTTTTTTCTAAGTACAAGGCCATTCGGGGTTCAACTATGTCGATCGACGCATCTTTTGGGATTTCATATACCCGCGTCCCTGTTTTGATTCCGTAAAGTTTTTTGACCATGGGGGAAGAAGCTAGTACCAGTCCACCATGATTGTCCGGCTTACTGACAACGGCAACTTTGGCCTTGAGGGGGTGTTCCTTTCTCTCAACTGCTTCAACCGAGGCAAAAAAAGACTTTACATCGATACATAATATATCTCTACGTGGCTCTCTGGAGTAATCCATTATTTGAAGCATGGCAAGGACCTCCTTTAAGGGAATGTATGTTTGTTTTAATTATAGGAACATACATTCGTTTCGTCAAGGGGAACGCGTGGGTAGTGAGATGATGAAGGTGCTTCAAGTCAGGTGAAAGGGCTCTGAAAAGAGGAAGGGGTAAGGATTTGGCCTTTCTATATTTGTATTTAAAAAAGGAGAGCGGAAGATCGAGTGAAGCGAGCCGAAAACAGCGAGTTTCACATCTTTCAGCCCAGCTGATTCCTTTAAGAGACATCATCAGAACAGAAAAAAGAGCCGATCCATCACTTTTGATGGATCGGCTCTTTTCGATGCAGGGGTGAGTTTATTTTCCGTCTACATATGGCACAGCTTTGACTGTGGCTTCGATATTTCCCTTAGTAGCTTTTGAGTAAGGACAGAAGGCGTGCGCCTTATCTGCAAGTTTCTGGGCCTGTTCTTCAGACATATCTTCAATACCGACTTCGATTTCTACTCCTAATTTAAATCCGCCATCATCGGGGTCTTTCATCAAGTGAACAGTCAAGGTGACTTGAGATTTGTTGTCGATCTTCTCTTCTTTTTTATAGTGATCCAGAGCAGCGTGGAAACAAGCACTATAACCTAAAGCAAACAGCTGCTCAGGATTAGTTCCGTTTCCAGATCCACCCATTTCTTTTGGCGTATCGACCTGCACTTCATATGAACGATCAGGTGTGTGACTTTCTCCTTCTCGCGCTCCTGTATTGACTGCGGCTGTAGTGTAAACAACTTTATCTGGCATAGTTAAAACGCTCCTTTTCTATAGTCTACTATAAGTATAGCACTAAAAAAAAGAAAGGCTAAATGATAGCCTTTCATTAATATATATCAAATTTTAAGATACGCAAGTTTCGAGAACAAAGGTTTCAAGTGCCTGTGCTACGCCGTTCTCACGGTTGGAAGCTGTGATATGGTCGGCAGCGGCCTTGACTTCATCACGCGCATTGTCCATCGCCACACCAATTCCGGCCCATTCGATCATATCCACATCATTTCCCCCGTCGCCGAGAGCCATGACGGATTCACGTGGAATATTCAGTAGTTCAGCCAGATCTTTAACGGCGGTTCCTTTGCTGGCCTGTTTGTTCAGGACTTCAAGGAAGAAAGGTTCGCTGCGAAGGATTGTATACTTATCCCATAAGGATTTAGGAAGACGGGAAATTGCCGCTTCCAGAACAGGTTCCTTGTCGATCATCATCATTTTATTGTAGATAACAGATGGATCCATGTCTTCAGGCTTACGGTAAAACAGCGGCAGGCCAATCAGATAGGCTTCACGGACAGAATATTCGCTAATGTCGCTGTTCGGTGTAAAGATTCCTTCATTGTGGATAGCATGGAAATGTGAACCGGCTTCTTGAGCAGCTGCCTGCAAGGTGAGGTAATCGTCATGATCCATCATATGTCTGACGACTACTTTTCCGGATTTGACTTCCTGTACCAGTCCGCCGTTATAAGTGATGACATAATCATCATCAGCGCTCAGGTCCAGTTCTTTCAAAAAGGCTGTGGCGCCTGGGAAAGGACGTCCGGTGCAGATCACGATTTTGACGCCGGCCTGTCGGGCAGCCTGAATCGCCTGCTTCACCTCTGGACTGATTTTATGTTCTTCATTCAGTAATGTGCCATCCAGATCAATGGCAACTAGTTTGATCGTCATGCCTGTTCTCCATTCTTTGCTTCAATGTATTTTTTAATTGAAAGTGTTAAAGTATAAGTTTCGTGCATTAATTAATATTGTCTAGCTTAACTACTCCCGTTGGTCGGTCGATCACAACAATAGTTGTACGTGCTGAAGCACTACAACTTGTAAGGACGTACCAGCCTCTCGAGAAAAAGATAAATTTACCCATTGCGCATGATGCTCTTCTTCCGCATACTCTGTCTCTACGCATTGAAATGCTAGAGTCACAGCAATTCAGGGTAAATTCCCTCTACTCCCACCGGTCGGACGATCTCAAGTATATCTGTAAGAGCTGAAGCTCAAACAGATACTAAGGTATTTTCTTGTCGAGGCTGAACGGCACGTGAAGCTTTTCTCATGTTTCATTAGGGTGGATGATTGCTCCGTTGACAATGTGGCGCTGGAACGCATCGTATTCCTCCTGAAACATATTAATGTTATCGCTTTGTTCTTCCAGAAATTCTTTCGGGACATACAGGCGGTGGTCGCCGTGCAGGTTCCCGCTCAGTGTCTTGACTATGGGACTGACCTTGCTGAGTTCGACAAGGGTCCCATCCGACTGCATAAGATGAATCGGTGTCTTGTTTTTCAATTTATAGTCATACGGCAGATCAGAGCTGCTATTGGTCATAGTATAGAGGTTCTTATCGTATGTCAAGTGCCCGACTATATCCCTCAGAGTCTCCACCACATCATCGTCTTTTCCGTCGATATACGTAACTGATTTCAGCGGTTTGCGGTGAAGGAACATTTTAGATAGCTCGCTCAAGTAGGCATCATCACTTTCAGTCCATAAAATAATGGCCGTCTGAAGTACGCCGTCGTCTAGTTTCAGGTAGTCATCCAGAGTCGGGTCTTCTTCGAAAAACGGATCGAGAAGGTCGAACGCCGGATACAGCTCCTGATCTTTATAGAGCTGTTTGGCCCGGTAGAGAAGACGGTCGAGAGTGACTTCCATTCCCCGAGATGCCGGGTGGAAATACACCTGCATATACATCTGGAAACGACTCACGATATAGTCTTCCACCGCATGCATGCCCTGATACTGGAAAGCAATGCCGTCTTTATAGGGACGGATCACTCTGAGGATGCGGGACAGATCGAAGGCGCCGTATGTGGCACCGGTGAAAAAGGCGTCTCTCTGCAGATAATCCATCCGGTCCGCATCGATCTGGCTGGAGATCAGCTGAACGACTTGAGGATTCGGATGCTGCTTGGTAATGACACTGGCCACCTGGTTAGGAAAGTCGTGAGATACGCGCTTAAGGATCGTATTGACTTCCGTTCCCTCGGATAAAATAATATCCGTCGTCAGAGACTCGTGGTCCGTATTGAAGATTTTTTCGAATGTATGGGAAAAGGGGCCGTGCCCGACATCATGCAGTAGAGCTGCGCATAAGGTGACGAGGCGCATGGAACAGTCCCAGTCATCCGGATAGTTGCGTTCGAACATATCCACTATCCGACGGGATAATTCATAAACGCCCAGCGAATGGGAAAAACGCGAATGCTCCGCACCATGAAAGGTGAACTGGGCGGTCCCGAGCTGTTTGATCCGACGCAGACGCTGAAATTCCTTGGTGTCGATCAGATCTAAAATCAGTTTGTGTCGGACATGAATGTAGTCGTGCACGGGATCTTTAAATACTTTTTCAATAGGCAGGCGGTCCTGCTTTTCAAATGAGTCGATACACATAGTTGTCGGTTCTACTCCATCTTCTTCTATATTAACAAGAAGGTGCTGTGTGAAGTAGACCATTCCTTCCTCTCTTAGCCTCAAGCACTGAGGGGGATCAAGGTAGTAATTTGTCATTTCGGGTGATCATTTTCTGAAGGCCTTCGTCGTAAGCAGAGGCGATGGATGCTGTCATATCGCCCTGAACCAGTGTGACACCGGCCTGAGTAAATACAGAAAGCAGATGCTGCTTTGTTTCCTCAATAGTTAAGGAAACACCGAGGGCATCTTCCAGCGTCGTCATCACGTTCGGATTCACAGCAGGAAAGCTCCATCTGGTTTCGGATCCGTCCAGACCTTTGGTATAGAACTCGCGGATCATCTCTGCCCGATGGGTCTGGTCCCCGGATACACTGAGATAAATCATTACAGCGATTCCGCCTCTGATCCGTCGCTGGGCAATACCAGCTATTTTTTTCCCCTCGATACTTAAATCGAATTCACCCGGGCAGTAAGAGTCTGCAATTTCATACGCATCGACCGTTTTGTTATAGCGAGAAAAGGCCGTCTGAACAACATGATGGATTCGGGAATAGGCTTCGTCTATAGAGAGTCGCTCTTCGCCTTCAGGAAAGATCATGGAAAAGTTCAGCACTCCGCTATCACTCACAACAGCTAGTCCACCTGAGTTTCGGACCAGATAGTCGTAGCCGCCGGACGCAAAAGCTGTCAGGGCATCGCTAAGGAATGGAAGCTTGGTATCCATCATTCCTAAAATGATCAGCGGATCAGTCTGCCAGAAGTGCAGGATGGGCTGCTTCTTTTCTCCCGCTTCTTTGATAAAGGCATCCGTCAGCGCAAAAGGAGCGAAGCGGTGCTCTGAATAATCAGCCGGCAGCTTATCATAAAGCAGATAAGGCTGTGTGTAATCATTAAAATAAGAATGGGTTTCAGTCATAATGTCCGTCCTTCATATTGTCTCATTAATTATTTCATCGTCAGTTTCTTTCAGTATACCAAAAATCAACGGGGTTAGGATACAGAAGTCGAATATAGAATGAGACGCCGAATATGATTTATGATAAACTGTATAGGACAGACAATCAAAAGAGAATAAGGAAGGGGTAGTGCTTGTGCTTTCAAGAGATTTGAAAAACGGTCTGCCGGCCGAAGTGAAAATGGAAACATCCTATATACAGAATGGAGAAACGCATCAGCATTCGTTCGAAGAAAAAGGACGAGTCGTGTACATGAATAACAGTTACTACATTCGATTTGAAGAAACGCATGAGGAAGCAACAGTTCCAGTGACGGTCAAAATCAATCCTGACGGAGTAGTGAATCTGATCAGAAATGGTGAGCGGGCGATGCGTCTGACCTTCAACAGTGACAGACATACAGAAACCAACTACGCCACACCCGCGGGAATCATTCCGCTACAGGTACTGACCGACGATTTGAGAGTCAGCTATTATGACCGCCCGTTTTCCGGAAGAGTCTATATCGATTATAAACTGCATGCAAATGGACAAAAACTAGGGGAGTATCAAATTAGATTGCGTTTTACAACGTAATCATGTAGTATAAATTAGTTGAAGAGAAAGTTTAACGTAATTCCGAAAGAAGTCTCCCACTTCTAAACGTATGGGTACGAAGCACCAGTGAAAGTGGGAGATGAATTTCGGTCAAGCGATAGCTTGAAGTCGCGAACTTCCGTTTCATTTGGTATACTTCTTGTGTAGACGAAAACCAAGTCTATACTTAGGCGATAACCAAGCCTACTAAGTATTCCTTGGCATTAGCCAAGTAAAAGAAAACCTATGAGGCAGGGACTGCCTTTTGAGCCTACCCATATCCGATTCCTCTGTCTGCATGAATTTTGTGCAAACAAGAATGGAGTTCGTAGGAAGCTCCCACTTCAAAATCCAAAGGATTTAAGTGGTGGGTAGTTCACTGAAACCGATGAGAGAAAGGACGTTACAGTCGTGGAATTAAATCAATTTAAAGGTCAGGAAAAAGACGAACTGGCTATGGTAGATGTGGCTCATGCCATCCTTGAAACAACTGGACAAGTGATTGATTTCAATGACCTGCTGTCAGAAGTGGCAGACTATCTGGCGCTGGATGATGAAACATTGGAACGTGAAATGATTCAGTTTTATACTGATCTGAATGTAGACGGGCGATTCATTTCCTTAGGCGACAACCGCTGGGGTCTACGTGCGTGGTACCCTATCGACTCGATCGATGAAGAAATTACGCATGATAACGATGCAGAGGACGAACGACCACGCCGAAGAAGCCGTACCGGATTTGATCAGGCTTATGATGACGAAGAAGTCGAAGAAGATGAAGAAGATGAAGAAGATGAAGAAGATGAAGAAGAGGAAGAAGCCGTCAAGTATGGGGACCGTGTCGAAGTCGATGAGCATGGTGTCATGGTCGATGACGAAGATGAAGAAGACCTTGGAGAATACAAAGACGATCTTGATGATCTTGGTGATGAGGACGAGGACAGCGAAGAGCTGAAAGGTCTGAACATCGTTGATGATGAAGATGTGCTTGAAGACGAGGAAGACGAATAAGAATAGAGATGGGCTAATTGATAACCGAGCCTGTCGGAAAAAGCTGACCATCCGTCTATCGGGGTCAGCTTTTTTGATACGTAAAAATTCGTAGATTAATAGTCGAGATCGAATAAAGCGTCTGCAGAATAAAAGTGTAAAAGGGCATCGATATGGCGGACGGATGGTTCCAGTGATCATTAACTCCGCTGCTATACTCAAATGGGGAAACTGACAGAATTCGTACTTGACTTACAGCAATTAGGTCTTTAAACTATTTATTGGGCACCCTACGTACATGTTATGTATATGAAGGGTCAACAAGACAGAATGTAAGACAGTTCAACGCTCCCTATTTCATTTATTAAATGGAATAGGGAGTTTTCTGTTTTTTGAGACATTTTGCCTTTCCTTAAAAGAATTATGGAGGGAGTACTATGACAAAGTATATTTTTGTAACAGGCGGAGTGGTATCGTCAATCGGAAAAGGTATCGCGGCAGCATCTCTTGGCCGACTGTTGAAAAACAGAGGACTGAAAGTAACGATTCAGAAATTTGATCCTTATATCAATGTGGATCCAGGAACGATGAGTCCGTATCAGCATGGAGAAGTGTTTGTAACGGATGATGGCGCTGAAACGGATCTGGATCTGGGGCATTACGAGCGGTTCATCGACATTAATTTGAACCAGTATTCAAATGTCACGACAGGGAAAGTCTATTCTGAAGTGATCAACAAAGAACGTCGCGGTGATTATCTGGGCGGAACGGTTCAGGTCATTCCGCACATTACAGATGAAATAAAGAAAAAGATCATGCGTGCGGCACAGACGACCGATTCGGACGTGATCATCACTGAAGTTGGTGGAACAGTAGGAGACATCGAGTCATTGCCTTTCCTTGAAGCTCTGCGTCAGATGAAAAGTGACGTCGGGTCCGACAATGTCATGTATCTGCATACGACACTGATTCCATACCTTAAAGCGGCAGGTGAAATGAAAACCAAGCCGACCCAGCACAGCGTAAAAGAACTTCGAAGCCTTGGAATCCAGCCAAACGTGCTGATCGTCCGCTCGGAATATCCGGTTGAGCAGCATACGAAAGAAAAACTCGCATCCTTCACCGATGTGGATTCCAAAGCGGTCATCGAATCTTTGGATGTCGATACGCTTTATTCAATCCCGTTGAACTTACAGAAACAGGGACTGGATCAGATTGTAGTCGATCATCTGAAACTGGATGTACCGGAAGCGGATATGACTGAATGGAAAGCGCTAGAAGAGAAAGTGCTGAACCTGAAGACGTCTACTCGAATTGCTATTGTAGGGAAATATGTGGAACTGCCGGATGCATATTTGTCCGTAGTTGAAGCACTGAAGCATGCCGGCTATGCTGCAGATTCGGATATCGACATCAAATGGGTCAATGCAGAAAAACTGTCTCCAGAAGAATTGGTCAGAGAACTGGATGATGTGGACGGCATCCTCGTACCGGGTGGATTCGGAGAACGCGGTCTGGAAGGGAAAATGCTGGCGATTCGATATGCACGGGAAAACAGGATTCCATTCTTCGGTATCTGTCTTGGCATGCAGCTGGCAGCTGTGGAATTTGCCCGTAACGTAGCCAAGCTTGATGGGGCTGGATCTGCGGAAGTCAATCCTGACATTGAACACAACATCATTGACTTGATGACGGATCAGAAGAATGTGACGGATATGGGTGGAACACTGAGACTGGGTCTATACCCATGTCAATTGCAGCCGGGTACAGTGACTGCCGAAGCCTATGACAATAAGGAAATCGTTCAGGAGCGTCATCGTCACCGATATGAATTCAACAATAGCTACCGTGAGCTGCTTGAAGAAAAAGGGCTGATTTTCTCTGGTGTTTCTCCAGACAATAAACTGGTGGAGATCATAGAAGTGGCCGATCACCCTTATTTCGTCGGATGCCAGTTCCATCCGGAATTTATTTCCAGACCGAACAGACCTCAGCCGTTGTTTAAAGCCTTTATTGAAAAGTCATTAGAAAACAAGAATAGATAAATGATAATGAGGCTGGATTTATGAAAGAAATTGAAAATAGAGAGACAACCTAATGATTAATACTAGTTTTATTGTGAAATTTTGTATATAATAATAAGCGAGACCGAGGGCGTATATCGGTTTAAAAAGTGCGCAAAAATTTGAGGAGGCTATATTTATGAGTCGTTTAGTAAGTATGACAGACATGTTGAACAAAGCTTTGGCTGAAAAATATGCAGTTGGGCAATTCAACATCAACAACTTAGAATGGACACAAGCCATTTTACAGGCAGCACAGGAAGAAAAATCTCCAGTAATTTTAGGTGCTTCTGAAGGAGCAGTTAAATACATGGGTGGATTCACTGTTGTTTCTGCTATGGTTAATGCTTTACTTGAAGAAATGGACATTACAGTTCCTGTGGCTCTTCACCTGGACCACGGTTCATCATTTGATACATGTAAAGCTGCGATCGATGCTGGATTCTCTTCAGTTATGATCGACCACTCTCATGATCCAATCGAAGACAACATTTCTTTCACTAAAAAAGTGGTTGAATATGCTCACTCTAAAGGTGCGTCAGTTGAAGCTGAAATCGGTACTGTCGGCGGAGAAGAAGACGGCGTTGTCGGTGGCGTAATGTACGCTGATAAAGAAGAATGTAAACGTATGGTTGACGAAGCTGGAATCGATGCCCTAGCAGCTGCTCTAGGATCTGTACACGGAGACTACGACGGAGAACCTAAACTTGGATTTGACGAAATGAAAGAAATTTCTGAACTGACAGGTGCACCACTTGTACTTCACGGTGGATCAGGTATCCCAACTCACCAGATTGAAAAAGCAATCGAATACGGTCACACTAAAATCAACGTAAACACTGAGCTTCAGCAAGTATGGGCTAAGCGCACACGTGAAGTTATTGCTACCAACGAAAAAGTTTACGATCCTCGTAAAATCATCGGACCTGGTAAAGCAGACATCACTGAAACAACTAAAGCTAAAATGAGAGAATTCGGTTCTTCAAACAAAGCTTAATTAAAATAAGATAGAGACGCGAGGGGCCCGTGCCTTCTCGTCAACAGAATCACCCTCTTGAGCTGTCATCAGTTCATGAGGGTGATTTTTTTATGAAAAGTGAGGATCTTTTTTGAGCGAAAATCTTCTGCTTTTGATAAACGCCGCTAGTCAATTTCGTGAGAATTCAATCGTTTGGACAATATAATGAATGAAGACAAATTGATCAGCTGGAGGAAAGAATCAATGAAGATAATGAAGCCGCGGGAAGCATCTAAAGAACTCAACGTGCTGAGAGCTCTGAACCAAAGGCAGGCATATTCATTTGAACAGAAGCAGAATCTGCTGAATATGGAGAAGGGATTAATTGGTGAAAGGCAGTTCGACGAGATGGGAGAGAAGTATCTGGAGCAGGAGTGTGTGATGCTGCAGGATCTTTCGCTGACCATCAAAGGAAACACAGTGCAGATCGATTCAGTTCTCCTGACTTCGGAAGTCGTGTATATCTTTGAAGTCAAGAACTACGAGGGTGACTTTATTATGAAAGACGGCGACATCTATACAGTAGCCGGCCAGGAGATATCGAACCCGCTCACCCAGCTTAATCGAACGTCGTCTCTTCTGAGGCAGCTGCTGCAGTCCTGGCAGGTCAAAATGAGTATCGAAGGCTATGTTGTGTTTGTCAATCCGGCATGTATGCTGTATCATGCGACACCTGCCGACCCGTTCATTTTCTATGGGCAAATTCAATCCCGTCTGACCGAAATCAATCGTAGACAGCGGGACGAGCCATGGGGAATAAAAAAGATGAAGGGACTGGCAGAAAAACTGATTGAAGAACATAACAAGGAAGGGCGCATTCAAATCAAAAGGCCGGCGTATACTTATGAGGAATTGAGGAAGGGGATACGATGCTTGTACTGTGGAAAATTTGATATAAGGATCACTCAACGAAGGGTGTACTGTAAATCTTGTATGCAGATAATATCTAAAGATAAAGTAGTTATAAGTCAAATAGAGGAATACTTTTTGCTTTTTCCTGAGAGGAAAGCTACGGTCAACAATATATATGAGTGGTGTGGTGAAAAGGTCAATAAGGAAAGAATTCAGAGAATTCTTTCAACCTATTATCAAAAGAGCGCATTGTCCGTGGGCACATACTATGTTCAAAAAGGCATAGTCGAGGAGAAAAGGGAGCAATCCCGATAGCACCGGCACTCAAAGCGAAAAGTCATCCGAGTAAGG
>NZ_FNFK01000008.1:0-14726 GCF_900101165.1 Alkalibacterium thalassium | reverse complement strand
TCCGAGTAAGGGAGCAATCCCGATAGCACCGGCACTCAAAGCGAAAAGTCATCCGAGTAAGGGAGCAAACCCGATAGCGCAGGCACTCAAATAGGAAAAGCGTCCGAGTTACGGGGCAATCACCAAGCCACCCCAAAACCGATAGAACCTCCACAAACCCGGCAGTTCAAAATAATGAAGCGGTCGGATCGACCGACCGCTGTCCACTTTAAAAGCCCTTAAAAGACGCCAAGCAGAACGAGTCGGGTGAAAAAGTCGTACGAATTCGAGGTAAAAGGCTTACTATAAGTTAGTTTGTGGTGTATACTGGGTAACGGAAGGTAAAGTGAAGCACATATAAGTCATTAGAAAGACTGGATTGCTGCTACTGAAACTAGAACAATTCGCTTGGGCGGGGAAAAATGAGGCTATGATATCCTCTGCCCGCCGAATCTGAATGAGATACCCCAGTAAAAGTCGAAGCACCGACTGAAATTTAAACGAAAAGAGTGATGACATGAGTTTTGAACAATACCGAATCGATGACAGCAAAGGCCTGGAGTTCGGCTTGTATACTTTAGGTGACCATTTAAAGAATCCGCATATAGACAAACGGATTTCCCCTCAGCAGCGGCTGCAGGAAATCATTGAAATGGCTAAGCTGGCAGAAGAAGCAGGCATTGACCTGATCAGCGTAGGAGAAAGCCATCAGGATCACTTCACTACGCAGGCGCACTCGGTTGTCCTGTCGGCAATCGCCCAGGCGACAGAAAAAATTAAAGTGAGCAGTTCATCCACAATCATCAGTACGTCTGACCCGGTGAGAGTCTACGAAGACTTTGCCACGATCGATCTGATTTCAGGTGGCCGGGCAGAAATCGTAGCGGGACGGGCTTCCCGTGTAGGCTTGTTCGAGCTTTTAGGATATGATCTGCATGATTATGAAGAACTGTTTGAAGAGAAATTTGAACTTCTGCTACAAATAAATAAAGAAGAAGTCGTCAACTGGGAAGGAGAATTTCGTCAACCACTAAGGGATGCGCATATTCTTCCACGTCCGCTTAATGGAAGCCTGCCGATATGGCGTGCTGTCGGTGGCACACCGGCCAGTGCAATGAAAGCTGCTTATCAGGGCGTGCCGATGTACCAAGCGATGCTAGGAGGACCAGCGTCTGTATTCAAGCGTCCGATTGATGCCTATAGAGAAACACTTGAAAGTCTTGGCCAGGATTCATCAGAATTTCCTGTTGCGACAGCTGGCTTCTTTTATGCAGCGGACACGACGCAACAGGCATTGAAAGAATATTACCCGCATATCAACGAAGGCATGAAGCTGACAAATGGACGTGGTTTCCCTAAGCAAGCATTTGCCCAGGGTACTCATCTAAAAAATATCATGAACGTCGGCAGCCCCCAGGAGATCATCGAGAAAATCCTTTACCAGCATGAGACATTCAATCACCAGCGCTATATCGCTCAAATGGATTTCGGCGGCGTGCCGTTTGATAAGATCATGAGAAATATAGAGCTGATAGGAAATGAGATTTTACCGGCAGTCAAAAAGCATACAGCCAAAGCGAAAGCATAAGGAGTGACTAGAGTGAATATTACCCTGCTATCCGGCTCGACGATCGGGTCTAAAACGCGAACAGCGATGAACTATACAAAAGATATCATTGAACGAAACTATCCTGATCATGAGGTTACCCTTCTGGATCTGGCTGATTTTGAGCTGGTTTTCAGTGATGGACGGGACTTCAGAGAATATAAGGGAGACACAAAAGTTGTGACCGAGACGATTATGGCGTCTGACATCATCCTCATAGGTACACCAATCTTTCAGGCATCCATTCCCGGCTCTTTGAAAAACGTGTTCGACCTGCTTCCTCAGGATGGACTGAGAGACAAAACAGCAGGCATACTGGTGACAGCGGGGTCATCCAAACATTACCTTATTGCTGAAACACAACTCAAACCGATCCTTGCTTATATGAAGGCTCAAATCGTTCAGACCTACACCTTCATGGAAGAAAGAGACTTCTACCGCAAGAAGATTGTCAATGAAGATGCAGTATTCAGGATCGAGCGTCTTGTAGAAGATACGATGATCCTTTCCGAAACGTATACAGAGGCTAGGCGCATTAAAGAAGAACAATATGGGTTTTAAAGCGAATAAATTCTTACAGAACATTAACAATCGTTAGTGTTCTGTATTTTTATGTTGAAAAAAAAAGTAAACCCTGTATGATTATGATTGTGGGCAACTGTACGTTTTAATGCCTTGTTCACATTGTCACATGTTAACCGTTTGTATTCCAAAGAAATGTACATGAACTTCTGATAAAGAGAATATCTTCATTGGTAGTTCGCTATAAACTAAATGAAATGTTAGTAGGTTAAAGAAATGAAAAAACCATCTGCACATGACCTTACTCAAATAGCCTTATCCGCAGCACTCCTTGCCGTCTCTTCAATTGTCGTCTTGCCAATTGGAGTTATCCCAATCACTTTACAAGTATTCTTCTTTTTATTCATTCCGGCGTTATTAGGGCCAGTCAAAGGTCTGATGACGATTATTTTGTATATCGTTATGGGCTTGATCGGAATGCCTGTATTTGCTGGGGGAAGCGGAGGCATGGGAAGTATTCTTTCTCCGTCTTTCGGTTATATTGTGGGAGCACTGGCGGTCGCATGGATAGTCGGGTCAGGATTAAAGAAACAGAGAAACAAATGTGAAATGACAGGGATCATGAGCCTGGGATTAGGCGTGCTGTATATAACAGGCATGAGCTACCAGTATATTCTTATGAATACCGTTCTTGACTCACCGATTTCACTTGTGAGCATTGTCAGTATGAATCTGACGGTCTTTCTTCCTATTGATGCGCTTAAAATGCTACTGGCTATCGCCTTATATGACAGACTGTCCAGCTTGCCATTCGCAAGGCGTATCGTTAAACTGTAAGCAGTCCGACTTTGAAAAGTAGAATGACTTAATATTACAAATAGAGAACTTCAGACAACCAATAATCGTATAAACAAAAGTGAGGACTTATAATGACACAAAAATTAATCGTAAATGGTGGACATGACTTATCCGGGGAAGTAACGATTTCAGGAGCAAAGAACAGCACAGTAGCGCTGATTCCAGCGTCAATTCTTGCTGATTCACCTGTTACGCTGGAAGGCGTACCAAACATTGCAGACGTCCACTCGCTCATCGAAATCCTTAATGACATGAATGTAAAAACGCACTTTGAAGGCACAACTCTGACAGTAGATCCTACAGAGATGGTATCGGTTCCCATGCCTACGGGTAAAATCAAAAGCTTAAGAGCGTCTTATTATTTTATGGGCGCGTTACTTACTAAGTTCGGACAAGGCGTCGTGGGTCTTCCTGGTGGATGCTTCCTTGGTCCGCGTCCAATCGACCAGCACCTGAAAGGGTTCAGAGCCTTGGGTGCTACTGTTGACAATGAAATGGGTGCAATGTATCTCAAGACAGATGAAGATGGTCTCCAGGCGGCGCGTGTCTACTTTGACGTCGTGTCCATTGGAGCAACGATCAATGTCATGCTGGCAGCAGTAAAAGCTAAAGGCAGAACGATCATCGAAAACGCTGCGCGTGAACCTGAAATCATTGATGTAGCGACGCTTCTAAATAATATGGGGGCAAAAGTACGTGGAGCAGGAACAGACATTATCCGTATAGATGGTGTCGAAGAGATGCATGGATGCCGTCACACTGTAATTCCTGACCGCATCGAAGCAGGCACGTACCTGATCATGGCTGCGGCAAAAGGGAAAGATGTCGTTATCCGCAACGTCATTGTCGAGCATCTAGAAAGTTTGATCGCAAAAATGGAGGAAATGGGCGTGCCTCTTGAAATTGGGGAAGATTACGTTCGTATCACCAAGCCGGAAGGGAATCTGAGAGGTGTTTCTATAAAGACACTGCCTTATCCTGGTTTTGCGACCGACTTGCAGCAGCCGTTTACACCTCTGCTTATGATGGCCCAAGGTGAATCGATGATTGTTGATACGATTTATCCGAAACGCATCAAGCACATTCCGGAACTGAACCGTATGGGTGCTAAGGCTCGTGTGGAAAGTGATGTCATCCTGATCGAAGGTGGCACACATCTTGAAGGAACCGAAGTCAAAGCCAGTGATTTGAGAGCCGGAGCCTGTCTTGTAGTAGCTGGTCTGATTGCTGAAGGACAGATGACCATTGACGGAGTAGATAATATTCTTAGAGGATATGATCATATTGTAGAAAAATTGACCGCTTTAGGCGCAGACATTTACATGGAAGAGAGTGGCGATTAAATTATAGGAATAGGGGATAGGGACGAGTGGCAAAATTTTTAACTTTCAGTGATTTACAGAACATGACTTTAAAAGAGATTTATGAGCATGCTAAGCGGTTGAAAATACCTTATTACAGTCAGATGAACAAAAAGGAACTGTCTCTAGCTGTTATTCGCGCGCAGGAAGAAAAACAGGGGTATTTCCAGGTCAGCGGGGTGCTTGATAAAATCAACAGCCAGGACTTTGGTTTTTTACGTCCGATCAATTACTCTCACAGTAACGAAGATATTTATATTTCAGCCTCTCAGATGACGCGTTTCAGCTTGAGAAATGGAGATAAAATCACCGGTACAGCGCGTCCGCCTAAAGCGGGAGAACGGTACTACGGACTGATGAACGTCAAACTGGTCAATGGAAAGAATCCTGAAGAAGCTAGAGAACGCCCTCACTTCCCGGCCCTTACACCGTTGTATCCGGATCGTCGAATCAACCTTGAATCATCCGAGAACGAACTGTCTGCACGGATGATCGATCTCGTGGCTCCGATCGGGTTCGGACAGAGAGGACTGATTGTCGCACCGCCTAAGGTAGGGAAGACGACATTGCTCAAAGAAATTGCCAACGGAATAAAGGCAAATCATCCGGAAGTTGAACTGATTGTCCTGCTTATTGATGAACGCCCCGAAGAGGTAACCGATCTGGAACGGAGCATCGATGGAGAAGTCGTTCATTCGACATTCGATCAGCAGCCGCAGAACCACGTCAAAGTGAGCGAACTGGTTCTCGAACGTGCCAGACGATTGGTTGAGGACAAGCAGGATGTAGTCATCCTTATGGACAGCATCACTCGTCTGGCTAGAGCGTATAACCTTGTGGAACAGCCAAGTGGGCGTACGCTTTCCGGTGGGATCGATCCTGCAGCTCTTTACAGACCAAAACGTTTCTTCGGGTCTGCCCGTAATGTTGAAGAAGGTGGCAGCATGACGATCGTCGCAACAGCATTAGTGGATACTGGAAGCCGAATGGACGATGTCATTTATGAAGAGTTCAAAGGAACGGGTAACATGGAAGTCCATCTGTCCCGAGAACTGGCTGAACGACGCATCTATCCGGCAATCGATATTAAAAAATCAAGTACCCGTAAGGAAGAAATGCTTCTTTCCAAAGAAGAATACGAAGCGGTCTACAAACTGCGTAGAGGGATGCGCAATGATTCACTGGAGTATACGGATCAGTTCATCAAGACATTGAGACGTTACGGGAAGAATGCCGCCTTTGTAGAAAAAGTACTTAAGCAGTAATCATCTAAATAATGCGCAGAAAAATGGGACAATCCATTGCAACAGACGGCAGGATATGTTAGTATGTCTAGTGTTGCATATATAATCAAGCCGATGAAGGAGACCAGTGCTTAGCACTGATCACCCAGTCGCTGACTTAAAGGATTAGGATAACTATGGAGCCGCAGAGGTTTCATGGCATGAAGGAGTGAAAAAGATATGAAACAAGGAATTCATCCAGAATATCGTCAAGTAGTGTTCATGGACACAACGACAGGATTTAAATTCATGTCAGGGTCTACTACAACATCAAACGAAACAGTTGAATGGGAAGATGGAAAAGAGTATCCGCTTATCCGTATGGAGGTTACATCTGACTCTCATCCGTTCTACACTGGACGTCAGAAATTTGCTCAGGCAGATGGACGTATCGACCGTTTCAACAAAAAATACGGTCTTGCAGACGAAGAATAATCGGTTTAAAGCTCTGGCTAGCCAGGGCTTTTTTCTTTGCCCAAAATATAATTGGTATTCGATACCCAATTATATTGTTGCTGCGGGAAAATATGCTAAAATGGGATTAAATTCTGTTTTGCCTATGTAATAAACTATCAGCTTAATACAGGAGGAAACGAATGAAACTTTATCTGATCTATGGAGGAAAGAGTGCG
Organism: Alkalibacterium thalassium; assembly: GCF_900101165.1. Lineage (GTDB taxonomy): Bacteria > Bacillota > Bacilli > Lactobacillales > Carnobacteriaceae_A > Alkalibacterium > Alkalibacterium indicireducens. The sequence goes on along the minus strand of NZ_FNFK01000008.1, from coordinate 8,485 downwards.
GAACATGAAGTATCCATCAAATCCGCTTACTCGATTTTACAGAAAATATATTATGATCATTACACAGTCATACCGGTTTATATCACAAGGGAAGGTCAGTGGTACAAGGCTGGAAATGTGAACAGTAAAGATGGTATTCCTGAAGTGGAAGAAATGAATCAGATCGCCAAGAAACAGCCGTTCAATTTCACTGAAATGATGGAAGGTGAATCGGTAGCTTTCCCGGTGCTTCACGGCCCGAATGGTGAAGATGGGACGGTCCAAGGTCTCTTTGAAGTGTTCGACATTCCTTATGTAGGAGCTGGCGTGCTTGCAAGTGCTGTCGGTATGGATAAAATCATCAGTAAAAGCGTATTTAAAGAAGCAGGCCTGCCAATCCTGCCTTACAATGAGGTAAAACTGACTGACTGGAAAGTTGATCCTGATAAAGTCAAGGACGGTCTGATTCAGTCTTTAGGCTTCCCGATGTTCGTCAAGCCGGCCAATCTGGGCTCAAGCGTGGGTATTACCCGAGTGCTTGAAGAAACCAAGTTAAAAGAGGCGATCGAACTCGCATTCGAATACGATACAAGAATCGTCGTGGAAAAAGGTGTCAAAGCGAGAGAAATCGAAGTAGCTGTCTTAGGCAATGAAGACATTCATACATCAGTTCCAGGTGAACTTATCAAGCATAAGCCTTTTTATGACTATGAAGACAAGTACCTGAACCAGGAAGTGATTAGACAGGTCCCTTCAGATATTTCAGATGAGTTGACCAAAAAGCTGAGGGAGCTGGCAGCGCGTGCCTTTCACGCAATCGATGGCGCTGGGGTGTCTCGTGTCGATTTCTTCCTTACTGAAGATGGAGAAGTCTACGTCAATGAAGTCAACACTTTCCCTGGGTTTAGGAACAACAGTATGTATCCTAGAGCATGGGAAAAAACGGGTTTGCCTTATGAAGATCTGATTGAAGAAGTAATTCAGCTAGGTATCAGACGTCACAAGGACCGTCTTGAGCTTAATACAAGACGAAACAAGTAAGAAGGAATCAAGGAACAGAAGGGACGGAGAGAAACAATGGCTAAATGGACATTAAATGAAATAGCTTCAGCTGTAGATGGTAAGTTGATTGATGGGGACGACAATCTGAAGATAGAAGGCGTATCGTTTGATACTCGCTCGCTGCAGCCCGGTGACCTGTTCATCCCTCTGACTGCTGAGAGGAACGGGCATGATTTTATCGAAGCAGCGATTGAAAAAGGAGCGGCTGCCAGTTTCTGGAGTGATGACACAGAGAAAGCTCCGGAAGGCTTCCCGATCATAGGAGTAGCGGATACGGAAAAAGCCTTTCAGCATTTTGCGCAGTATTATCTGAACAAAGTAGGGCCTAAAGTCATTGGGATTACTGGAAGTAACGGAAAGACTACAACGAAAGACATGGTCGCAGCCGTTGCTTCTGCCAGATACCGGACGTATAAGACAGTCGGGAACTTCAACAATCACCTGGGACTGCCGTTTACGATACTCAATATGCCGGAGGATACAGAAGTGCTGGTACTTGAAATGGGAATGAGTGAACGAGGGGAAATCGAAGTGCTTTCTGAGCTGGCTCATCCTGACATTGCTGTGATTACGATGATCGGAGAATCTCACATTGAATTTCTCGGGTCGCGTGATGCAATTTCTGAAGCTAAACTTGAAATCGTTAAAGGGATGTCGAACGGCACACTGATCTATCCAGGCAAAGAGCCGCTGCTTCAAGATAAAATAGCAGCAGGGTATGTGGATGCGACTGTAGGCAAGCGTCTGACTTTCGGAAAAGAAGAAGGCGTAGATCTATATCCGGTCACAGTGGAAGCCAGGTTAAAGCAGACCGTCTTTACGACTAATGCGGATCCTGAACAGTTATGCACGCTGCCGGTCCCTGGAATCTACAACGTTCAAAATGCACTGGCTGCTGTTCTAGTTGGAGAAGAGATCGGTATATCCAATACGGAAGCCTATGTCCAGCTTGAGAACTTTGAACTGACTAAGAACCGTCTTGAATGGATCGATGGAATCAATGAATCCACTCTGCTCAACGACGCATACAACGCCAGTCCATCATCAATGAAAGCCGTTCTACGTTATTTCCAGGAAATCAATGTCCCTAAGCGAAAAATCATTGTACTAGGAGACGTGCTTGAACTAGGTGAGCATTCCAGAGCCATGCATGAAAGTTTGAGTGAAGCGATCGACCCTAAGAAAGTCGACCTGGTTGTCTTGTACGGAAAAGAGATGAAAGCTTTATATGATAAACTGCTACCTCAAATGAATGAGCAGAACCTTCAGCATTTTGAAGGAGACAAGCAGCCGTTAGTTGATTATCTGGAGAAACAGATCAAAGAAGAAGATACGGTTCTACTGAAGTCAAGCCTGAGTACAGGGATGCTTGAAGTTGTGACTAAGTTAAGTCACGAGGAATAAGTGTAAAACGTATTCATTTTATAGAGGTATGAAAACGAGTTGAAAACAAGTTGCTCACGTGTTAAGATAACATCTGGAATGAAGTGAACCGTTCGTTTAATGGATACGTCGAATTATCCGTATAGAATTTAAAATTAAATACTGAGTCAAGTTAACTATGATCCCTGGTGTCTCGCATCGAAATTGAGTGACGAACACTAGGGTCTTTATTTGAACAGAAACGATACAAATCTGTTCATTGCTTTCGAAGTTTCTCTTATGTAAGAGTGACTGTACCTTGGCTCGTAAACGAATGAACGCTAAGGAAAATATTAGGAGGAAACATTCTTTGAAATTTAATGAACTAGATTTACTACCTGAACTACTCAAATCCGTACAGAATATGGGATTTGAAGAAACAACACCAATCCAGGAGCAGACGATCCCGCTTGCACTTGCAGGAAAAGACGTCATCGGACAAGCACAGACAGGAACAGGTAAAACTGCCGCTTTCGGTCTGCCTATGCTTCAGAAAATCGACGTCAAAAACCACAATGTTCAAGGGCTTGTTATCGCCCCTACTCGTGAACTGGCTATCCAGACACAAGAAGAACTATTCCGTTTAAGCAAAGACAAGCGTGTGAAAGTAACATGTGTCTACGGTGGAGCAGACATCGGACGTCAGATCAAGCAGATCAAAGGTGGCGCACAAATAGTTGTTGGAACACCTGGTCGTATGCTTGACCACATCCGTCGTAAAACATTGAAACTGAACCAGGTTCAGACATTGGTACTAGACGAAGCTGATGAAATGCTTAATATGGGATTCATCGAAGATATCGAAACAATTATTCAGGAAGTACCAGCTGAGCGTCAGACCTTGCTATTCTCAGCAACTATGCCGGCTCCGATCAAACGTATCGGTGAACGCTTCATGCAGGACCCTGAAACAGTTCGTATCAAAACGAAAACACTATCTGCTTCAACTATCCAACAGTACTATACAAAAGCGCGAGACAACGAGAAGTTTGATATCATGACTCGCCTGCTGGATGTACAGAATCCTAAGTCAGCTATCGTATTCGGACGTACGAAAAGACGTGTCGATGAACTGGCTAAAGGACTTGAAATGCGCGGATACCAGGCTGAAGGAATCCATGGAGACCTTTCTCAAGGCAAGCGTATGAGCGTCTTGAAAGACTTTAAAAAAGGTAAAATCGATATCCTAGTAGCAACAGACGTCGCTGCCAGGGGGCTGGATGTCAGCGGACTGTCACACGTATACAACTATGACATTCCTCAAGATCCTGAAAGTTATGTTCACCGTATCGGACGTACTGGACGTGCTGGTGAAGAAGGCGTAGCTGTTACATTCGTCACGCCTCATGAAATGGGCTACCTGCGTACAGTTGAAAAACTGACTAAACAGCCAATGACGTCTCTTCGTCCGCCTACAAACGACGAAGCGCTTGAAAGTCAGCTCAAGACAGCTATGGCAGACATTCAGGAAATGATCGATCAGAACGGCCTGGATAAGTACGAAGCTGCTGCTGAAAAGCTTCTGAGTTCATACTCAGCTGAAGATCTGGCTGCTGCTTTAGTTAAGAACATGGTTAAAGATCCGACAGATGTACCAGTAAGCATCACACCTCAGCGTCCGCTTCCAAGCAAAGATAAGCGACGTGGCGGTGGCCGTGGCGGAAAAGGAAAAGGAAACTATTCCAACAACCGTAGAGGTAAAGGTGGAAACCGCAACTATAAAGGTAAAGGACGTTCTGGAGATAAAGGGAACCGTTCAAATAACCGCCGTTCAAACTAATGAGCGAACTGAATAAATAAAACTAGCCGACTGATCATCTGTTCTTGTTACATTGAACAGGTGATCAGCCGGTTCTTTTTAATCTAATCTTAAATTATATGAAATGACTTTTATTATTTAATCTGGTAACATAATACAGTAGCTGATTGATTTAATATTGAGTTATAGAATTGAGGAAGACAGATGATTGCTGGTATCGGACTGGACATAGTCGATATTGAACGGATCAATAAAGCGTACATAAAAAGACCATCCTTTGCTGATCGAGTTCTGACAACTAATGAACTGGAGTATTTTCATTCATTAAAAGGAACGAGAAAGATAGAATTTTTAGCCGGCCGATTTTCAGCAAAAGAAGCGTACTCTAAGGCCTTGGGAACAGGCATCGGTAAGCTGACTTTTCGTGATGTTGAAATCCTGCCAGATGATCAGGGAAAACCTACGATCACCGTATGTCCTTTCCCTGGAAAGGCCTGGGTATCGATTTCTCATACAGGAACGATCGCAGTAGCACAGGTTATTTTAGAAAACAAATAACAAACGTCTTGATGAGCGGTTTTTTGAGTCAAAGAATTGTCACAAAGAGTGGTTCAATTTGTTCGCCTTTCATGATAAACTAGCAGAAAAGGAAAGAGATTCTACATTTCTTATGGCTGAGTATTCATTGAAGCTTCTGACACTGGTGTCAAGTAAGCTGGCTGTTTAGCTTTTTTATCAGTATATTTTGGAGGGCATATTCATGAAAGAGCATAGCAATAGAAAAATGGTTATTGAACTTGATCAATCAGTTTACGAAGATATCGAAGAATATTGCATGGAGACAGATACTGAAGAAACGGAACTCATGTCTGACATTTTCCACTGCTTTGTTCGGGAAACAATGAATAAAATGGATGCCATGAGGAAGGGATATGCAGAAATGGGACACATCAATTTGGAAATCTGTTCCGAATTTGATGGATGCGAGAGCGAAGCGCATACTCATATCTGGTAACAAGGTTCCGGCAGCTCTTCAAACGGAACACGACCTTATCTGAAAGGCTCCTTCAAGGAGGAAAGCCTATGGTTAAGCGTGGAGATATTTTTTATGCAGATTTATCCCCGGTAGTTGGATCGGAACAAGGCGGTATGCGCCCTGTTCTAATTATACAGAACAATGTTGGAAACAAATATAGCCCGACAGTTATTGTTGCGGCAATCACAACAAGAATCGAAAAAGGTAAGATGCCGACACATGTGGAGGTCAGTGCCAATCAGGGACTGGAAAAAAATTCTGTCATTCTGCTTGAACAGATCAGAACGATTGATAAACAGCGACTGAAAGACCAAGTCACGCAGCTGGATGCTGAAACGATGAATGCTGTTGATGAGGCCCTGTCTATCAGTGTGGGTTTGTCAAATAAATATAAACATATCTAAGGCCTTACTATACTTAGTAAAGACGGAATCTAGTCGGAATGACTGGAGTCTGTCTTTTTTGTGTATTGAAAAATTGATGTAAGCATGCTAAGCTTATCCTCGTTGTCTAAAAACGACCGTGGTTCGAAAGCGTCAACCCACGATATAAAAACTAGGAGGAAATGAAAAAATGAAAACAAAGCAATGGGTATTAAACGCCATAATAGGAGCCCTTTACACAGGTATCACACTACTTATCGCTCCGTTTGGTTTTGGAGCGATTCAGTTCAGATTATCTGAAATGCTGAACCATCTGGCAGTCTTCAATAAAAAGTATGCTTATGGTGTAACAGCCGGAGTCGTCCTGACAAATCTGATTCTCTCTCCTTTTGGAGTATACGACTGGATTCTTGGAGTTGGTCATACGATTGTCTCATTTATTGTTTTCTTTATTGTAACGAAGAAAATCCAGTCACCGATTAAGAAGATGATGATCAATACCGTTATATTTTCGGTGTTCAGCTTCATGATCGCACTGATGCTCCTGCTTATTGGGGTAGAGGAAGTTTTCTGGTTAACATACCTGACAGTATTCCTTGGACAGTTTGTTACTATGGGAGTCGGGATACCAATCATCCTTTCACTGGATAAGAAACTGAACTTCAATAAACGCATGGAAAATTAAACAAGTTTGGCGCAAAAAAACAGTGCATGTCCCTAGTGTTCTCTTTTAGAAGAGCGATAATAGGAGCAGCACTGTTTTTCTATTTAATCTTAATCGTTATGAAGGTCTTCAACCTGTACAACCTTGAAGCCTTTTCTGTCAAGAACCTTCGAGATTTCGTCAACAGTTTTTCGTGAGACCCCAGGTTCCAGGGTCATGATTGTGCGGCGGACCATGTTCTCTCTCTGGACATCAAGAGTAATACAGCTCATGATTGAACAGTAGCGGTTGATCAGTTTGGAGATATTAGCCAGATCTCCTCTTTCACCAGGAGTAGCAATGGTAAGAACATAACTTCCCTGGTCGATACTCCAGGACTGCTGAAGCAAGTCGATCAATGTGCTGTGAGTCAGAATACCGTAGAAATTATTGTTCTCATCTAACACAGTAATATATGGTAAGTCTTTGATCATAAAGAAGATTTTAAAGAACGACGAATTAATGTGTACATACTTGGTCGCGTTCTTAAGTAAGTGGGTCACCGGGAGGTCCATGTCTCCACCATTGGCCTTGTGGCGATAAATGTGCATTTTGTAGATATTTCCACGGAAAATACGGCCGCTTTTATCCAGCACAGGCACACAACGGAAGCCGGTTTCTTCTAATAAAGCAATTGCTTCCTGTAAAGTAGCTGATTCAGAAATAGTTGTGACGCTATTTTTAGGGACTGATAGTTGTTTGATAAGCATAAATGGAAAGCTCCTTCTCATCTGATTTTTCGTGTTTTCACATTTTCATTATAACAGAATCAATCTTGGTTAAGTAGATAAATCAGTGTAAAATAGAGAAAATAAAAGAAAAGAGGAAACGACTATGCATAAACGGAATGAAATGATGGACCGTCCTGTGATCAATAACGACGTTAGAGAATTTCTTAGAAGGGACCAGAAGCAGTTAGAAGGTAAATTGCTGGAGATTGAAAAATGGGCGAATGAAAACCGTGTTCCTGTCATCCCTCACGAAACAGTCGCGTTCTTTAAATGGCTGCTTCCTTTGCTCAGCCCAAAAGATGTACTTGAAGTTGGAACAGCTATCGGGTTTTCTGCGGCGCTTATGCTGGAATCCATGCCTCGGGATGGACACGTGACAACAATTGAACGGAATCCGGACATGATTGCTAAAGCGGAAACTAACTTCAAGCTCCTGGGGCTAAAAGATAAAGTCACCCTATTAGAAGGTCAGGCCAATGAATGGCTGGAAAAAATAAAGTCTAATTCAAAAGATTTCATTTTCATGGATAGTGCTAAAGCAAAATACTACAGTTTCTTTCCCGAGTGTTATCGTATTCTGAAAATGGGTGGTGTATTAGCTGTTGACGATGTTCTCCAAGGTGGAACGATACTTAATGATGAAAAGGACATTCCGAAACGTACAAGAAAGATCCACAGAAAATTAAATGAGTTTCTTGATGTAGTTCTTGATCATCCGGCAATGGATGCGGTAATCCTGCCAGTAGGAGATGGACTGTTAATGATTACAAAAAGAGACGAAGCTGATTTTTCATTTATGAAGGAAGAATAAAGCTGGTCAAGTAAAGCTTTGTTTTAGCCCACTCGAAAAATAATTAATAAATATTCGAAAACCTGTTGACGAAAGATGGAAAACTTGGTATAGTTATATTCGTTGTTGAATAACAGCAGCCAAAGTTTTCCTTTGTGTCAGCGTTGTGCGGATCAAATGCACGAAAAAAACTTTTTAAAAAAGTTGTTGACATCTAATTGAAAACAATGTAATGTTATAAAGGTCAGCTCGAACGGAACAACACGAAATAAAGAGCTGAACGAGATAGATCTTTGAAAACTGAACAAAGTAGAAACAACCAAATGTGCAGGGGTCTTCGATTCTTTTGGAGTCGAAGGCAACAAACGAGTTAACATGGTTAACTCACAAGTAATACAATGAGCAAGTCAAACTTAAAATGAGAGTTTGATCCTGGCTCAGGACGAACGCTGGCGGTATGCCTAATACATGCAAGTCGAACGCTGAAGCACTCTGCTTGCAGAGTGTGGATGAGTGGCGAACGGGTGAGTAACACGTGGGGAACCTGCCCATAAGAGGGGGATAACATCCGGAAACGGGTGCTAATACCGCATAGGTGATCATAGCGCATGCTTAGATCA
>NZ_FNFK01000012.1 GCF_900101165.1 Alkalibacterium thalassium | reverse complement strand
TGGTCAAGTGGTTTAGATACGGTCGGAGCACGGGAGTGCGTTGTCCAACGATTACGTTCTTCGATAAGAGAACGGGTCAATTCACGATATTTTTCAAGCATTTCCTGTTGTCTGATATTTTCTTTCAGGCAATAGTAGATAATTTCAAACTGACAGTTTATAATAGGGGTATACAGCACTTGCTCTTCCTTCTTTCTGGGGATAGTTTGGTAGTCGGATACCTACTATTTTACCGATAAATGAGGGAGGGGCAAGTGTTTTTTGTCTTTTCCTTGATAGAACAACGGTTATAGACCTTTAAGAACAAAAAAATTTGACAGTAACGTATAACGAAAAAGGGGGATGTCTATGGGGGAACAAGGAAATAGAGCTGAAGCACATAAAGAACTGACGGATACTTTTTATCTCTTTAACGAGGGTACACTTTTTGACAGCTATCTGACGATGGGCTGTAGTGCCCAGGCTGAAGGCTTCCGCTTCAATGTATGGGCTCCGAATGCTCAAACCGTTTATCTTGTTGGAGATTTCAATGACTGGGCAGAACTGGATGAGATGGAAAAAATAGGAGAAACGGGCGTTTTCTATCTTGATATGCCAAAAGCACAAGAAGGACATCATTACAAGTACAAAATTGTTCAGGCTGACGGCACGACGGTCTACAAAATCGACCCGTATGCCCTGGCTTTTGAAGTTAGACCCAAAGATGCTTCTGTGGTAAAAGGACTTCCAGACAGACAGTGGAAAGACGGATTATGGCTTGCTAATCGTAGACGTCGAGAGATTTACAGTCGACCTCTTAACATATACGAAGTACATCTGAGTTCATGGAAACATCATGAAGATGGATCGTGGTATACGATAAGAGAACTTCAGGATGAACTCATTCCATACGTTAAGGAAATGGGTTATACACATATAGAATTCATGCCATTAATGGAACATCCTCTTGATGCAAGCTGGGGTTATCAGGCTACTGGCTTTTTTGGTCTCTCTTCGAAATTCGGAACGATGGAAGAGTTTCAGGATTTCGTTGAAGCAGCTCATCAGGCAAACCTCGGTGTGCTGATGGACTGGGTACCTGGACACTTTAACCGCAATGCTTATGGCATGGCCTATTATGACGGCACACCTCAATTTGAGTATGCTGATCAGAATCGTGCAGACAATAACAGATGGGGGACGCTTAATTTTGATATCGGAAAAAGTCAGGTCAGAAGCTTTCTCATTTCCAACGCGCTTTTCTGGATCGAACAGTTTCATCTGGATGGGCTGAGAGTGGATGCCGTCAGCAATATGCTTTATCTGGACTATGACTTGGGTGATTGGATACCTAACGATGAAGGGACCAATGTAAACAAAGAAGGTGTCGAATTCCTTCAACTGCTCAACAAAAAAGTCTTTGAACGTCATCCAGATGTGCTGATGATGGCTGAAGAAAGTACAGCCTGGAACAAAGTTACTCATCCGGTTCACGAAGGCGGACTGGGTTTTAACTATAAATGGAATATGGGGTGGATGAATGACACCCTCAAGTTCTTTGAAATGGATCCAATACACAGAAAAGACCACTTTAATCTGATTACATTCTCTTTTATGTACACCTTTAATGAAAACTTCATCCTTCCTTTTTCTCACGACGAAGTGGTACACGGGAAAAAATCTATGATGCATAAAATGCACGGAGACCGCTACAATCAGTTTGCGGGGTTAAGAACGATCGAAACATATCGCATGGTTCATCCGGGTAAAAAGCTGCAGTTCATGGGAGCGGAGTTCGGACAGTTCCTCGAGTGGAGGTTTGATCAGGGATTGGAATGGGACAGCCTGAATGATGATATGAATGCCCGCCATTTAGAGTTCACAAGACAACTGAACGCGTTCTATCAGGAACACCGGGCATTGTGGGAACTTGATCATTCTTCTGAAGGCATCCAGATACTTGATGCCGATAATAAAGCGGAATCTGTGCTTTATTTCATCCGGCAAGGTAAAAATCCAAGAGACTTTCTTATTATCATGTGTAATTTTGTTCCAGTGGAAAGACAGAATGTCCGTATAGGGGTTCCTTATAAAGGACAATATGAAGAAGTATGGAATACAGAATGGGCAGACTTAGGCGGCACATGGACAGAGCCTCAAGGGGTCAAGCGTACACTGGAGGCTGAAGTGCATGGACAACCACACGCACTGGAATTTATCCTCCCTGCATTAAGTATTGTCGTTTTCAAACCTAAGAGAGTATATGGGGTAAATAAAATAACTAAATAAGTACACAATTACATTACCTTAAGGAGGGAAGGAAGGTCTTCTGACACTTCCGAACAATATGAAAACTGAAACAGTTGCAATGATCTTAGCTGGTGGACAGGGATCGCGCCTAGGTAAACTGACCAAGCAGATCGCCAAGCCCGCTGTACCTTTCGGCGGAAACTACCGCATCATCGACTTTGCCTTATCAAACTGTGCAAACTCAGGGATCAATGATGTAGGAGTGGTGACGCAGTACCAGCCGCTTGTCCTGAATGATCATGTAGGAAATGGATCGAGCTGGGGTCTTAACAGACATAACGGAGGAGCCACCATCCTTCAGCCGTATTCAAGCGTCGATGGAGAGAAATTCTTTAAAGGAACAGCACATGCTGTCTTTCAGAATATGGACTTTATCGATCAGAAAAATCCCGATTATGTTGTAATCCTATCAGGAGACCACATCTATAAGATGGACTATGAGAAAATGCTCGATTACCACAAGCAGCAGGCTGCTTCTCTTACAGTAGGGGTCATGCCTGTACCTTGGGAAGATGCCTCACGATTCGGTGTTATGGCTACAGACCGAACAGATCGAATCATCGAGTTCCAGGAGAAACCGGATAATCCAAAATCAAACCTGGCATCTATGGGGATCTACATCTTCAGCTGGCCACGTCTGAAACAGTACCTTGTTGATAATCAGTCTAAAAATAGACAGATGGAAGACTTCGGGCACCACGTGATTCCGGCGTATCTTAGAAACAGTGAAGCCATCTATGCTTACTCGTTTGAAGGATACTGGAAAGATGTTGGGACACTTGAAAGCTTGTGGAGCGCCAATATGGAGTTCCTGGACCCTGAACACGACCTTAATATCCGAAATCGCGACTGGAGAGTCTACTCCAAGAGTCCGAATACGACACCACAGTTTCTGACATCCTCCGCAAAAGTCAAGGATTCCATGATCACTGACGGGTGCTATGTGGCAGGCGAAATCAATCATTCCATTCTGTCGCATAATGTTAAGGTTGGAAAAAACTCAGTTATCACTGATTCTTTTATCATGCCGAATGCAGTGATTGGAGAGAATGTCAGAATCGAAAAAGCGATTGTTGGTGAAGGCGCACATATATTTGATGATGCCGAGCTAATCGGGACTGAAGACGACATTGCCGTTGCTGGATACGGAGAAGAAATAGGAGGGTATTCCGATGAGAAATAGAATCGCACCTATACTGAATTTAGTAGAGTATGAAGATAAGCTGAAACCACTGACTAATAGAAGACCGGTTGCCTCACTGCCTTTCGCATGCCGGTACCGCTTAGTCGATTTTCCGTTTTCCAGCTTATATAATGCCGAAGCAGAATCTGCTGCCTTATTCATTTCCGGTTCAGGCCACTCCTTATATGATCATATCCGTTCCGGATCGACATGGGGACTGGATTCTCTAGCCGGTGGGGGAGTATTTACACATTCTCAAGTAAAACTGAAAGCTGACCGAAGCACGGAATCAAAACACGACCGCTTCTATTATGAAGATCACTATAATTACGTCACTCGTGCCAAAGCAGACTATGTCGTTATGATGGGTTCAGCCTTCCTTTCGAATATTCAGATCGAATCGCTCATGCATTACCATGAAGATAAAGACAGCCAGGTCACAGTTGTCTACAAGAAAGTGAACAGAGACGAACTGAGTAGTGACACGGTCTATTCTGCACTTGATCTAGGCGATGAAGAAGGCTGCGACATTAGTGGTGTTACAGCTATATCCGATGTTAAGGAAGACCGCTTCAACTTAAATATGGAAACAATGATCTTAAGCAAGAAGACTTTCCTTGATTACCTGTACAGAGCAAAACTGGCGGAACTGGATATTAATGTGAACAATTTCATCCAGTTCAGTTTAGATTCAGGTTGTTCTGTGTATGGCTACGAGTATGCTGGTTACCTTAAAGTCGTCGAAGACATCAAGAGTTATTATGATGCCAATATGGATATGCTTCATGAGGACAACTTCAATTCTCTCTTCTATCGTGCTGACCCAGTCAGAACACGGTCTAAGAATTCGGCACCAACTTATTATGGACAAACTGCAATGATAGAAAATGCACAGTTTGCTAATGACTGCGAAGTCTATGGTACAGTTAAGGATTCGCTGATTTTCCGTAAAGTGAAGATAGCTGAAAATGCACATATTGAAGACTCAATAATCATGCAGGATTCCTGTATTGAAGAAGGGGCCTACTTAAAACACGTCATTCTGGATAAGCATGTTTATGTGAAAAAAGGCGTCCGTCTGGAAGGGACAGCCGAGAATCCTATAGTTATCGCCAAAGACGGCGTGATTTATGCAGAAGGAGAGGTCAAGGAGGAGTGAGTAAGACAATGAAACTACTATTTGCTGCTTCAGAGTGTGCCCCTTTCTTTAAAACTGGCGGACTAGGAGACGTCATGGGCTCTCTTCCAAAGGAACTGGCGAAAGAAGGGAACGATGTCCGCGTCGTTCTTCCTTATTTCGTTCAGAAACTGGATGATGAGACTAATGAGGAACTGGAAGATATCTGCTCATTTATCGTCAAGGTAGGGTGGAGAAACCAGCATTGTGGCATCAAGCAGCTGGTCAGAGATAAGGTGACCTATTACTTTATAGATAATCTCTTTTATTTTGACAGGGAAAATCTGTATGACTATGGAGACGATAGTGAACGGTTTGCATTTTTCCAGCAGGCGGCCATTGAAATGCTCGAACAGATAGGCTTCATTCCGGATATCCTTCATGTGAATGACTGGCAGACTGCGATGATGCCTGTGCTGCTTAAAGATAAGTACAGCTGGATCAATACATTAAAAGATATAAAAACTGTCCTGACGATTCATAATATTCTGTTTCAGGGTGTCTATGATCAGTATGTACTGTCCGATCATTTTGATATTGGATATGCTGCTTTTCACGAGAGAGGACTGAAGTACGGTGACAATGCGTGCTGGCTGAAAGGCGGCATCTACTACGCAGATCTGGTTACCACAGTAAGTCCGACATATGCGAATGAAATTCAGACACCCGAGTTCGGTTACGGGCTGGACGGGGACTTGAGAAACATTCAGCACAAGCTTGTCGGGATCGTTAATGGCATCGACTATGATACCTATGATCCCCAGACAGATTCAGTCATACCAGCCACATTTTCAAAAGACAATTTGTCTGGAAAAGTAAAAAGCAAGCTTGCTCTACAGAAAAGAGTGGGTCTTCCGGAAGATAAAGAAGTTGCTTTAGTAGGAATCGTTACTCGTCTGGATGAACAGAAAGGCGTGGAGCTGATCGTCGATGCCATGGAAGAACTGATGAAGCACCGCCATATGCAGATGGTGTTGGTCGGAACGGGCAAGCCGTATTTTGAGGATGCGTTCAGATACTATACTGAAACCTACCCGGACAAGTTCAGCGCTATTATCGATTTCGACAGTGAACTGGCCCAGTGGATCTACGCAGGATCAGATCTGTTCCTGATGCCATCACTGTTTGAACCATGCGGACTATCTCAGCTGAACTCACTTAGATACGGTACCTTGCCGATCGTCCATGAAACCGGAGGACTGGTGGATACGATTCAGCCACATAATGAGTGGACAGATGAAGGAACAGGGTTCAGTTTCCATGATTTTGATGTCCTGACGATGTTGAGCACGATCGACCGTGCCCTGACTGTTTATTATGATAGACCTGACAGTTTTAATACATTGCAGGTCAGAGCAATGGAAACAGATAACAGCTGGAAACAATCGGCTCAAAAGTATCTAGATCAGTACCGCTATCTGATTTATTAATGGTAACTGATTTAGAACTGTATTAGAACGATCATGTTTAAGAGTCGATTTTCTGTCAATTAGAAAAATATTAACAAACGAAAATAGTATGGCTTTAATGAAGTTATACTATTTTCGTTTATTTGTACTTAGATTGTAAAATGAAGACGATGCCTGTATAAACAGATTAGAGATTTCTTTTCAAATTTTAATCTATGGGGTATACTCGGGATAGAGAAGATGGAGGAATGTTTATGGAAATAACAGTTAAACAGTTTGTTAAAGAATTTAAACAGCAGTTTCAAAGCATGTATGCATACAGTTACGAAGAAGGATCAAACGAACAGCTTTACAATGCTTTAGGATTGCTCGTAAAAAATTATATTTCAAGTCACTGGAAAGAGACAAGAGAAAAGTATATTAAAAATAGCGTTAAGCAAGTGTATTATTTTTCTATGGAATT
Source organism: Alkalibacterium thalassium (assembly GCF_900101165.1). Classification (GTDB taxonomy): domain Bacteria; phylum Bacillota; class Bacilli; order Lactobacillales; family Carnobacteriaceae_A; genus Alkalibacterium; species Alkalibacterium indicireducens. The sequence continues at coordinate 39,656 of NZ_FNFK01000012.1, read as the reverse complement.
TCTTCCGGGGAGACAATTAAAAAGTAATGCTTACAACCTGGGGCTTTTAGATGTAGTTAAAGAAGGTTTGAGCGAACTGGATTTATCATTTGATCAGTTGGCAGAAGCAGAAGCCGACCCTGCATTAGGTAATGGTGGCTTGGGACGTCTGGCTTCCTGCTTTATGGATTCACTGGCTTCTTTAGGTATGGCAGGTAACGGGAATGGTATTCGTTATCAGTACGGCTTGTTCAGACAAAAGTTTGTCGATGGTTATCAGGTTGAACTGCCTGAAAACTGGTTAAGATACAGAAATGTATGGGAAACGAGAAATGACAAATCTACTTGTATGGTGAGGTTTGGTGGGAATGTCTGGCTTGAAGAAAACCATCAGGGCCATCTGGTTCCGCATTATGAGAATACGTTGAATGTACTGGCAGTGCCTTATGATACGCCTATGGTTGGCTATAGAAACGACACAGTTAATAATCTTCGTCTATGGTCAGCTGAGATCCCGGTAGAGGAAGAAGCGAACTATCATACGATTGAAGAAACAGAGCCAATCAAGGAAATCACTCAAGTCCTATACCCAGATGATTCCAACTATGAAGGCCGTCTGCTTCGTCTAAAACAGGAATACTTCATGGTATCGGCGGGAGTACAGTCCATTATCAGACACTTCCGTAAATATAATGTTCCGCGTAAGAACATTCCGGATAAAGTGGCTATCCATATTAATGATACTCACCCTGCATTAGTTGTGCCTGAATTGATGCGTATCCTTATCGATGAAGAACACTTGTCATGGGAACAGGCTTGGGAAATCACATTCAAGACATGCAGCTATACTAACCATACCATCCTTCGTGAAGCACTGGAAAAATGGCCGATCGATATGATGAAAGAACTGCTGCCTAGAATCTACATGATCATCGAAGAAATCAACAATCGCTTTGTTGAAAATACTATGCCATTATATGGAGAGCGCATCACCTGGCAGACAGCCATTTTGCAGAATGGAGTCGTCAACATGGCTCACCTAGCAGTGATCGGCAGTCACAGTGTGAATGGGGTAGCTAAACTTCATACTGATATTCTCATGAATGATGTGCTGAAAGATTTCTTTGAGTTATATCCTGAACGTTTCAACAATAAAACTAACGGGATTACTCAGCGAAGATGGGTTCACTTAGCCAATCCTGATCTGACTCAACTTATAGACGAAAAAATTGGGGAAAACTGGAAGCTTACTCCATCAGAACTGAAAGTATTTAAAGGCTTCGAGAAAGATAAGGATACATTGAATAAGCTGACGGATGTAAAGCTCAAGAATAAAAAACGTCTGGCTGCTCACATCAAGGAAGTCAAAGGAATTACAGTCGATCCGAATGCTTTGTTCGATGTCCAGATCAAGCGTCTGCATGCTTATAAGCGACAGCATTTGAATCTGCTTCATATCCTGCACCGCTATCTTGAAATCAAAGAGAACCCATCTGTTGACTACGTTCCTAGAGTCTTCATATTCGGCGCAAAGGCTGCACCAAGCTACCATTATGCGAAGCAGATCATTAAAGTGATCAACTCTCTGGCTGATCTGGTGAACAACGATCCTGATGTCGGCGACAAGCTGAAAATTGTCTTCTTTGAAAATTACGGTGTGTCTCTAGCGGAGAAGATTATTCCGGCTGCAGACATCAGTGAACAGATTTCACTGGCAAGTATGGAAGCGTCAGGAACAAGCAATATGAAACTGATGGCTAACGGGGCTTTAACATTGGCTACATTGGATGGAGCCAATATTGAAATTAGAGACTTTGTCGGAGAGGACAATCTGTTTGTCTTTGGTTTATCCAGTAAAGAAGTATACAAATTGAAAGAAAATCAGTCTTATCAGGCAAGAGAACTTTATGAGTCTGATCAGAAACTCAAGAATGTTCTAGATGCACTGACTAATGGAACGATTCCGAATCTACAGGATGAAGGCTACGCATTATTTGATTCACTCGTAAACTTTAATGATGAGTACTTTGTATTAAAAGATTTTGCATCTTACGTAGAAGCTCAAAATAAAGTCGATGATCTTTATAAAGATCAGTCTGAGTGGGCACGCAAATCTCTGCTGAATATTGCTTCTTCAGCTCCATTTTCAGCTGACTATACAATTCAGCGCTATGCAGATGATATCTGGAAAGTGAGATCTTGCGTTGAGGAAGATGAAGGGGTCCACCTAGTGGATGAACCCTTGTATTAAAAGGATTCCTCATTCAGTGATGTGAAGAATTCTAGGTTTGTTTCATCATGTGCTGATTAGTCAAAATAAAAGCCGTCAAATCGAGTCAGGAAATTTCCACTCGATTTGACGGCTTTTTCTATACTCAAATTAGAAATTTAGTGTATGGGTATGGACATTTCAGCTTTTGGATTGGATGAGTAGGCTGTATGATGAGTCTTAGAACACACTCACTTACAATCTCGACTTCGAGTAAGGCGTATCTAGCTGACCGACTCAATGCCACCAGTCTCCTCACTCAGAACACCTCATAATAACGATCACTCAGACCGGCCACTTTTCAATCTCATATGCCATATTCCAGAACATCCATTCCAGCTGACAGCTTTTGACAAAAGCTTCCTTCATGCGGGCTTTCTCAGCGTCTGAAGCTGACTCTGCATATGCGTCAAGTCGTGTTCGAAATGTACTGATAATCGTATCCACTTCGTTTTTTGCATAGAAGGAGACCCATTTAGAAAAAGGATGAGTATCATCTATAGAAAATGTTTCTTTCAAGTGATGGGCAATTTCCAGATAGGTCCATGGACAAGGGAGCAGCACAGCGAGGATTTCGCCGAAACTTCCTCGTTGAGCGACATCAAGCATATGACGGGTATAATGATGTGCAGATGGGGCCAGCGGTTCATACTGTAAATCTTCATATCTGACACCAGCTACCTGACAGAAATTAGTGTGAGGATGTACCTCAGCATCCAGAATAAAAGTGATCTGATTGTTAAAAACTGCCATATCTTCTCTAAGTACACTTTTTGAAATAGCTATACCGTATACTTGATTAAATGTATTTAAATATTCGAAATCCTGTTTGACATAATGTATAAGCTGCTCAGCTTCAAGCTTTCCAGATCCTATTCCTTGTACGAATGGATGTTTGAATATAGCTTGAAAAATTGAATCAGCGTCTTGCCTCAATTCTTGGGTAAATGACATGGGTTAACCTCCAATAGTATGGTAATTACAATTTGCGGACTTTATGGTCTCTGCTTAAAAGAACTATATCTGACGGGCAGACGAACCAAAAGAACAAGACGAACAAGAAGAACACCGACTGAGAAAAGCGGACTGATACAGGAAGTGAAGGGCGCGAAAAGAATGGGAATGGATCTACGCATTTAACCTTAGTTGTATAGTTAAGTTATCTGACTGCAAAAAAGCCGCACTGCTAATTTGCAGGGCGGCTTAACTTAAAAGTCATAATGAACGCTGGAGAGGCATCTAAAACACTCCATACATAATGATCTAAGCTCCACTTCCCTACGCTGGAGTTAACCAGATCAGGTTCCAAGGGTCAAAGCATTGCTTTTCTCAGCCGTCAGCGGCTCCCCTAGTGAAAGAGATATTCAATTATCTTTCAAAGTCATTATGGCATATGTGTCCTCGTATCGCAAGAAAAAAGGAACAGAACTAAATGATTTACCCAATCAGCCAGAAGTATCCGATGACGACGAAACCTACAGCTATCCTGTACCAGCCGAATGAGCTGAAGTCATTTCGACGGATATAGTTCATTAGGAATTTGATTGCAAAGATTGATACCAGGAAAGATACAATACAGCCGACGATCAGAATGAGCAATTCTTCTAATGTAAAAGTAAAGCCGAATCCCAGCAGTTTGATCAGACTTGCACCCATCATCACGGGTATGGACAGGAAGAAAGAATATTCAGCAGCAATCGGACGGGCTGTTCCAATAAGGATGGCCCCGACAATAGTTGCACCTGAACGGGATGTACCTGGTATCAGAGCAAGCACCTGAAAGAATCCAATCATGAGGGCGACTTTATAATTTAAATCTTCCCAAGTTGCTATCGTTGGAACCTTTCCTTCATTACGTTTCTCTATTACGATAAATGCGACCCCATAGATGATGAGGGCTACTGCTACTGTAATCCAGTTATAGAAAAGGTCATGGATGGCATCTTCAAACAGTATGCCGAATACTCCTGCAGGAATGATACCGATAAGTACTTTGTACCAGATATGCCAGGTTTCTTTTTTCTGCAGATCATTTTTACCTGAGTCAAAGGGGTTAAGTTTTTTAAAATAAAGCAGAACTACCGCCATAATGGAAGCCAGCTGAATGACTACAAGGAACATTTCCTTGAATTCGTCAGTAGTATTAAGTATGAGAAACTCGTCTACCAGGATCATGTGTCCGGTGCTGCTGACAGGAAGCCATTCTGTAATTCCTTGTACTACGCCCAGTATGATGGACTTTACTAATTCTAATAACACAGTCATATCTCCTTTTAGTTAAATTCAACTCTTCCATTTTAACAAAAACAGGTGTTAAAAAACCATAAGAATATGAAGAATTCTTTACAAAATCTTTTTAGTTTTTGTTTACACTAGGATGTGTTACTATTATTTATAGAATAAGTATCGGAAATTATGTATACTGTCAGCACAAAATATTAAGAAAGTAGGGAGAAATATGGGAGTATTTGACTTTTTAAAAGGAAAAGGAAATGAACCTAAAGAAACGAAAGTCGTATTGAGCAACCCTGTTAATGGAAAAGTTATTCCAATCGAAGAAGTGGATGATCCAGTCTTTTCACAGAAAATGATGGGAGACGGGTTTGGTGTTGTACCAAGCGATGGCGACATCTATTCACCAGGTTCAGGTAAGGTTGTTAGTGTCTTTCCGACTCAGCACGCAGTTGGACTTGAGTTGGATAACGGTATAGAAGTTCTGATTCACATTGGTATCGACACTGTAGAACTTGAAGGCGGACCATTTGACACTTTAGTCAAAGAAGGCGACACGGTTACACCGGAAACTAAAATTTCTACAGTAGACCTTGAAGGCCTGAAAGCTGCCGGTAAAGAAAATACAGTCATCATCGTTTTCACCAACATGGATCAAGTAGGAGATTATGACCTGTCAACTACTGGAGAAACCCAAAAAGGCGCAGAAATCGGTTCTGTTTCTTCTAAATAACACACTAAAAAGCCTCGGGAAGGATATTCTCGAGGCTTTTTTTTGATCTCTAGTGTGTATAAATACCAGCGTTCATCACATTTGTGCCAGGCAGTTCAGCTGATCGGAAAATTTACAATCAGAATCAGCGAGATAAATCTGACTAATGCTCAATCAGTTCTGTGGCCGAACAATGGTAAATACTTTTCCTATTTCAGAATAGGCATTTCCAGACAATCGAGCCACTGGTTCAAGGTGTTCGGGGAGGATATATTCCTTCTCAGAATCATATACGGCTGGATCGATGTGCACATCGGTCACTTTAAGAAGGAAGTGGTCGGTTACAACCTCTCCAGATTCGTCTACGATGGGAATATGCTGATACAGAGTGGTTTCAAAGCGGATCAGGGCTTCTCTGATTCCAGGGACTTTAACGGACGAACTGTCGACTAATGAGAGATCTGTCCGGTCCAGCTCGCTCTCATCAGAGGCAAGAGGAGCAGATGTCTCATTCATATCTGTAGTTAGTGATTTACTCACGATATGAACGACAGCTTCTTTCTGATCGATGATGTTCAAAGCTGTGTCTTTAGCTTTTCCGTTTGAGCGCAGGATAGAGACAGTAAGAAGTGGGATCTGATTGGACGCTACACTAAAGAAACTGAAGGGGGCAGCATTAACAACGTCATCTTCTTCATTAAGTGATGTAATCCAGGCAATTGGTCTGGGAATTACGCTGCCAGTTAGAAATTTATACTGCTGTTTGGCGGATAAGTCGGGTGTTTTAAAATGATGCATGTAAGAGATACTCCTTTTCATAGTCATAATGTAATGGTACTGAGTTAAGTATATTCTGAATTCAAGATTCTTTCCAGTTTTTACGGTCCTTCAGTTTTGAGATCTATAAATGGAAAGAAGTGATAGAGCCGATTTTTGTATATCAAATTCTGAAGAATAAAATCAATACAATAAAAAAGAGAGGGAACCCCTCTCTTTCAAATGAATTGTTTTGTATCAGGATCAATCGACTTATACGAACTGAACGCAGATGACTTCAGGGGCGTAGACATCTTTTTGAAGCAAGGTCAGGCTTCCATCAGAAGTGTCTCGTTCAAATAAAGTCAGGTTATCAGTATCCTGGTGCCCGACGACGACATAAGATTCCGTTGGGTCCAGATTAAAGTCACGTGGAATCTCTCCTTCAGTCGGTACATAGTCATTCAGCGTCAACGTACCGTCCACATTGATAGAAAATATGGCAATGGAGTCGTGTCCACGGTTTGATGCATAAACGAATCGGCCGTCTGAAGAAACTCTTATCGCTGCTCCACCGTTGAAAGCTGTATGGTCTTCAGGAATAGAAGAAACTGTCTGAAGGTGACTGAAAGAGCCGTTTTCAGAATCGTAAGACAGAGTCAGAACCTCACTGCTAAGTTCTCCAAAAACGTAGGCAACAGCTTGGTCAGGATGAAAGGCTATATGACGCGGCCCAGTGCCGGGAGCTGTTTCAAAAACTGCCACTTCTGTCAGCTTATTATTTTCTGTAAGAGAATAAGTGTAAACTTCGTCTGTTCCGAGATCACAGGCCACCAGATACTTCTTGTCTGGAGTCAGATCGAAGTAGTGAGCATGAGGGCCATCCTGATTTTCATGGGCGGATTGACCTGAATGCACTGATTTATCCAGTAGTTCCAGTTTGCCTTCATCAAAAACTTTGATGACAGCAACTTCTCCTTTATGATAATTGGCAGTATAGAGGAGCCCTTTATCTTCATCATAAGATACGTAGCAGGGAGGAGCGCCTTCTTCGAGCCATTCATCTACAAGCTCATATTCACCAGATTGGGACTGTTTGAATGAAGCAATGCCCCCTGTTCCGTTATCCTTTTTGGTAACAGAAAACAGCAGGCTGTAATCCTCAGATCCGTCAAGATAAGTTGGGCTGCCTAACGAAGCTTCATCCTTGAGGTTCTCAAGCTGTTTTGTTTCAGAGTTGAGTTCTATGCTGTAAATCCCTTTACTTTCTCTTTTGGTATACGTTCCCAGAATTAATTTATCAGTCATTCAGGGACCTCCTTCTTAAATTAGGTTCTTAAATAAGTATAACAAACTATTTACTGACCGTGAAAGAAAAGAGCATGTTGTCTTCGAATAGAATTTTTTCAGTAATTTAGATACCTAAAAATATATAGAATATGCTAAACTGATAGTGTAGACAGAAAGGAGCGTGGGTATGGACAAGGATATGAATGAGAAAAAATCGAACCAGTGGAGTAAGACCTGGTTCTGGAAAAGAGTCATCAACAATAAAATAGTTTCAGGCTTAGTCATAACTTTTCTTCTGTTTGTCAATATTTATATGCTCACCCGTATCTCCTTCATCTTCAGACCTGTAGGCATCATTTTAGGAATCGTAGGTCCACCGCTTATTTTTGCGGTCATTTTCTACTACCTGTTAAATCCAATCGTCGACTGGCTGGAGAAAAAAAGATTTTCAAGAAACACTGCCATAGCCTTCATGTTCAGCATGCTCATCCTGCTGATCGTAGGGGGCATTAACTTCATCGTACCGATCATCAGAGAACAGCTTAATTCTCTGATAACCAACTGGCCCGTTTACTGGAATAACTTGATGCTTCAGCTTGACAGTCTTTTGAATACTCAGGCCTTCACTGATTTTAGGGATCAGCTGAGCGAAACAACGGTACTTGAAACAGTGACTAATCAGACGACGAACTTACTGAATGCAACAATGGGGAGCATAGGTTCATTCATTGGTACAGTTACTCAAGTCTTCATAACTTTGTTTACTATGCCGTTTGTTCTCTATTATCTTCTGAAAGACGGGAAAAAAATACCGCCTTTCGTATCTAAATACATTCCAATTCAGGCTAGAGAAAAAACCAATCAGCTGTTCTCGGAAATCAACAAGCAGGTCAGCTTCTATGTTAGAGGCCAGCTGATCGTAGCTATTTCAGTTGGTTTCATATTCTGGATCGGTTTCACCATCGTGGGACTAGATTTTGCGCTGACACTAGGTGTTTTTGCAGGGTTTCTGAATCTGATTCCTTATCTCGGGTCATTTGTAGCGAGCATTCCTGCACTGATCATCGCTATCGTCGATTCACCTTCTATGTTGTTCAAAGTTCTGATTGTTTTGGGGGTAGAGCAGATTCTGGAAAATCGGATCATCTCGCCTCAGATCATCGGGAACACATTGAATATTCATCCGGTCAACATCATCTTTCTGCTTCTGATTGGTGGAAGGCTATTCGGTCTGATGGGAATCGTATTCGGTATACTGGGATATGCAATCATCAAAATTATCGTGTCCATGGCATTTGATTGGTACCGCGCCACTACAGGATGGTATGACGTAGAAGAAGCACCTGTCAATACACAGGAAGCGCTTGTCAAAGTAAAAAATAGAGAGGATACCTGACAGTTCACTTCTTGAAAAAGTCGTGAACTTTCTTTTTCAGGTTGATTTATGACACCATGTCACATATAATACCATATTATGACAGTATGTCATTTTTACTTCACAATGGAAGGACTGAATAGTGTGCCATCCCAGACATTTTTTAATTTGTCGGAAGAAAAAAGACAACGGCTAATTGCCGGTGCGATGAAGGAATTCTCTGAAAAATCATTGAACGATGCCTCTATTTCAAATATTGTCAAGAACTCAAACATCTCACGAGGAAGTTTTTATCAATATTTTGAAGATAAGAAAGACCTTTACTTTTTTCTGATAAGCAAGTTCAGATATAATTACAGGCAGCTGATGTTTAAAAGCTTTGAGGAAAAAGACGGAGACTTCTTTGAAGGATATAAAGTGTTTGGTGAAAAATACATCAAATATATTATGGAATCAGAAAAGTTCGGATTTTTTGAGAATATGTACATGCACATGAATTATCAGATCAATCAGGAAGCCCGAGTTGATTTTGACAAGACAGGCTATCAGAAACTTCCTGACGGGAAACGGATACTTGATGTCGTTGACCAATCTCAGTTGAAGATGGAAACTGAAAAAGAAGTGATCGATATTTTGAGATATATTCTGAGTATGCTGAACGACACCATTATGGAAGGGTTCTGGAAGGAATTGTCCGTTTCTAGCACACAGGAGCTGTTTATTAAACGGCTGAGCTGGATTACGTATGGTGTGAAAATAAACAATAAAGAAGAGGATTAATTATGTTAAAACTAGCAAGATGGATGAATCCCTGGCGCGTAGCTTTAAGTCTGTTTTTTATGGGACTTCAAGTAGTTGGGATGCTGGCGATGCCGACGATTACTGCAAACATCATCGACTTTGGTGTTGCTGAAGGAGACATTGGCTACATTACCCGAACAGGTCTGCTGATGCTTGGCTTTACTTTTCTAACCATCGTTTCCGCATTACTGAATGTCTATTTCGGGGCGAAAGAATCTCAGGGACTTGGGGATACGATACGTCGTAAAGTCTATAAAATCGTGACGTATTTTACAAATGAAGAGCTGGACCGCTTTGGGACATCCACTCTGATCACCCGAACGACTAATGATGTCATGCAGATTCAATTTGTCATGATGATGGTCATTCGAATCATGACGCTGGCTCCATTTTTAATGGTCGGTGCCGGTATCATGGCCTATTCTAGAGAACCAGATCTGGCTTTTGTATTCCTTATCTCCATGCCGATACTGATTGGTCTGCTGTTTCTTATCTTGAGACTGACCAGTCCGATCTTTAAATCTCTGCAGCTGAAGACAGACAACTTGAACCGTGTCTTCAGAGAAGGACTCACAGGAATTCGTGTCATCCGGGCTTTTAATAAGGATGATTATGAAAAGGAGCGGTTCGATGAAGTCAACTGGGACTTTGCGGCGACATCAATCAAAGCACAGACCATCCTGGCATTCATGATGCCGTCGATGGTGTTTGCTGTCAGCATTACCAACATCATGATCATCTGGTTCGGCGCACAGTTCATCAGTGAAGGAAATATGCAGGTAGGTAACCTTGTGGCTTTCATGACTTACGCCATGCAGATTCTTCTTGGAATCATGATGGTATCATTCGTCCTGTTCTTCCTGCCAAGGGGGCAGATTGCAGCTGCGCGTGTGCTGGAAGTACTGGATACACCTAATATCATTAAAGACCCGGATGACCCGAAAGACTTATCAATAGATAGAGAAGTCTCTCTTCGCTTCAATCACATCAATTATCGTTACCCTGGAGCAGAAAAACTGGCGCTGGATGATATCGACTTTCCCCTTAAAAAAGGGGAAAGACTGGCGATCATTGGAGGAACAGGGTCAGGGAAAACGACTCTGGCCAATCTGATTCCTCGTCTCTACGATGTAGAAGATGGAGCGATCGAAATCAACGGAATCGATATCAGAGAGGTCGAGCAGGGAGCCTTGAGGCGCCTGATCGGTTTTGCTCCTCAGAAAGCTCTCCTTTTCTCTGGAACGATCAGAAGCAATCTTAAGTACGGCAAGCCTGATGCTACAGATGAAGAAATCTGGCATGCTCTGGATATTGCCCAAGGAAAAGACTTTGTTGAGAACTTGCCTAAGGGACTTGATTCGAGAGTCGAGCAGGGCGGCGGAAACTTCTCCGGAGGACAAAGGCAGCGTCTAAGTATTGCCAGAGCACTTGTTACTAAAGCAGACATCCTGGTATTCGATGATTCATTCTCGGCGCTCGACTTCAAGACAGACGCTAAGCTGAGAGAAGCATTGAAGCCGGAAACAAGAGAATCGGCAGTCGTGATTATTGCTCAGCGCATCAGTACAGTAGTGGATGCTGACCAGATCATTGTGCTTGATAGAGGGAAAGTAGTCGGAAAAGGCACACATGACGAACTGAAGCGCTCAAACAAGATTTACAAGGAAATCATGGATTCTCAGATGAAAGGAGAGGACATCTAATGAAAAACCAGACTAAAAGCGCAGCCCATATGAAGGCTAAAAAAGCTAAGGATTTCTGGGGAACGACATTCAGGCTGGTCAAGTACATGTCCACTCGTTTCTGGGGTCTGATTCTGACATTCGTTCTCGTCATGGCTGCTACAATCATGGGAACCATTGCCCCATATATCCTAGGACTGGCAACAACCGAAATATACAGAGGCCTGCAGGAAGGAACGTCCCTTCAGGAAGCTGGCCAGTCGATTCAGCAGTTCCCGATCGACTTTACACTGATTAGAAATATTCTGATTACAGTAGGAATTGTCTACATTACTCAGTCAATCTTTCAGTACTTCCAGTCATTCATAACGGCCCGTATAGCACAGAAAACTGTATATGACTTGCGTAAAGAGTTGAAAGAAAAAATGTCCACTCTACCGATCAAATACTATGATACACATTCCAATGGAGATATCATGTCCCGTGCGATCAATGACATGGACCAGATTGCGAATACTCTTCAGCAGTCTTTGTCTCAGTTCATCATCAGTGTGGTCCAGTTTGTAACAGTGCTGACCGTGATGACTGTCATAGATATTCGTCTTACACTGGTAACCATCGTCACTGTACCAATCAGTTTCCTTCTGATTGCCTGGGTAGCACCTAAGTCGCAAAGACAGTTCGCAAGTCAGCAGAGAGAACTCGGCGTTTTGAATGACCAAGTGGAAGAGACATTTTCTGGACATACGATCGTTAAGACATACAACCGGGAAGAAGATGAAATCGAAAAATTTGTCGTTCAGAGTTCCAAGCTTAATGAAGCATCATGGAAAGCCCAGTTTCTTTCAGGGATCATGATGCCTCTGGTCAGCTTCTCAAGGGACTTAGGCTACTTCGGTGTAGCGATAGTCGGTGGGATCGGTGTAGCTAACGGCACAGTCTCACTCGGTAACGTACAGGCATTTATTCAGTACGTCAATCAGTTCTCACAGCCCGTCAGAGAGATCGCCAACTTGGCCAACACGATTCAAGTGACCATTGCCTCCTGTGAAAGGGTCTTTGAGATCCTGGATGAAGAGGAAATGGAAGAAACAGTATCTGGACTTGAACCTAAAGCAGATTCTCCTTATAAAATTGAGTTTGAACACGTACAGTTCGGTTACGGCGACAGCAGTGAAGATGAGTTGCTAATGACTGATTTCAACCTGACAGTCAATGAGGGAGAAATGGTTGCTGTTGTCGGCCCAACTGGGGCAGGGAAATCGACCCTGATCAATCTGCTTGAACGGTTCTACGATGTCAAAGGAGGTAGCATCCGTTATGAAGGTGTGGATATAAGAGACATCGACCGGGCAGAACTTAGAAGTCGATTTTCAATGGTGCTTCAGGATACCTGGCTCTTCAATGGAACAATCTGGGATAACATTGCATACGGTAGTCAGGATGAAGAGAATTTGACTGACGAGCAGATCCTTGAGGCGTCCAAAGCGGCTCATGTGGATGATTTCGTCAGAAGACTTCCTGATGGATACAACACCGTTCTGAATGAAGAAGGAACGAATATCTCTCAAGGGCAACGTCAGCTGATTACGATCGCAAGGGCTTTTCTAGCTGATCCGGACATCCTGATTCTTGATGAGGCAACATCATCCGTCGATACGCGTACAGAAATACTCATACAGAAAGCGATGGAAAATCTTCTGCAGGACCGGACTAGTTTCGTTGTCGCCCATAGACTTTCCACAATCAGAGATGCTGATAAGATCATTGTCATGAATCATGGTGATGTGATTGAAACTGGAAATCATGATGAGCTGATGGAACAGAACGGCTTTTATGCTGATCTTTACAACTCTCAGTTCCAGTCTCCAGATGAGCAGCTGAAAGCTGTATAATGAAAAATGAATAATTTATCTGACCGTAACTTGAACCTGACATTATGTAAGGGTTCAAGTTACGGTTGTTTTTTTAGGTTCTACGTCTAATAGTTTAGGTCATAGAACCTAAAAAGGACAAGCCACGACTGCATGTCGGTGGTCCGTCCTTTTTGCGTGCTTAAAAATAAGCCGATCTAGGCCTCTTTACCAGGTTGTGATGCAAGGATGTGAAGCTGTCCATTTAGTTCCCAATTTTTTACAGGTTCAGGAAGGATGAAATGGTCGCCTCTTTTGAGTGAATAGGATACATCATCAACAGTCAGATCACCTTCTCCATCGAGCACACTGTAAAGCGAGTAGGGAGCATCAGCTGTAAAAGTCTGGTGCCCATCGATTTTCCAGTTTTCAACTTTGAAGAAAGGATTTTTGACAAGTGTAGTCTGACTGAATCCATCTGTATTTGCTGATTCGAAAGTCAAGTCAGGATCCTGATGAGGGACAGTGGTTACAGCAAGCGAATCGATGATGTGAAGATCGCGTGTTTCGCCGTTGTCCTGCACTCTGTCATAATCGTAGACTCTATAGGTAGTGTCGCTTGACTGCTGAGTTTCGAGAATCATGATACCCGAACCGATCGCGTGGATCGTTCCACTCGGGACATAGAAGAAATCTCCGGCTTTTACTGGAATGCGTCTCAGCAGATCGTCCCACTGTCCATGATTAATCATGTCTACCAGTTCGTCTTTTGTCTGTGCATGGTGGCCGTAGACAATTTCGCTGCCTTCTTCTGCGTCTAGAATGTACCAGCATTCAGTCTTTCCTAGTTCCCCTTCTTTTTCAAGACCATACGTGTCGTCAGGGTGAACCTGGACTGATAAGTCGTCCTGCGCATCGATGATTTTAGTCAGGAGCGGAAAAACTGAATTCCCCTGATGACCAAATAGTTCTTTATGCTCTGTCCACAGATTATCCAGTGTCATCCCTTTATATGTTCCATTCATTACCGTACTTGGCCCGTTTTTATGGGCACTGATTGCCCACAGTTCCCCCGTCTTGTCACTGGGAATAGTGTAGCCAAACAGATCCTTCAATTTTTGCCCGCCCCATATCTTTTCTTTAAACACACCTTGTAAAAAAATCGGTTCCTGCATTGTTAATCTCCTCTCGTTCCATTTCATTCAGTTTAGCATAGAAAAGAGCCCGTGTAATAGAAACCTTTTATTTACTTTTACCTTAAGACCACGCTTGTACTTTTTAGTGTATTCACTTATAATTTATAAGGATTGATACCTTTTCGTTCGATATAATTATGACTAATTCAGTATAATAGAGAAAGTAGGTTTTTTTATGGCGCAGCTGTTTTTTCGATACGGGGCTATGAATAGTGGCAAATCGATCGAGATCTTAAAAGTTGCTCACAACTATGAGGAGCAGAATAAACCGGTAGTATTATTTACCAGTAGTTTGGACGACCGTGATGAAGTGGGGGCAATATCGAGTCGGATCGGCATCAAGCGCAAAGCAATCCCTGTCAATGACGATACTGATATCTTTGAAACGGTGAAGAGTATGGACAAATCCATCGCCTGTGTACTGATTGATGAGGCTCAGTTTCTTAAAAGAGAGCACGTGAATCAGCTGGCTCATATCGTTGATGAACTGTCGATTCCGGTCATGGCATTTGGCCTAAAAAATGATTTCCGGAATCAGCTTTTTGAAGGGTCACAACAGCTGCTGATACTTGCGGACAAAATCGAAGAAATGAAAACAATCTGCTGGTTCTGTCATAAAAAAGCTATAATGAATATGCGCATGCATGGCGGAAAACCCGTTTATACAGGTGAACAGATTGTCATAGGGGGAAATGAATCCTATTATCCGGTCTGCCGGAAACATTACCATAACCCACCGATGATGAAGGAAGAAGACTTAAAATAACCGAATCAAATGAATGATGAAAGGAGCGGACACATATGAGTATGTTCGATCGCTTGGAAGAAGTAGCAATACGCTACGATGAACTGAACGAATTATTAAGTGATCCTCAGGTGATCAGTGATACTGATCGCTTCATGAAATTGAGTAAAGAGGAATCTGACTTGAGAGAAACAGTTGCGTCTTTCAGAAAATATCAGGAAGTCACATCTGAACTGGAAGATACTGAAGAGATGCTGAAAGAATCTCTGGACAGTGAAATGGAAGAACTGGCAAAAGAAGAACGTAAATCTCTGATCCAAGAAAAAGAAAGGCTTGAAGAGCAGCTGAAAATCATGCTGCTGCCAAAAGACGAAAACGACGAACGGAATGTCATCATGGAGATTCGAGGAGCGGCTGGAGGAGACGAAGCTCAGCTTTTTGCAAGTGACTTGTTCGATATGTACCAGAAGTATGCGGACAATGAAGGCTGGAAGACAGAAGTGCTTGATGCCAATTCAAACGGGATCGGCGGGTATAAAGAAATTACCCTGATGATCACAGGGACAAACGTTTACTCGAAGCTAAAATTTGAAAATGGAGCTCACCGTGTACAGCGTGTGCCTCAGACAGAATCCCAGGGACGTATCCATACGTCTACAGCTACAGTCGTTGTCATGCCGGAAGCTGAGGATGTGGAAGTGGATATTGATGAGAACGATATCCGAGTCGACATCTACCATGCAAGTGGAGCCGGAGGACAGCATGTCAACAAAACGGCATCTGCAGTACGTCTAACCCACGAACCAACCGGAATCGTTGTAGCGATGCAGGATGAACGGTCACAACTTAAAAACAGGGAAAAGGCGATGAAAGTTCTGCGTTCAAGGATCTATGACAAAATTACAACAGAAGCACAGGCTGAAGTGGATGCAGAAAGAAAATCTGCAGTCGGAACTGGAGACCGTTCTGAGCGTATCCGTACGTACAATTATCCGCAGAGTCGAGTGACCGATCACCGGATCAATCTGACGATTCAGAAGCTGGATCAGATTTTGTCTGGTAAGTTAGGTGAAATCATTGATGCCCTTCTGATATGGGAACAGTCTCAGAAAATGGAGCAGCTGAAAAATGAGTATTAATGACACTGACCCTAAAAAAACAGTTGGAGAAGTCCTGAAATGGGCTTCTTCTTTTTTAAAAATGAACAGGAGAGAGCCGTATATCGCAGAATGGGTCATGAAAGGGCTGTTCAGCTGGACGATCACTGATCTTTTATCCAGACGACAGACTCATTTAACTGAGGAACAATGGACGGCATATAAGCAGGCGATCGAAGAATGTGCTGATGGACGTCCTCCTCAGCAAGTAGTTGGACATGAATGGTTTTATGGCCGACCGTTCACAGTGACTCCTGACACATTGATTCCCAGACCTGAAACGGAAGAATGGTTTCACCGCTATCTGAAGATGCTTCCAGAAAAAGCTCTAAAGGTTCTGGACATCGGGACCGGGTCTGGTGTGCTGGCAGTCAGTCATAAACTCGAGAGGCCTCAGGATAAAGTGACAGCTGTAGACATCAGTCCAGAAGCATTGGCGGTTGCCCGGAAAAATGCCTGGAACATGGGAGCCGACGTTAATTTTATGGAAAGTGATGTGACTGAAAAAGTGACTGGTTCATTTGATCTGGTCCTGTCGAACCCGCCATATATCAGCCAGAATGAGAGAAGTGAAATGGATGAGTCTGTCCTGAATTTTGAACCTCAGCTGGCCTTGTTTGCTGATGATGAGGGCCTTTACTTCTATAAAAAGATGGCGGAAGCACTGCCTCGACTCATGAACAAAGACGGGCATATTATTCTGGAATACGGCTACAGGCAAGGAGAACAGGTAAAAGCCATATTCGAGCAGGCTTTTCCAGAAGCAGACGTTGTGATCTGGAAAGATATGAGCGGGCACGATCGAGCTTTACACGTCAGTCATATTGATCAAGAAAGGTAGTGACTACCATGAAAACAAATCGCTGGCAGCCGGAAGATATCAAGGAAGCTGCTGAAGCACTCAAAGCAGGAGAAGTTGTGGCCTTTCCGACAGAAACGGTATATGGTCTGGGAGCAGATGCCACGAATGAAACAGCAGTAAGGAAAATTTTCGAAGCTAAAGGGAGACCGAGCGATAACCCTCTGATTATCCATGTATCGAACGTGACTCAGATGAAACAGTTCGTTTCCAGCCTTCCTGAAGAGGCTGAACAGGTGATTGCTCACTTCTGGCCTGGCCCTTGTACGATCGTGCTTAATAAAAAAAGGGCGCTGGCTCCATCCGTTACAGGCGGTCTGAGTACAGTAGGGATTCGGATGCCTGACCATTCGGTAGCTTTGAACTTGATAGAAGCGACAGGTGTCCCTCTCGCAGCACCGAGCGCCAACTCGTCAGGCAGACCGAGTCCGACAACAGCTCGCCATGTTCATGATGACCTGGACGGAAAAATCAGCGGCATCATAGATGGGGGGGCAACCGGTGTAGGACTTGAATCGACAGTCCTGGACTTGACGGATCCCCAAAAACCCACTATTCTCCGGCCGGGAGGCATTTCATATGAAGAACTGACGGATGTGCTAGGGACAGTCTATATCGACACACATTTAAAAGACAAGACTCATGCTCCGAAATCTCCGGGGATGAAGTACCGGCATTATTCACCCGACATACCAGTGTATATACTACCGGAAGATAAAGTGTCAGCAGAAGACGTTTTAAGCAAGCTTCATACGCAGGGAGAAACAATCGGTCTGCTTGCAAGCGACGAGCTGAATGAACATTTTGGCCACAAGGTAGACGTGGTGTTTTCACTAGGAGAGCGAGAAGTCCCACAGCAGGCAGCCAGCCGACTATATGACGGGCTGCGGGAACTCGACCGTTCTCCGGCCACAGTCATTTTAGCAGAATCGTATAAACCTGTTGGTATAGGTCTGGCCTATATGAATCGTCTTGAAAAAGCAGCCGAATGGATCGACAGGTCCTTATAAATTATTATTCTTCTGGAATATTCACCGAGCTTTCTGTACAATAGAATAGGAATTTAATACGGAGAGAGCAAAGGGGTAATAGTATGGGAAAACTTCAAGTAATCGATCATCCACTAATTCAGCATAAATTGACCATAATTAGAGATAAACGTACAGGAACTAAATACTTTAGAGAAGTCGTCAACGAAATTGCACGTCTGCTGGCATATGAAGTATCAAGAGAAATGCCGTTGGAAGATGTTGAAATCGAGACACCTCTGGTTATCTCAACTCAAAAAAGACTGGCTGGTAAAAAAGTAGTTATCGTACCTATTCTAAGAGCTGGTCTGGGAATGGTAGATGGTATGCTGGATCTGATTCCTGCCGCAAAAGTAGGTCATGTGGGCATGTATCGTGACCACGAGACTATGGAACCTGTTGAATACTTTATAAAAATGCCATCTGATTTACCTGAAAGAGAACTGCTGGTGGTCGATCCAATGCTTGCTACTGGAGGATCTGCGGTAGCTGCAATCGATGCTTTGAAAAAACGTGGCGCAACGAATATAAAATTTGTCTGCCTCGTTGCTGCACCTGAAGGGGTCAAAGTGCTTCAGGATGCTCATCCCGACGTGGATATCTACACAGCTTCATTAGATGAGAAGCTGAATGAAAAAGGCTATATTCTCCCAGGACTGGGCGATGCAGGCGACCGATTATTCGGTACATTATAAGCATCAACAGCAAGGAGTAAAAAGAACTTTGATGGATTGACTCATCGGAGTTCTTTTTCTGTTTATACAAGGATTAACACTGTTACAATTGTGTTACAAGCATAATAAATGAAATATAACATATCGTGTGCTATTATAGTTTCGAAAGGATGAAAGGTATGACATTGACGACGTTGCAGTCACTTATTGCACTGGTTTCACATATTTTCTTTATATTAACTGCATTCTGGTCCCTGCAGGCGATACGTACGGACACACTGATCAGGAAATATCATATTCCTCAGGCCAGAACATTATATATTCTTGCAGCCATTGCAATTGGATATACAGTCAGTCAGTTTTTTCTCGAATTTATTCTTTTAATACAACAGCTGTTTTTCTTCTTATAACATCTCAAATAAGAATTGTACAGAACAGGAGTATATGTCACAAACTTGTCATGGATAAAGGGATTTCAATTGGTTCCTTTTTCAACAGGTATCTGGTATACTGTATCAGGCATTTTATATTCTGATTGCTTAATGCATTAAATATCTGACAATTACAATTACAGTAGACAATTCGAAATAAGCTTGGTTTAAATAATGGAGGGCATGGAATGGATAAAATAATAGTTAGTGGAGGACGAAAACTCTCGGGTACAGTAGAAGTGGATGGTGCTAAAAATGCGGCACTACCAATTCTCGCTGCAACAGTTCTGGCTGAAAGCGGACAGAATGTTCTGACAAATGTCCCCTTGTTGTCTGACATTTATACAATGAATCAGGTACTGACACATTTAAATATGCCAGTATCCTTTGATGAAAATAAAAAAGAAATAATCATCGACTCAACAGATGATTTGAACAGTGAAACACCATTCGACTTTATGAGCAAAATGCGTGCATCAATTGTTGTAATGGGCCCTCTTCTGGCACGTACTGGTTATGCTAAAGTCGCGTTGCCAGGCGGATGTGCGATTGGATCACGACCGATCGATCTTCATTTGAAAGGTTTTGAAGCAATGGGTGTCGATATACATATCGGCAATGGTCACATTGAAGCTTCAGTAGATAAGCTGAAAGCCGCACATATTTATCTGGACTTCCCGAGTGTGGGAGCAACTCAGAACATTATGATGGCTGCAACCCTAGCTGAAGGAACGACTACTATAGAAAACGTTGCAAGAGAACCTGAGATAGTTGACTTAGCCAATTTCCTGAACAAAATGGGAGCCAAAGTAGTTGGTGCAGGCACAGAAACGCTCAGAATCGAGGGGGTCTCTTCCTTGCAAGGGATCGAGCACTCTATCCTTCCTGACCGAATCGAGAGCGGAACATTTATGGTGGCAGCTGCGGTTACTCAAGGAGATATCTTGATTAAAGACTGTGTCTCCGAACACAACAAACCCCTTATTTCAAAATTGAAAGAAATGGGTGTAACTTTTGTCGAATCATCTGAAGGTTTGCGCGTGATCGGTCCGGACAAGCTTAAACCAACTGATGTCAAGACGATGCCTCATCCTGGCTTCCCTACGGATCTGCAGTCTCCAATGACTATTGCTCAGCTGGCAGCTGAAGGCACAAGCATCATGAGAGAAACAGTCTTCGAGAATAGATACATGCACATGGAAGAACTGAGAAAAATGAATGCATCTTTCAAAGTCGACAGCCAGAGCCTGATCATTCACGGTGGACAAGAACTACAAGGAGCGGAAGTGGCTTCAAGTGATCTGAGAGCCTCTGCAGCCCTGGTTCTTGCCGGACTTATTGCAAAAGGCTATACTCAAGTGACAAACTTAAGCCATCTGGACAGAGGGTACTCTAATTTCCACGCTAAAATGCAGAAACTGGGTGCTGATCTGGAAAGAGTATCTGATCAGGAAACTGTTTCAGAAAAAAATAAGAGAATCTCAGCAAGCTGAGCCATGATAGTGGAATAATTAAACGGGCAGCCATTGTGCTGTCCGTTTTTGTAGTCTGTAAAGTGGAAGTACATCTTTCTGTCCAGGCTGCTCGACTTCTCCAGCAGGCAGTATGGAGAATACTTATCCAGAATGAATAAGTATAATGTGTTTCTTATATTACTTTTATTTACTACCTTTTATTTACTACGCAGAATTTTCCCAATTTATGGTTGCTCTTTTTTTCTACTTTAAGTATCATAGATAGAGTGAAAACATTTTTAAAGAATCTCGCATTGTAATACAGTAACTGACAGTTGAGAGGAGACAAACGATGGCTAGAGATATTGGCATCGACTTAGGAACAGCAAATGTGCTGGTGCATGTTAAAGGAAAAGGAATCGTCCTGAACGAACCCTCAGTGGTCGCTCTGGATACAAAAACGAATGAAGTACTCGCGGTGGGAGAAGACGCTTATATGATGGTCGGACGTACACCGGGAAACATTAGAGCAATCCGCCCCCTGCAGGGTGGAGTGATTGCAGACTTCGATATAACAGAAGCCATGCTGACATATTTTATTGATAAACTGAATGTGAAAGGGTTTCTATCAAAACCGAATATCCTGATCTGCTGCCCAACTAACATTACAGCAATTGAACAAAAAGCGATCATCGAAGTAGCGGAAAAGAGCGGCGGAAAGAATGTCTATCTTGAAGAAGAGCCTAAAGTTGCGGCTATTGGTGCAGGAATGGATATTTTCCAGCCGAGCGGCAACATGGTCATCGATATCGGTGGTGGAACAAGTGATATTGCAGTCCTTTCTATGGGCGGCATAGTAACCAGCCGTTCCGTAAAAATTGCCGGAGATACTCTGGACAACGATATTACTCAGTATATCAAGAAGAAGCACAATCTTCTGATTGGGGAACGTACGGCAGAGACTGTTAAGAAGGAAATAGGCGTCATATTCGATCATGGTCGCAATGACGAAATGGATGTCAGAGGACGTGACATGGTCACTGGTCTTCCTAGAACGATTACGATATCATCACTGGAAGTTATGGAAGCTACGAAAGAATCCATGGCCGTCGTTGTCGAGCAGGCAAAATCTGTTCTGGAACAGACCCCACCTGAACTTTCAGCTGACATTATCGACCGGGGCATTATTCTCACCGGTGGCGGAGCCATGCTTGACGGCATTGAACTGCTTTTCGCTGAAGAATTGAAAGTGCCAGTGTTCAAGGCGGAAGATCCATTGGATAGTGTAGCTCTTGGAACAGGAATACTTCTTGAAAACCTTAAGCAGAGAAATAAACTGTATTAAATATAGTAAGTCGATAAGTCTGGAATGTGAGTATTGGAGTGTTCGCTGATGACGTGGAAAACAATCTTAAAAGACATAGCATTTTATGTAATAAAAGTTCTAGTTGTTCTATTGCTTATAGCAGCAGCTTTTATAGGAGGAGCAATGTTAGGATACAGCGTCATTGGAGGAGCTGGGGATCCTATGGATGTTTTTAATCCGGAACTTTGGCAGCATGTATTGGACTTTATATTCTGATTTTTAGCTGTTTTGACGTTTATCTTCGGATAAGCGTCTTTTTTTTCGTGACTTTCTGATTCTTTTAACAATATGTAATAGTAGGGAAAGAGAAATCTTTCTACTTTAATTAGAAGAGAGGAAAAAACATGAACGCCATTTCATTGATAGGAAGGCTGACCAAGGATATAGAGTTGAAAGATATTGGGGAAGGACGGCTTGTCACCAGTAATACCTTAGCTGTAAGAAAGACCTACAAGAAAGATGGAAGCAGTGATGCGGACTTTATTCCTTTTGTTGCCTGGGGAAAGCGAGCCGAACTCCTTGAAGAGTATTGTTCAAAAGGAGATCTTATTGGACTGACGGGGCGGATGCAGTCCAGGTCTTATAAAACAGAATCAGAAGATATGAGATATGTCGTTGAAATGCTTGTCGAAGATCTGGAGTTTCTCCAGAAAAAGAGCCCCGACAAAGTTGCTGCTAACCCCAGCTGAATCACTTGAAAAGAAACCGGCAGGATGACTAAGTCATCCTACCGGTTTCTGCTGTCTAAACAGCAGTAGGTGATATGAACCAAATTTGACGCCGGGCATGTCATACAAGGAAATTCTTCACTATTTACATTGATTTACATAGAAAATTCAACTATGGTAGGTATAATAACAGGAGCACGTATTATAGAAAGAAGGATTGTTATGCATATTTTAATGGTTGAAGACAATGAATCAGTCTGTGAAATGATCGAAATGTTTTTTCTAAAAGAAGAATGGGAGGCTACCTTTGCTCATAACGGTAAAGAAGGACTTTCACTATTTCAGGAGAATGAAAACAGCTATGATCTTGTCGTTCTTGATCTCATGCTGCCTGAAATGGACGGCATAACAATTTGCAGAGAAATAAGAAAACAGTCCAGGACAGTTCCTGTAATTATGCTGACTGCCAAGGACTCGGAAAGTGATGAAGTGATCGGTCTTGAAGTTGGGGCGGATGACTATGTCACTAAACCGTTCAGTCCGCTTACTCTCGTCGCACGCATTAAGTCGCTTCTGCGCAGAGCCAATGTGAATGCCTCCGATTCAGCCAATGCTGAATATGAAATAGAAACAGAGCACTTGAAAATGGACCGGACGACTAGAGAAGTTCTACTATACAATCAAGCTCTGGATAATCTGACACCTAAAGAATTTGACTTGCTTTACACTTTAGCCAACAGCCCAAGACGAGTTTTTTCGCGTGAGCAGCTTCTTCAGCTGGTATGGGATTATGAATACTTCGGAGATGAGCGGACAGTTGATGCACATATAAAAAAATTACGTCAGAAACTGTCGGAGAATGGTCCCCAGGTAATTCAGACTGTATGGGGAGTGGGATATAAATTTGATGATACGGGATCGATCGATTAAGATGAAACTGCCGTACTTCTACCAGCTTTTTCTTGGTTTTCTGGCAGTTATCATTATTTTAATGACTGTGACGGTAGTGTCACTTGTTCATTTTGGACGGAATACTGCGGTGAAAAGCATCGAGACTCGCTTATTTCGTTATGCTGAATCGATTACAGATGAATCGCTGGACGGCGATGACCTCAGTACCATTCAGGAGCTCCTTTATGCTCAGGGGGTATCGTTTTTTGTCTTTGACGAGACAGGCTCTCTAATTTTTCCAGAGCTTCCTCCCGATATGGAGGCGAGAGTGGTTCCCGAAGAAATAGACCGGCTGCGCAGAGGTGAGCGTCTGTCGCTGACTACAAATCAGGAAGACATGCTGGGAAACCCACGTGAAACGGCTCTGATCTATCTTCCTTATTTTGACAATCAGCAGGGAGACTATTCTGGTTTTGTTACAGTTAGTGCACCGGTCAGTCATATTGATGAACAAATGGAAGAACTGGAAGGGAACCTCTTTCAGGCATTTCTGATTTCAACAATATTAGCTGTACTGATGAGCTTTATCTTCGCTCATAATCAGGTTAAGAGGGTAAACCGATTAAGAAAAGCAGCACATCAAGTAGCTGAAGGCGAGTACAGTATACGTTTGGGCCATAAGGAAAGAGACGAAATCGACTATCTCTCAAGAGATTTCAATCGTATGGTCAGCGCGCTCAAGTTATCCCAGGAAGAAGTGAATCGCCAGGAGGAGCGAAGGAAGACATTTATGCAGGATGCGGCTCATGAGATGAGGACCCCCTTGACTACAATCAATGGCCTGCTGGAAGGACTCGAGTATGGGGTTATTCCTGAACAGCAGAAACTGAGAAGTATTCAGCTGATGCGCAAGGAGACACGCCGTCTGATCAGACTGGTCAATGAAAACATGGATTATGAAAATATCCGTTCCAATCGGATTGTTCTGAATAAGCATTATGTGCCTCTTGGTGATATACTTGAGGAAATTAAGGAACAGATGAAAGAGATAGTTGTGGAATCAACTAACACACTGATAATAAAAGATGTTGAAGGACTTTTTGTATATTCGGACTACGACCGGCTGAAGCAGATACTGGTGAACCTCATAAAGAATGCCATGCAGTTTACTAGTGAAGGAACGATTATTGTCAGTGGAACAAAAACTGACGAAGGAGTCAGTATCAGCATAGAGGATACCGGGATAGGCATGTCTGAGGAAGAGCTGCGCTTTATCTGGGAACGGTACTTCAAAGCGGATTCTTCAAGAGTCAATACGAAGTATGGAGAGTCTGGTCTGGGACTTGCTATTGTTCAGCAGCTTGTCCAGCTTCATCAGGCTAGCATAGATGTTGAAAGTCAACCAGGCGAAGGAACCATCTTCACAGTTCACTTTCCTGATAAAGAGGAAGGGTATAGTGAAGAAGAATGAGAAAAACTTTTGAGAAATTCATTAAATCTTGAGAATATCTGACCTGTAAGGGCTTGTATGGTGGATGGAGTTAAAAGATCGTTCATTTTCATGTAAAGTTCTTTACAGGTCTGATTTTTTGGTCTATATTTATTAGTTGAAAGAGGCGTGTTAAGTACTGAATTAAATTTGTACTAACGGGCCGTCATGTCTAACAGAGATAAAGAAGGGACTTATATGTCTAAAATAAAACAAATCTTCATGAAACAAACTGATCTATTCAGTGTACTTATCGTTCTATTCTGGCTGAAAACTTATGTTGCCTACCTAATTGAATTTGAACTGGGGGTAACTGGGTGGCTTCAGCATGTCATTTTACTGATCAACCCTTTAGGGCTGGGTATCATTCTCTTTTCTGTGGCACTTTTCAGCAAAAACAAGAAACGTCGTACCTGGATACTGATGGGGATTCTGCTGGCGGCTACGCTGCTTCTCTATTCAAATATTTTATACTACAGAGAGTTTACTGACTTTCTGACAATGAACATTTTAGTAGGATCCAACAACGTATCCGGTGCACTGATAGCGTCCACGATAGCCATGATGAGGCCTTGGGATGTTTTGTACTGGATCGATGTTATAGTCTTTTTGGCTTTGATGTATAAGGTTAAAAAGGGCCAGTCATTAATTGGAAGCAGACTGGATATCAGCAGGAAAGCAGCTGGTACACTTCTCTTAGGTATTCTTATGCTCGTCGGGAACCTGCTGCTGGCAGAAATCAGTCGACCGCAGCTGCTTACACGGACATTTGACCGGAATTATATTGTTAAATATTTGGGAATCAACTTTTTTACAGGATACGATGTCTATCAAACAGCTAAGAATTCTCATATTAAAGCCAGCGCTGACGAATCTCATCTTGAAGAAATCGTCAGTTATGCAAAAGCTAACCGTGCTGAACCCAATCCTCAATATTTTGGAATGGCAGAAGGCCGTAATGTCATTGTGATCGCTATGGAAAGTATTCAGCAGTTTCTGATCGATTATGAGCTGGAAGATGAAAACGGCGAGACACACGAAGTCATGCCTTTTGTAAACAGTCTTTATAATAGTGAAGAGTCCTTCAGCTTCAGTAATTTCTATCATCAGACTGGACAAGGAAAATCTTCAGATGCTGAAATTCTCACTGAAACGTCTCTATATGGACTTCCTCAGGGCAGTGCATTTCAGACTCTTGGGTCATCCAATACATTTCATGCAACACCGGGGATACTGAAAAGTAAAGCTAATTATACATCAGCAGCCTTTCACGGCAATGTCGGTTCTTTCTGGAATCGTTCAGATACTTATCGGCAGTTCGGTTATGATTATTTTTTTGATGCCGCATTTTATGATCTGTCAGGAGATCGGGCGCTTGAGTATGGATTGAAAGACAAGCTGTTCTTCAGAGATTCTGTTGAGTATCTTGAGCAGCTTCCACAGCCATTCTACACCAAGTTTCTTACAGTCACACACCATTTCCCGTATCCTCTGGACGACCAGAATTCTGGGTTTCCGATTGCACAGACAGATGATTCTACAGTGAATGACTTCTTTGCCACTGCTAATTATGCTGACGAAGCGATGGAGGAATTTTTCACTTATCTGAAAAAAACAGGGTTATATGAAAACTCTATTTTTGTCATGTATGGGGATCACTACGGTATTTCCAATATGAGAAACCCTCACGTGGCTCCACTTATTGGAAAAGATCCTGAAGAGTGGGGAGAATTTCAGAATGCCGAGATGCAGAAGGTTCCGTTTATACTTCACATTCCTGGAATGGATGAAGGGGAAGTGTTCGACATGCCGAGCGGGCAGATTGATGTGCTGCCAACCCTGCTCCATCTTCTTGGTATAGAAACGGATGATTATCTGTTTATGGGACAGGATCTACTCTCTCCGGGACATGACAGCAGCGTACCGTTGAGGAATGGACGAGTGATCACAACTGACTACACCTTCATTTCTGACCGGATCTACGACAACCAGACTGGGGAAGAATTATCCGAGCAGTTTACTGAAGCAGAACGTCTTGAACTTCTCGCAGAACGAGACCGTGCTCGAATGGAAATGAATCATTCGGACAGACTGATGTCCATGGACTTGCTCAGATTCTATCAGCCGGAAAGTCTGACACAACTTGAACCATTGGATTATACGTATTCCAATCAGATGGACATTCTTCAGAACCATCCAGAAAAACATACGAGTGTAATTGAGAAGAACGACGGTCATTCCACACTTGAACTTTATGAAACAGATGCTCCTGAAATCAGAGAAAAGATGGATTATATCTATCGTCCGAAACCTGGACTGATGGAAAGAATCAGGAACTAATAGAATGAAGAATGATAAGAAGAGAGATGAACAGACTGTTTGTCTCTCTTCTTTTCTTCTCGATTAAACTGTAAGTATCATGTATGGTATAATTATAAAATGAAAGCAACAATGAAAAAGAAATCAAAGGGGCACATTATGAAGAATTTACAAGTAAAAAAACTGGCAGCCAGTCGGATACAAAAAGGGTATCCGGCTTTAGAAGACTATGATTTCAAAGATAAGGACCAAGTTGTAGAAGGCGACTTTGTGAGACTGGTAGACAGCTCCCGCAAGTTTGTCGGGCTTGGCTATATTGGAGACGAGAAAAAAACTGCCGGATGGGTACTGTCTCTAGACGATACTGATAAGCTTGACATATCTTTTTTCGATCGTCAGTTCAGAATTGCACGTAAGAAACGGACCCCATTTTATGCAGATAAACTGACGACTGCTTTCCGATTCTTTAATGGAGAAGGCGATGGAATCGGTGGGATAACGGTGGACTATTATGATGGGTATTATGTCTTTACATGGTACAGCGAAGGGATTTACCAGCATAGAGACATGATTCTGGATGCATTCAGAATGGCTGTGCCCGACTACAAGGGAATCTATGAAAAGCTGCGCTACCCATCAGCTTCATTCAAGTCAAAATTTGTAGACGGAAAACAGGCAGACGAGCCAATGACTATTTTAGAGAATGGGGTTCGCTACAATGTCTACCTGGATGAAGGATGGATGACAGGGATCTTCCTGGATCAGCGAAATGTCAGAAGAAAAATCATGGAAGATCTGGGTATGGGCCGTAAAGTACTCAACGCCTTCAGTTATACTGGTGCCTTTTCAGTCGCAGCCGCAATGGGAGGTGCATCAAAAACAGTCAATGTTGATGTAGCAAACAGAAGTAAGGAAAGAACTAGAGAACAGTTTGAATTGAATGGGTTGAATCCGGATGATCATGAAATCCGAGTAATGGATGTTTTTGATTATTTTGACTATGCCAAGAAGCATCAACTGCGCTTTGATCTGATTGTTCTTGATCCACCAACTTTTGCAAGAACTAAAAAACGAACGTTCAGCGTAGATAAGGATTATACTGAACTCGTAAAAGATGCAGTAGAGGTACTGGCTCAGAACGGTGTACTCATTACTTCTACAAATGCCTGGAGCGTCAGTAGAGATGACTTTTTTGAAATGGTCAACGATGCACTGGAAGAGCTTCAAGTAGACGCGTATCTGATGGATGAACATGATCTGCCAGATGACTTTGCCGTCAGCAGAGCGTATCCCGAGGGCCACTATCTTAAAGTGTTTGTGCTTGAACGGACAAACTAAATTAACTATATAAGTGTAGACGTTCTGCAGGTTGACCCGAGAGGATAAACTGCAGGGCGTTTTCTTGTAGTGCAGGAAAGGCTGAGTCTAAGTGATTATCGAGGCTTAACGGTAAAATGAACGGTCCATGTAGTTATGATTTTTTTCATGAAAAATTATGTTCTTTAAGCTAACTTATACTGAAGGGCTCTATAGGTATGCTAAAATAGTAGGGCATATGTAGAAAGGAAGATCGTGATGACCGCTTATATCAGTGTTAAAGACGAAGTAAAGAAATACAAATCTGGAGAAACAGAAGTGATTGCAAACGACAAAATCACTTTCGATATTGAAAAAAATGAATTTGCTGTAATCGTCGGTCCTAGTGGTGCAGGAAAAACAACTGTTCTGAATATTCTAGGTGGGATGGATGCTGCAGATGGAGGAGAAGTCATTATAGACGGAACCGATATTGTGGGCTTCGACCAGAAACAACTGACTGAATACAGGCGCAACGATGTCGGATTCATCTTTCAGAATTACAATCTGATTCCTAACCTGACTGCGAAGGAGAATGTTGAATTGGCAGCTGAGATCTCACCTGATGCTCTTGATGCGGAGGAAGTGCTCATAAGTGTCGGACTGGAACATCGGATGGACAACTTTCCGGCTCAGCTATCAGGAGGAGAACAGCAGAGGGTGGCTATTGCCCGGGCCCTAGCTAAGCAGCCTAAGTTGCTTTTATGTGACGAACCCACCGGAGCACTGGACTACGAAACTGGAAAGAAAGTTCTCGACCTTCTCAGCCGTTCAAAAGAAGAATATGGAGCAACGGTTGTCGTCATCACTCATAATCGTGCCATTGCTCCAATGGCTAATCGAGTGATCGACATCAATAATGCGAAAGTCAGAGAAGTCACCATCAATGAACAGCCTCAGTCGGTTGAAAGCATTGAGTGGTAAGTAGATGTCGAATAGAAATGAGGGTATAAGATGAAATATAGAACGGTTTGGAAAGACACTTTAAGAGAAATCTGGCGGACAAAGACCCGCTTTCTGTCTATTTTCGCCATCATTATGCTGGGCGTTGCCTTTTTCGCTGGCTTGAGTGCAACGGGGCCAGTCATGGTCCATACGGCCGATGAGTATTTCGATGACCAGCGGCTCAGCGATCTGCATGTGTTTTCAACCATGGGGCTCGAAGATGAGGATATCGATCTGCTGGAAACACTAGAAGACACACGTGTTCAAATTACGTACAGCATGGATGTGGTGTTTGAAAAGTCCGGGCAGTCATCAAAAATTATGGGCCTCCCTGATGATTATGAGGAAGTCAATCAGCCTTTCGTCGTGGAAGGAAGACTGCCGGAGACGGTCAATGAAATTGCACTGGATAACACGAACAGCTATGTGGGCGACTATAAAATCGGGGATACAGTTCAGATCGAAGAAGGTACACCGGACGAATATGAAGAAAATTTTTCTGAAACAACTTTCGAAGTAGTGGGATTTGTCAATCATCCTCGCTATATTGAGCGGATGGAACGTGGCAACACCCAAGTCGGGACAGGTTCTCTGGATGGATTCGCATTGGTACTTGAAGAAGTGTTTGATATGGAAGTACATACAGATGCCTATTTACTTTTTGAAAACGCACGCGAGTATGAGGTGTATTCAGAAGACTATAATCAGTATATTGATGAGCGCACAGAAGAAGTCGAAGCATTGCTGGCAGATCGTCCTTCCGAACGCTATGAGGCACTCGTTGAGGAAATCGAAGAAGAAATCAGTGACGGCTATTATGAAATCGAGGAAGCGCGACAGGAGCTGGAGAATGCCGAGCAGGAACTGGAAGACGCCCGAATTGAAATTGAAGAAGGGCTTGAAGACTACGAAGAAGGACTTGCTGAACTGGAGCAGGAAGAAGTAGACGCCAGAAGCGAAATCGAAGATCAGCGTGCTCAGCTGCAGTCCGCTCTTGCTGAAGTGGAATCAAATAGACAACAGCTTGAAGCAGCTCAGATAGAAGATCCACAGACCTCCATTGAACTTAATGCTCAGGAAGAACAGATCCAGCAGGGTCTGGCTGAACTGGCACAGGCAGAAAATGAGCTTGATACTGAAATTCAGAAAGCGAGTGCTGAATTGGAAGATGCCCGCGTTGAGCTTGAAGAGGCACAGGAAGAGTATGAAGAGGGGCTTGCCGAGTTCGAAGAAGAACAGGAGAGTGCAGAAGAAGAGATAGCAGAAGCAGAAGCAGACCTGGCAGAAGCCGAAGAGGAACTTGCTGATCTGGAAGAGCCGGAATACTTTATACAGGATCGGACGTCCTTTCAGGGCTACGAAGAGTTTGATGAAAATGCAGAACGGATCACAGCAATTGCGCAGATTTTTCCTGTCTTCTTCTTCCTGCTTGCGGCACTGATATCGCTCACAACAATGACTAGAATGGTCGATGAGGGAAGAAATCAGATTGGAACACTAAAAGCTTTAGGTTATGGAAACTTTCCTATTGCGATGAAGTATTTCGTTTATGCCTTTATCGCAACAGTTGTAGGTGGAATTATAGGTCTGCTACTAGGTTACTGGATCTTCCCAACTGTAGTAATGGATGCCTACAGTTCAATGTATAATCTGCCATCCGCAGATACACAGTTCTACTGGAGTTACGCCGTCATTTCAATTACAGGTGCACTCATTGCAACAGGTTTATCGACACTCGTATCCGTTCGTCTATCATTGAGGAGCAACGCAGCTGCCTTGTTGAAGCCAAAAGCACCTAAAAAAGGGAAACGGATCTTCTTGGAATACATGCCATTTATCTGGAATCGGTTCACCTTTACTCAAAAGGTTGCGTCGAGAAATCTGTTCAGATATAAGCGCCGCATGCTCATGACTTTATTTGGAGTGGCTGGTGGAACTGCACTGCTTCTTACTGGGTATGGACTTTCCGACTCGATTGGAGATATCGGAGAGATACAGTTTGGAGAAATCAATCTGTACCAGGCTATTGTCTCAGAGAACACTGATGCCAGTGAAATTCAGCTCGAAGAGTATATAGAGACACTTGAATCCTTAGAAGGGCTGGAAGGGCACCTACACGTCAGTCAAGATAATGCCTACGCAGAAAGAGACGGGGAATCTCACGATATCAATCTATTTGTCCCAAGCGAACCGGGTCGGATGGAAGAGTTTGTTGACCTTCGCGATCTGGATGATGAATCGGTTACCTTTGATTTACCTGAAGAAGGAGCCATCATCACTGACAAACTGGCCGACCTGCTGAATGCTGATGTCGGAGATATCATTACTGTAAAAACTAATGATTCAGATGTGTTTGATATCGAAGTTGAAGAAATAGTTGAACACTACGTTCAACATTATGTTTATCTGTCACCTTCAGCCTATGAAGAACTCATGGGAGAAGAAGCTGAATACGATACACGCTTATTGAGGTATGATACAGAGGCAGTCGACGACGATCAGCTGGGACAGCAGCTGACAGCTGAAGATGCTGTTCAAGGTGTGGCATTCGCCGCCGCGATCGAAGACGCGTTCCAGGATTCGATGGATAGTCTGGATGTAGTGACCATTGTCCTGATCGTTTCCGCAGCTTCACTGGCCTTTGTTGTCCTATACAATCTGACAAACATCAACGTTTCTGAACGGATACGCGAACTGTCTACCATTAAAGTGCTCGGGTTCTTTGATAAAGAAGTGACGATGTATGTCTATAGAGAGAATCTGGTGCTCACTGTCTTAGGAATCCTTACTGGTTTCGGACTAGGATTCATCATGCACCGGTTTGTTCTGCAGACTGCAGAAATCGACATTATGCGTTTCGCAAGACAGATCAGTTTAACCAGTTATCTGTACTCGTTTCTGCTGATGTTCTTCTTCTCAAGCTTGGTCATGCTAGTCATGCACTTTAAGCTGAAAAGAGTGGATATGGTAGAAGCGCTCAAAACACAAGACTGATGCGCACACGTTTATTGAGTGTGGGGGGAGGTAAGCTATGGATGGATTTAAAGAAGCCGAGAGTGTTGGAGAATTAAGGAAGCTGATTGACAATGAAAAACTGGTTTTCGTCTTCCTCTACGGCGAACATTGTTCCGTTTGTCATGGAGTGATGCCTCAGATTAGACCGATGATCGATAGCTATAATGACCTGACGTCTATTCAGGCCGATATAGAAAAGCTCCCCATCTTATCTGGAGAGTTTATAGTCTTTACCGTCCCTGTTGTACTTCTTTTCCTTGAAGGAAAAGAAGTGCTTCGTATTGCGCGTTTCATACGTACGGAAGAGCTCAAGGACAAGATCGACAGGATACTGGAATCGGTTTAGGTGAATCATTGAGTCATTAGGATTCTTGATTAAAACTGCAATGCTAAAAAAATAAGCTTATAACGAACGGCAACAGTACTTTATTCTGAAACGGAAGAGGATAACTGCCCTGTCTCAACAGATAGACTCCGATGTGTTTTCAGATCAGTATTGTCGCCGTTTTTTGTTAGATAAAGGCTGCAGCGGCAGCCATAATTAATAGATAATTTAAGAAAGAGACTCGTTTTCTCGAGTCACCACAGCATCTAAGTGACCGGGTACAAAAGCAAGTATTATTGCTCACTCATATTGAAAAGAGGCGTGGGAGGATATAAATCACGAGAGTATCGCCCACTCGATTAGAAAAGATGGTTGGACAGGCAATAGCTGTTAGTAAAGCGAGCGCCCGAATGAAGGAATCGATCGAGCGGGAATTAAAGCATAAAAAGAGGAATTCTCGAGAGAATTCCCCATCTTAATTACTTAACGATCAGCTGATCAGCCAGTCCATTTTCCATTCTCGTGCTGCCCAGTCCATCAGTTCGTTGACATCCTTAGTCAGGTCGATCGACGTCAGATCTTTACCAGTCGATAACGTGTCTGAAAGGTTTTCTATTTCATAAGTCAATGCCCGGCCATGCTCACCGGCCGTTACTTCCTCCGTCTGACCATCTGAATAAGTGATAAGTGCTGAATCAGCTCTTGGATAATTCATGACTGTGATATAAGCTCCTTCGCATACAATCACACCTTGTTTTGGCATTTTGGAACGGAAACTG
Organism: Alkalibacterium thalassium; assembly: GCF_900101165.1. Taxonomy (GTDB): domain Bacteria; phylum Bacillota; class Bacilli; order Lactobacillales; family Carnobacteriaceae_A; genus Alkalibacterium; species Alkalibacterium indicireducens. Next base: position 6,010 of record NZ_FNFK01000012.1, on the reverse strand, counting down.
AGTGAGACTGTACTCATTTCACCCTCTTTATTACTGAACTGGAAGGAACTGCGCTCATCCACACCACTGTCATGTAATGAGACAGTGGTCCTACGTTCATCAGGCTGGCTGGAAAGGAAATACCTCATGAAGGAAAGAGCATAGACGCCAATATCAAGAAGTGCGCCTCCGCCTAGATCAGGATTAAAGAAGCGGTTTGTCGGGTCATTGGGTTTCAGGCTGCCGAAGAAAGCATGAACCATTTTCAAAGGACCGAATTCTCCTCCAGTAATGCGTTCCTTCAGCTGAGAGAAAATTGGCATATGATAAATCGTCATGGCCTCAGCTACAATGAGATTCTTCTCTTCGGCCAGCGCCAGCACATCGTCGAGTTCGTTCTTATTCATCGTGATGGCCTTCTCACACAAAATATGTTTATTGGCTTTAAGAAGCATCATCATATTATCCTTGTGCAGGCTGTTGGGCGTAGCCAGATAGACAATATCTATTTCAGGGTCATAAGCCAGCTGCTCGTAGCTGCCGTATGCTTTGGGGACCTTGTACATACTGGAAAAGTCAAAGGCTTTCTGTAAGGTACGCGAGGCTACAGCCGTAAGTTCCGCTTTGTCTGTATCGAATGACTGGGCGAACTGGTGAGCAATGTCTCCTAATCCGATCATGCCCCATTTTATCTTAGTCATAATTATCCTTCTTTCTGATTGCACATTGATGATAATAGTGTAACAAACTATTCATTTAATGAGGAGGACAATCTTCTGCACTTACTATCGACTTAAAACAACTTATGGTAAAATAAACTGGAAGTATTGAGGGGACGAGTATTGGCAGTAAATTTGATACAAGCCCAACTCACGACGTGATGGAGACTTATGTATTCGATTGCTGAAAAACAGGATCTGGAAGCAGAATGAGATAAAGGAGAAGCGATTGTGGTAAAGAAAAAAAGTAAACGCAAGCGAACCAGTTTGCTTCAACGGTCGGTTCTGATTATTCTGGCCTTTACAGGTACTCTAGCTTTACTAGCTTCTTCGATCGAGAGCAGTCAGACTGATGAACAGAGCGAAGGATTTGCTGGAGACAGAACAGAGTTTATTCAAACAGTGGCAGCATATGCTGTGCCGCTGCAGGAAACTCACGGGATCTGGCCCAGTATCACCATTGCTCAGGCCATAGTTGAATCAAACTGGGGACAAAGCGGACTGGCTTTAAACGAACAGAATTATTTCGGTATCAAAGGGTCTTCAAGCCAGCCAGCTTATGCCACACTTGAGTATGAAGATGACTGGGTAGAAATCCAGGCCTCATTCAGAAGTTACGACTCACTTCAGGAATCAGTGGAGGATTACGCGGAACTTATTGCCGGGGGTACAAGCTGGAACCCGGATCTCTACAGGCCTGTGATCGAAGCAGACACATACAGAGAAGCTGCATATGCGCTGAAAAAATCAGGGTATGCGACCGATCCGACCTATCCTGACAAACTGATAGAAATTGTCGAATTATACAATCTTGATCAGTATGATCGTTAAAATTATATAGTAAAGAGGGAATACTATGACAGACAAAAAATATCCGCAAGTTCGTACGCACTTATTCAAAGATTATATCGCAGTACCGGAAGTCATCAGAAAATCGAGCGGTATCCTGATCAACGGGAAACGATTCAAGGCTCTGCTGTTCACTACAGACATTGCCCTGATCATGAACAACGATGCTGATGCGATCATGGCAGTCTATCCGTTTACACCGCATCCGGCGATTATTGAAGCTATTACATCTGTTTCAACCATACCCGTCATGGCAGGCATAGCCGGTGGAACTACCCAAGGGATCCGATCAGCTAATATGGCTCTCTTTGCCGAGTCTCATGGATGTAAAGCGGTCGTCATCAATGCTCCGACACCGACTGATACGATTGAGAAAATCAACGAAGTGATCGACATTCCAATCATACTTACAGTTGTATCTGAGTATACGGACATTGAAGAGAAAATCAAGGCTGGAGTGGACATCATCAATGTATCCGGTGCGTCAAAAACAAGCAAGATAGTAAGAAAATTAAGAGAAGCTTATCCGGACATTCCGATCATTGCGACAGGCGGTCCGACAAATGAAAGTATCCTCGAAACCATCGATGCCGGAGCTAATGCAATAACCTATACGCCACCATCAAATGGTGAGCTGTTCAGCCGCAAGATGATGGATTACAGAGAAAGAGAAAAAGACCGATTTGAAGAAGAATAACTAATCTGATTTGAAGGAGTTGCTGAGTTGAATAATAGCAGAAGAACACCAAAGAACAGGAATACCAGACGATGGATCTGGATTGCAGTCGGAACCGTTATGGCTGTCGGAGGATGGATCGTCTATACAAACTGGCGAGAAGAGCAGCGGGCGATACAGCGTCAGGAAGACGTGGAGGCTGCAGTCGACTCTTACCTGACAGCAAAAACAGCATCCGACTTTGATACTTTTGTTTCCACATTATCAATTCAATCGGTATCTGAATTTGATTATACTGAAGAAGAACTTGCCGAGCGCTATGAAACGATTTTTCAGGGGATCGGTGCAAATGATCTGGCTGTTATGGATCAGGAGATTCTCCTAGATGAAGAAGCAGATCAGTATAGACTGACTTACACGCTTCGCATGGACACCGTCTTAGGGCGTCTGGATGACTTGAGATATGAGACAGTCATTAAGGAAACGGAAGACGACATAACACTTGAGTGGGCCCCCTCGCTTATACTGCCCGGCATGGAAGAAGGGGACAGCGTACGTGTGTCCTTTACAGAACCTGATAGAGGATCGATCTATGACCGGCATGGCAATCTTCTTGCTGGAGAAGGAGATGTCTATCAGGCTGGCTTGTATCCGGCATCTCTTGGAGAAGGGGACCAGCGAGCGACTAATCTCGACATAATCAGCGAGACATTCGATGTCAGTGTCGACCATCTTGAGAACCTGCTGAATCAGGCATGGGTGACAGATGAAAGTCTAGTGCCGTTCACAGTAGTTGAGGAAGGTGAGACTCCGGAAGTGACTGGGGTAAGGTATCAGCGTACCAGTGAAAGAGTCTATCCTTTAAATGAAGCAGCTGCGCACCTCGTTGGTTATATCGGTGAAGTGACGGCTGAAGACATTCAGGAAGATCCGACCCTGGCATCCGGACAGATCGTAGGGAAAGCCGGCCTTGAAGCCGTCTTTGACTCTCAGCTCAGAGGACATACTGGAGGCAAGATTTCAATAGTAGATGCCAGTGACGAAGTAAAAGAAGTCATCATAGAAAACGAGCGACAAAATGGACAGTCCGTTCGTCTGACAATAGACAGTGATGTTCAAAGAGACCTCTTCGATTCATTTGAGAATGAACCGGGTGCAGGAGCGGTTATGCATCCATTGACAGGTGAGCTGCTGGCTCTAGTCAGTGCACCATCATACAGTCCGCAGTCCTTCACGAGAGGTATTTCTGCTGAAGAATTTTCTGGCTACATGGATGATGAAAATACTCCTTTTGTAAATCGCTATACAAGTCGATACGCTCCCGGATCGACCTTTAAAATCCTGTCCTCTCTTATTCTTCTGGATGACGGCGGAATCGATCCTGATGAAACAAACCGGATCGAAGGCCTGCAGTGGTCACCTGATCTTCCAGGTTTTGGAAATCACAGCATTACGAGAGTCAGTGAAAGTGTGAGCGATGTCGACCTCGCAACAGCTCTAATTTATTCTGATAACATTTACTTTGCCATGGAAGCTCTGGATATGGGGGAAGAGGCCTTCACTGAGTCACTAAATCAACTCCCCTTTGGAGATAACCTTGATCTTCCTTTTGACATGACACCAGCACAGTTTGCTAACAATGATACCATTGACGGTGAAACGCTTCTTGCTGACACAGCATATGGACAGGGACAAGTCCTGATGAACCTCATTCATCAGCTGGTATTCTATTCACCGGTCGTCAACAACGGGCGGCTGACCTATCCGACAGTTCTGTTAAATGAACAGAGAGAAAATAGTGATCAGCTGTTCACTGATGAATCTGTCAGTATTGTAAGGGATGGTCTGATAGAGAGTGTAATGCATCCTAATGGAACAGCTCGTGGACTTCAGAATGTGAGCCACTCTACAGGAGCAAAAACAGGGACAGCAGAAGTCGCTGGAGAAGAAGGAAACGATACAAACGGCTTTTTATATGTGTTTGATGCAGATGATCAGACCTACTCGTTCGTTGGTTTTCTTGAAGGACAGAGAAGTGGAGATGTCATTGACCGGTTTGACACATTCCTTGATAATCTCAAACCCTCTATATCAGATTATGCCGTCAATTAAGGCAGTTCCGTGACAAGATGAAATACTTGTTGTATCCCTGATGTGTATATGATATATTGACTGTGTTTTTTGTATGAAAGGTTTTTAATAATAAAGGAGAAAGTTATGAATAGTGACCCTTGGAGTATACAGCCCTTTATTGGGCCGATAATAATCATCATCAGTCTGATTGCAGTTCACGGCATACTGTCTGCAGCTGAAATAGCAATTGTTTCAATCAATCCAAATAAAATGATTGAGCGTTCTTTAGAAGGCAATAAAAAAGCAAATCGCGTCCTTAAAATATTGGATCAGGCGGATGCTTTTCTGACTACTATTCAGGTGGGCCTGATGCTCTCATCTTTACTGATCAGTGGAGCAGCTGTCTACTTTGTGAGTCTGATTTTCACAGCAGCAGATTTTCCATTTACTGAGAATCTGGCTACTGGAGTCCTGTTCAGTTCTCTGATCATGACTCCAATCGTCATTCTTCTGGGAGACAAGCTGCCAAAAGCGATTGCTGTTCAGAATCCTGACCAGACAGCCATGGCACTATCGGGTATGGTCTATGTCCTGCGTACAGTGACGCGACCTGTTGTATGGGTGATGGATCTTATCTTGAGAGGCCTTAAACGCTTCCTGCCTATTGACTTCAAAATGAACGAGAAAGCTATCACCAGAGACGAATTCCGATCATTTCTTGAACACAGTCATCAGCATGAAGTCATCGATATTGATGAGTTTTCAATGCTGAAGGGTGTTCTGTCACTGGATAATAAAATCGCCCGCGAGGTAATGGTGCCAAGAACGGATGCATTCATGCTTGATTATGATGATCCGAACGAGGAGAATATTCAGGAAATGCTTGAAACCCCTCATTCGCGGGTCCCGTTGTACTTTAAAGACAAAGACAACATATTGGGCATAGTTCACGTTAAGAATCTGCTTAAGGAATCGAAAAACCAGCCCCTCTATTCGATCGACTTAAAGTCCATCAGTAACGAGCCGCTGTTTGTTCCTGAAACGATTTACATTGACGATCTTATTTTTCAGATGAAACGCACACAGAATCAGATGGCAATATTGAACGATGAATATGGTGGTGTTGTCGGGATTGTTACTCTTGAAGATCTGCTGGAAGAAATCGTTGGAGAAATTGATGATGAGTATGATGAGTCAAACAATTTAATTGAAGAAATAGACGAGAATCATTATAGTGTAGATGGAGCTACTCCACTTGATGAATTTAATGAGTTCTTTGACACTACCATCGACTCTGAGGATGTAGACACGATTGCAGGATATTTCATCACAGAGTACGGCAGTATTCCAGATGAAGAAGAGTCGGCTTATATCGAAGTACAGCAGCTCCGTCTGACTGTAGATAAGATGGAAGGATCAAGGATCAGTAGTCTGATCATTGAAAAATTAACTGAAACAGAAGATGCTCAACATTCAAATGGAGCAGAAGAAGAGTCATAAGGGGATCGTTCACCTGTACTCTTGAAACAGGCTGAGACAGATTCGCTGTCTTGGCCTCTATTCTTATTAATTAGTAAAGGTTAAGATTAATTGCGTGTCTAGCTTAAAGTGCCAGCCTCTCGAGAAAAAGATAAATTTACCCATTGCGCAGGATGCTCTTCTTCCGCATACTCTGTCTCTACGCATTGAAATGCTAGAGTCACAGCAATTCGGG